>NZ_JBHSOA010000047.1:35108-114629 GCF_042655885.1 Streptomyces chlorus
CCCGCCGTCGTCGTTTCCCCCGGTCAGGGTTCCCCCTCCGGGCCGCTGCGGCCGCTGTCCTCGGCCATCAGCGCCGGGGCGTACGCCGCAGATCCAGCCGCTCCTTCTCGGAGAGTCCGCCCCAGACGCCGAAGCGCAGGTCGTTGGTCATGGCGTAGTCGAGGCAGGTGGCCCGGATGGGGCACAGGCCGCAGATCCGCTTGGCGTCACGAACCGAGCTGCCGGGCTCGGGGAAGAAGAAATCTCCCCCGGTCTGCGCGCACAGGGCCTCCTCCTGCCACGCGAGGTCGGGCGACGCGATGGTGTCGATGTGCATGCCCGACAGCGTGCCGGGCGGTGAAAAACATTCGCTCAACGACGGATCAACGCGGCGCCCTGGACCTCGGACCCGCGCCCGCCTCCGCCCCCGCGCCCACTCCCACATCGGCACCCGCCCGCTCCGACCGCACGAACGATGCCCGCACCGGCGCCGAAACACACGGCGGCGCGCGGAGCGTTCTCGCGCGAAGGCGCGGGTACCGTCGGGCAGGGGCCGCGGGCCTCACGCGGAGGCGCGGCGTACCAGGGTCGTCGGGAAGATCACGCTGGAGGGGGCCCCGCCCACGGTCTCGCGCGCGGCGGCGGTGCGGTCGAGGCCGCGCAGCAGGAGCCGGGCCATCAGCCGGCCCATCTCCTCGATGTCCTGACGGACGGTGGTCAGCGGGGGGTCGGTCTGCTCGGCGAACGGCAGCATGTCGTCGAAGCCGACCACCGCCACGTCGTCCGGCACCCGCCGCCCGTGCTCGCGCAGCACCCGCAGCGCGCCCACCGCCGTGAGGTCGTTGGCGGCGAACACGGCGTCCAGACCGGGGCAGTTCTCCAACAGCTCCCGCATCGCCCGCTCGCCGCCGGCCAGGGTGAAGTCGCCCTCCGCGACGAGCTGCGGGTCGGCGTCGACCATGGCGTCCCGGTAGCCGTCCAGCCGGTCCACGGCCGAGGTCTGGTCCAGGGCGCCGGTGATGTGCGCGACCCGGCCGCGGCCGAGGCCGAGCAGGTGCCGTACGGCGTCGCGGGCGCCGCCGCGGTTGTCGCTGTCGACGTAGACGACGCCGTTCCCACCGCCGGACCAGTCGGGCCGGCCGCCGAACACGACCGGGACCCCCGCGCGCTGGATCAGCTCGGGCAGCGGGTCGTCGAGATGCAGTGAGAAGACCAGCGCGCCGTCGACATGGCCGCCGGCCAGGTAGCGGGCGACGCGGGCATGGTCGTGGCGGCCCTCGGTGAGCAGCAGTACGAGCTGGTTGTCGTGCGCCGTCAGCTCCCTGCTGATGCCGCGCAGCTGGCGGGCGAAGAAGGGGTCGGCGAAGACGCGGCTCTCGGGTTCGGCGACGACCACGGCGATGGCGTCGTGCCGGTTCGTCACCAGGCTGCGGGCGGCCCGGTTGGGCACGTAGCCGAGCTCCTCCACCGCTTGCCGGACCCGCTCGGCCAGGGGTTCGGTGACGCCGTCGGCGCCGTTGACCACACGGGAGACGGTGGCCCGCGAGACCCCGGCCCGCGCGGCCACGGCCTCCAGGGTGGGGCGCGGCACTGTCTCGGTCACGTCGGGGGCTCCTCACCTGCGGCTGCGGATCAGGATAGCCCCGGTGCCCCGAGCGGTGAGAGCGCTCTCGCCGGAGGGTGCCCCGCTGTACGGCCGTGTCCCCTGACCCGTGCCCCCTGACCCGCGGCCCGAACCCCGTCAGTGCTCGTGTTCCCCGCTCTCGCTCTTTTCCGGGGCGGGCTCCTGGCCGTGCCGGTGTTCGTTCGGGTCGTAGCCGGGGATCGTGCCGTCCGGCTTCTTCACCAGGAACAGCCCGGTCATGCCCATGTCGGAGTGGCTCTGGACGTGACAGTGGTACATCCAGGCGCCCGCCCCCACCCCCTCCCCCGCGATGATCTGGAAGCCGAAGGAGTCCGCGGGTCCGACGATCTTGTTGTCGATGACCTGGCTCGGGTCGTCGGGTCCGGTGAGCATGCCGGTGCGGTTGTCGGCCCAGCGGTGACCGTGCATGTGGAAGGTGTGGTAGTACTCGCCGTGCGTGATCATGACGATCTCGACGCGGTCGCCGACGGTGGCCTCGAGGTCGGGGCCGGTGTGGGCGGGCCTGTTGTTGATCGTCATGTCGTTGAAGACGATCGTGTGCGTGCGGTCCGGCAGGACGTCTCCCTTGCGCCGCACGATCACCGCGCCGTACAGGCCGTTGCGGATGCCGCCGGTGCCGTGTTCCGTACCGACGACGTGGTCGTGGTAGTGCCAGTAGCCGGCGCTGCCCGACCGCCAGGTGCCGTCCGAGCGCCGTCCGGGCTTGTGGGTGCGCCAGGTGTAGGTGCGGGTGCCGCCGGGTGCGACGTCGCTGCGGTTCATCTTGGTGCCGTCGCTGGAGATCTCGTAGTCCAGGCCGTGGACGTGCAGGCTCACCGGTACGTCCATGGTGTTCTCGAACTCGACGTGCAGCGTGTCGCCCTCGTTGAGCTCTATCAGCGGGCCGGGGACGGACGCCTTGCCCTTCTCCAGGCCGTAGCCCATCTTTCCGCCGTCCAGGCGCTCGGCGTACAGCTTGATGTGCCTCACCTCGCCGCCCGCGGGAGCCGTCCTTGCCGGTGTCGGTGCGCTCACCGCCTCGGAGGACCCGAGGGACAACGATGTCGCCGCGACCGCGCCACCCAGCAGCACCCGCCGGTTGAAGCCGCGTCTATCCATGCCGAACTCCCCTTACTGGTACGGGACTCGATGGTGCCGAGCATCGAAAGGCGTGTGCACGCCGGCCGTGAAGTGGCTGTCATGAACCTGAGAGACCGTAGCGGCCACTCCCCCGTTTATCCACACTCAGGACAAAGTTCGTTTCATTGCGGCCATAGGTATTGGCGAGTGACGCAAAGGGGTCTAGCGTCCTTGACGCTGTTGCTGCGACCAAGGAGGGGTGGGTGGCCACGTGCGGTTCACATCGCATCAAGGACCCATGCGCTTGCACGGGTTGAGCACGAGAAGCGCAAGAAGCACGAGAGCGAACAGAACGAGGCGAAGGGCCTGGGCGGCGACCGTTGCCGCCGGGGTCGTCGTCGCCGGACTGCTGTCGGGTCCCGCCGCCCATGCACGCCCGGCCCCGGATCCGGCCCTGACAACGATGTCGATCAAGTCGCCCCCGGGCGGCGCGAACGTACGGGTGCTGCTGTTCCACGGTTCCGCCGCGGCCGGCGACGAGTCGTCGCTGGTGAACGCCGGGATCGAGGCGATCGAGAAGATCGGGCTGTCCGGTCCGCAGAACCAGCGGTTCGAGGTCACGGCGACGGACAACGCCTCGGTCTTCACCAACGACACCAGGCTGAGCCGCTTCAACGCGGTCGTGTTCCTCACCGGCGGCGGGGATGTCCTCGACCCGGCCCAGGAGGCGGGCCTGGAGGCCTACATGGAGGCCGGCGGCGGGTTCGTCGGCATTCATGACGCGGCCCGCGCGGAGCCGTACTCGGACTGGTTCACCGGTCTCATCGGCGCCCGCCCGGCCGCGTCCGGCCCAACGAACGTCCAGCGGGCGACCGTCGAGGTCGGCGACCGGCAGCACCCGGCGGCCAAGGGCCTGCCGCAGGAGTGGAAGCGGCCCGACACGTGGCTGAACTGGACGCGGAACCCCTCCGGCGAGGTGCACACCGTCGCCCGGGTCCGCGAGTCGACCTACCAGCCGGGGGCGAGCGCCAACGGCGCGGACCACCCCGTGAGCTGGTGCCGCGACTACGACGGCGGACGGTCCTTCTACACCGGGATGGGCGGCACGGTGTCGTCGTACGACGAGACCGACTTCCGCGACCACCTGCGCGGCGCGCTGCTGTGGACCACCCGGCTGGTACGGGCCGACTGCAAGGCCACCATCAACGGCAACTACGAGGCCAAGCGGCTGACCCGGCCCAACCAGCCGGGCCAGAACGACCAGATCGGCGAGCCGCACGGACTGGTCACCGCCCCCGACGGCCGCGTCTTCTCCATCGGCCGCGGCGGCGCCGACTCCTCGCAGCCCGTGGTCACCGACTGGAACAACCCGGACATCGGCAAGGGCAAGGGCGAGATCCACGTCTACGACCCGAGGACCGAGAAGGTCACCCTGGCCGGGGCGCTCACCGTCTTCGGCAACAAGGGCGGCGGCGACGAACTGGTCAAGGTCGAGGAGGGCCTGCTCGGCATCGAGCTGGACCCGCGGTTCGAGCGGAACGGGTGGGTGTACCTGCATTACACGCCCCACTCGGAGATCGACCGCGACAAGCGCATGGCCGAACGGCGGGTCTCCCGCTTCACGTTCGACGAGTCCACCGGCAAGCTGGACCTGGCCAGCGAGAAGGTCCTGCTGGACTGGCCGGTGCAGATCCACAGTTGCTGCCACTCGGGCGGCGGGCTGGCCTGGGACTCCAAGGGCAACCTGTACATCGCCACCGGTGACAACAACTCCAGTGGCTTCAGCGGTGGTTACTCGGGCAACAACCCCGAGCCGAACTACAAGGGCGTCTCCTTCGCGGACGCGCGCCGCACGGCCGGCAACACCAACAACCTCAACGGCAAGATCCTGCGCATCCACCCGGAGCCGGACGGCACGTACACCCTCCCCGAGGGCAACCTGTTCACCGGTAAGGAGAGTGCCGAGGGCGGCGGCAAGACGCGCGGCGAGATCTATGTGATGGGCGTGCGCAACCCGGCGCGCATTTCCGTCGATCCGCGGACCGACGTGCTCTACGCCGGCTGGGTCGGCCCGGACGCCGGTCAGCCGTCGACGACCTGGGGCCCGGCCAAGTACGACACCTTCGCCGTGATCACGAAGGCGTCCAACCGCGGCTGGCCCTACTGCATGGGCAACAACCAGCCCTACCGGGACCGCAATCTGCCCGATCCGTCGCGGCCGCTGGGCTGGTACGACTGCGACCACCCGAAGAACGAGTCGCCGAACAACGACGGTCTGGTCAATCTGCCGCCGGTGACCGGCAACAACATCTGGTACTCACCGCAGGGCGGTGGCCCGGACTTCCCCCGCGACGCGAACGGTGTCCCGTCCTACAAGCAGGACGAGGCCACCTACAAGCTGCCCTGGCTCAAGGGCGGCGGCCAGGCCGCGATGAACGGGCCGGTCTACCGCTACGACGAGGCCGGCGGCAGTGACACCAAGTGGCCGGCCTACTGGGACGGCAAGTGGTTCGTCGGCGACTTCTACGACGCCGACCAGCCGCGCAACGCGGTGCTCATGAACCCGAAGACGCAGGGCGACGGCGGACTGCCGGTGCACTCGGAGTCGCTGAAGAAGATCGTGCCGGTCGGCGATGCCGGCATCAAGAACCTGATGGACTGGAAGTTCGGTCCGGACGGCGCGCTGTACGTCCTCGACTACGGCCGCGGCTTCTTCACCTCGGACTCCAAGTCCGCGCTGTGGCGGGTCACCTACACGGGCGGCGGACCGACCCCGGCCGCCGGTCAGCTGGCGAGGAAGGCCGAGTGAAACCAGTGATGCGCCAACAACGAAGAGTCTGGGCCGCCCTGCTGGCCACCCTCCTCATGATGCTCGGCCTGCAGACTGTCTCCGCCGCCGGCGAGCCGGAGGCGGGGCAGGCGGGGAAGGCCGGGGCCGCGGCGGACCAGGTGCTCACCTGGACCGCGGGCAACGGCATCGACAAGTACCTCTCGGCACCGGCGACCGCGGTGGCCGGACCGGCGACGATCGTCTTCGAGAACAGCGTGGCCACCGGCAACACCACCGGTATGCCGCACACGCTGACGTTCGCCACGTCGGACCCCGAGTTCAACAACGACGTCCAGCTGAACATCCTCGCCAACCCCGGTGACGCCCAGGGCGGCCGGCACACCGCCGAGGTCACGCTCACCCCGGGCCGCTACTTCTACCACTGCACGATTCCCGGCCACGGCATGATGCAGGGCATCCTGGTGGTGACCGAGGGCAGCGGGGAGGACACCACGGCGCCGAAGGCGACGGCCGAGGTGACCGGCACGAGGAACGCCGAAGGCGCGTACGTCGGTTCGGCGAGCGTCGCCCTCACGGCGACCGACGAGGGCTCGGGCGTCGACCGGATCGAGTACGCGATCGGCGCCGACGGCGCCTGGCAGCCGTACACCGCACCGGTGGTGGTCGACCAGGTCGGCACGCACACGGTGCGCTACCGCGCCCTGGACAGGGCGGGCAACGTCTCGGCGGAGAAGAGCGTCGAGTTCACCGTCGTCGCCCCGCCGACGGACGACACCACCGCGCCGGAGACCTCGGCGACGGTGGACGGCGAGAAGAACGCCGACGGCGCCTACATCGACATGGCGACCGTCACCGTCAGCGCCTCCGACACGGGCTCCGGTGTCAACACCATCGAGTACGCGGTCGGTGCGGCGGGCGCCTGGCAGGCGTACAGCGGCCCGGTGATGGTGCATCAGGTCGGCACCCACACCGTGCGCTACCGCGCCACCGACCGGGCGGGCAACGTCTCGGCGGCCAAGAGCGTCGCCTTCACCGTCGTCACCGCGCCCCCGCAGGACACCACCCCGCCGGTGACGGGCGTGGGCGTCGAGGGGTCGAAGAACTCCGCCGGGGCCTACATCGGCAGTGCGAAGGTGACCATCAGCGCCACCGACGCGGGCGGTTCCGGCGTCGCGTCCATCGAGTACTCGCTCGACTCCGGGCCCTACCTGGCGTACACAGGGCCCGTGGTCGTCGACCGGGCGGGCCGGCACACCGTGGCGTACCGGGCGCGCGACAAGGCGGGCAACACCTCCGCACCGCTCACGGTGAGCTTCACCGTCGTGACCGGCCAGGTCCCGCCGCCGCCCTGCCCCGAGTACGACGAGCGCCTGACGGTGATCGTCGGCGAGGTCGACTCGGGTGTACCCAATCGGGTCACCAACAACCGGTGCCGGATCGGCGAGTTGATCGAGGACGAGAAGGAGTGGACGTCCAGCGCGCTGTTCCTGAAGCACGTGAAGAGCGTGCTGGACAAGCTCAGGAAGGAAGGTGTCGTCGACCAGCGCGAGTACCGGGCCGTCAACCAGGCGGCCCGCCAGTCCGGGATCGGCGAGCCGGGCCAGACCGACGGCTACCGCAAGATCCTCGACGGCAGCGCGGCGGCGTTCGCCAAGTGGCAGCAGGTGGGCGGTGGTTCGTTCGCGCTGAACCCGGACGGATCGATCACGTCCGGCACCACGAAGTCCGGGCTCGGCATGCTGTGGTTCCCCGAGCGCAAGTACGGCGACTTCTCGCTGAAGCTGCAGTGGCGTGACGACGCCCCGGGTGCCGGGAACGCCAACTCCGGCGTGTTCGTGCGGTTCCCGCAGATCCACGACCACCCGGAGGAGACCCGGCCGGAGTGGGCCGCCATCAAGTACGGACACGAGGTCCAGGTGTTCGACTCGCCCACCGGCGACATGTACAAGACCGGTTCGGTCTACGGCTTCGACCGGGTGGGCCTGGCCGGCGCGGGGGTGACCCAGAAGGGCACCTGGAACGACTACGAGATCCGGGTGGAGGGCCAGCACTACTCGGTCTTCCGCAACGGTGTGCTGATCAACGAGTTCGACAACACCGGTGGTCAGGACTTCACCCCGCCGCGCTCGGACGACCCGGGCACGGACGGGCGGCGGTTCGCCTCCGGTTACCTCGGCCTCCAGGTGCACGGCACGACGGACGTGGTCTCGTACCGGGACGTCCGGATCAAGGAACTGCCGTGAAACCACTGCCGTGAAACGGTTGCGGTAGCACGAACTGCCGTGACACAGCGCTGATTTCCCTGCGAAGGTGAAGCGGTGCGCCGGGTCAGGAAGCCGCGGTTCCGGGCTTCCTGACCCGGCTCGGCTGTACCCGGCCGGGTTCCCCCGGCATCTTCGGATACTCGGGCGGGTAGGGCAGATCGCCGAGTCCGTGGTCGTGCTCGTCCCGTCGGGCGAGTTCGAGCAGGGGTTCGAGCGAGAATCTGTGATCGCCCATGTCCGCGTGCACATCGCCGAGTTCGGCGAAGCGCGCGGGCATGGTCGCGAGATCGAAGTCCCTGGGGTGCGCGACGGGCACCTCGTCCCAGCGCAGCGGCGCCGAGACGGGTGCGTGCGGGCGGGGGCGTACGGAGCAGGCGGAGGCGATGATGCGGTCGCGGGCCGTCTGGTTGTAGTCCACGAAGATCCGCTCTCCGCGTTCTGAGCGGGCGGGGATGTGCCGGACAGGCTATAGGGCCTCTCGTTCGGATCATGCCGGGTTCACGGCTGCATGAGGACCTTGACCGCGCCGTCCCGCTTGCGCTGGAACATGTCGTAGGCCAGGGGTGCGTCCGACAGCGGCAGGCGGTGGGTGGCGAAGTCCTCGACGCCGAGGGGGTCGCCGTCCGTGAGGTGGGAGATGATCTCGTCGCTCCAGTGGCGGACGTTCGCCTGCCCCATGCGCATCTGTATCTGCTTGTCGAACATGGTGAGCAGGGGCATCGGGTCGGCCGTGCCGCCGTAGACGCCGGACACCGAGACGGTGCCGCCGCGGCGCACCAGGTCGATCGCGGTGTGCAGGGCGGCGAGCCGGTCGACGCTGAAGCGTTCGGCCAGGGGGCCGCTGAGTTTCCGGGGCAGCAGCGCCGCGGTGTTCTGCACCATGCGGGCCGCCGCGCTGCCGTGTGCCTCGGTGCCGACGGCGTCGATCACGGCGTCGGGGCCGCGGCCGTCGGTCCGGTCACGGATCGCGGTGACGAGTTCCTTCTCGTCGTCGAAGGAGCGCAAATCGAAGGTTTCCACGCCCCGTTCCTGCGCCCGGCGCAGTCGTTCCGGGACCAGGTCCACGCCGAAGACCCGGTCTGCGCCCTTGAGCCGGGCGACCCGGCAGGCCATGTCACCGATGGGACCGAGGCCGAGCACGGCGATACTGCCGCCCTTCGGGACGTCGGCGTAGGCCACCGCCTGCCAGGCGGTGGGCAGGACGTCGGAGAGGTAGACGAACCGGTCGTCGGGCGGCCCCTCGGGGACCTTGATCGGGCCGTACTGGGCCTGCGGGACCCGCAGGTACTCGGCCTGGCCGCCCGGCACCGCACCGTAGAGGCGGGTGTAGCCGAACAGGGCCGCGCCCATGCCCTCGGCGCTGACCTGGGTGGTCTCGCACTGGGTGGGCAGGCCCGTGAGGCACATCCAGCAGTTGCCGCAGGCGATCTGGAACGGCACGACGACACGGTCACCGGCCTGGAGGTCCGGTACGCCGGCACCGACCTCCTCGACGATGCCCATGGGCTCGTGACCGAGGATGTCACCCGGGGTCATGAACGGGGTGAGCACCTCGTAGAGGTGCAGGTCGGAACCGCACAGTCCGGTGGACGTGACGCGGATGACGGCGTCCGTCGGTTCCTCGATCCGCGGGTCGGGCACCTCCTCCACGCGAACGTCCCGCTTTCCCTGCCAGGTCACTGCCCTCATCGCCGCCTGCTCCCTGCGTCGTCGTGGCCGGTACGCCGTCCGTACGGTCCGCCGGTGCGTGCTGTCTGCCGTCCGTACGGCGGGCGCTCCGGGTACCCGGGTGGCCGATGCCGAACCGCTCCCCCACTGGGCCGATCGGCGGAAGCCACCGCGCGGGAGCACCACCGATCAGGTATGGCCACCGACAATCAGAAAAGCGCACAATCGAGACAACCGATGATGTGAGGCAGGCAGAGTGGCGACGGTGGGCACGGGACGAAGAGCACGCGCACGACGCGTCGCGACGGCGAGAGCGCTGCTGGCGACGCTGCTGGCGGCCGGTCTGGCGGCGGGCTGCACGGCGTCGAACGGTCCGGGTGACGACGGACGCGGCTCGCCGCGTCCGTCGCGCCCGGGCGAAACGGACGAAACCCACGGGGGCGACCGCCCGCCGGTCCTCGCGGTGAAGATCGACAACGTCCCCGCGGCCCGCCCCCAGACGGGCCTGGAGTCGGCGGACGTGGTGTACGTCGAGCAGGTCGAGGGCGGCCTGAGCCGGCTGATGGCGATCTACGCCACCCGGCTGCCCGAGTCCGTCGGGCCGGTGCGCAGCGCCCGGGAGGCCGACCTGGAGCTGCTGCGCCAGTTCGACCGGCCGATCCTGGCGTTCTCCGGGGCGCAGGGCAGACTGCTGCCGCTGATCGACCGGGCGCCGCTGGAGCCCCTGACGCCCGGGACACCCGGCTCGGGGGCGGGCGTCTACGTCCGGGGCACCACGCGGTCCGCCCCGCACAACCTCTTCCTCCAGCCCCGGCAGCTCATGGACGAGCCGCCCGGCCGGGCCTCGCTGACCACCGGCTTCCGCCACGGCCCGCCGCCCCCGGGCGGCGAACCCACGAGCACGCGCACGGTGCGCTATCCGGCGGCCCGCTTCACCTTCAGCTGGTCCGACGCCCGCGACCGCTGGCTGGTCTCCATGGACGGCACCCCCGCGGTCACCGCGCGGGGCGAGCCGGTGGCGCCCGCGACCGTCGTCGTTCAGTACGTGACCGTCCGCCCGTCCGACTACCACGACTCCCGCGGCAACAACACGCCGTACACCGAGACGGTGGGCTCCGGGACGGCCACCGTGCTGCGCGACGGGCGCGCCCACGACGTCCACTGGAGCCGCCCGGACGCCTCGGACGGCACCGCGTTCACGACGGACGACGGCACCGAGGTGAACTTCGCGCAGGGGCAGGTGTGGGTGGTCTACACGAAGGCCACCTGATCAGCTCGGGGCGACCGGCGGGACCACCGGACCCGCCGGACCGCCGGACCGCCGGATCACCGGGCCACCGGGCCACCGGGCCACCGGGCCACCGGGCCACCGGGCCACCGGGCCACCGGGGTACCGGGGTACCGGGGTACCGGGGTACCGGGTTACCGGATCACCGGATCACCGGATCACCGGAGCCGTAGGCTCGCCGGGGTGGCGCAGCCCCTCGGCCGCGTCCGCCACCCGCCGGATCAACGTGAAGAAGGCGGCCTGCTCGTCGGCGTCCAGCGGGCCCAGGAAGATCTGGTTCATCCGGGCGGTGCGCACCGCCAGCTTGCGGTGGGTGCGCAGGCCGTCATCCGTGAGCCGGAGCAGGAAACGGCGTCCGTCCTGCGGGTCACGGACCTTGTCCAGCAGTTCCCGCCGGATGAGCCGGCCGATCACCTCGGCGATGGTGGACCGGTCCAGCCCGACCCGCTCCCCCACGGTGCGCTGGTCCAGGCCCGGCTCGGCGACGAGCGCGTTGAGGACCGCGAACTGCGGGGAGGTGATCTCCTCGGAGACCATCGTGTTCCACAGCAGGTGGTGCGCCTGCTGGAGCCGCCGGGCCAGGTGCCCGGGATGGGTGGTGAGGTCCACCGCGGCCATGTACGCCCCTCACTGCCGATGCCGTCGATCCATTACTGCAGTCGGTTACTGCAGTTCGTTGCTGCGATTCGTTGGTGCACTGAACAATACCCGTGCAAGACCGACCCTGTCTGCGGTCCATACCGACATCGACGCAGGAGGCACCGGGGTATTGACGCCCCTGCCCAGCGATGGCAGCGTGAGGGAACCGCTGCGAAAATACTCAGTGCCCTGACTAATTCGGGACTGGCGACGCAGACCGACGACACGCGTCCGGCCGACCGGGCCGGAAGGGATGGGGTACCTCGGATGGACAAGGTGGTGGCCTCTGTGACGAACGTTCTCACTCAGCACGACATCGACCAGGAGATCGCGGCCGAGCACGCCGCGTACGAGAAGCGGGTGGCGAGCGGTGCCCCGGTCGAGCACCACCCACGCCGCGACTACCGGCCGTACCGTTCGTCGGTGCTGCGCCACCCCCGGCAGCCGGCGATCGCGGTCGACGTGACCAAGGACCCCGAGCTGGTGGAGCTGTCCTCCCCCGCCTGGGGGGAACGGGACGTCACCGAGACCGACAACGACCTCACCCGGCAGCACCCCGGCGAGCCCCTCGGAGAGCGGATCACCGTCTCCGGACGGCTGCTGGACCGCGACGGCCGTCCCGTGCGCGGCCAGCTGGTGGAGGTCTGGCAGGCCAACTCGGCCGGACGGTACGCCCATCAGCGTGAGCAGCATGACGCACCGCTGGACCCGAACTTCACCGGCGCCGGCCGCACCCTCACCGACGCCGAGGGCTTCTACCGCTTCACGACCATCCAGCCGGGACCGTATCCATGGCGCAACCACGTCAACGCGTGGCGCCCGGCGCACATCCATTTCTCCGTCTTCGGCACCGCTTTCACCCAGCGGCTGGTGACGCAGATGTACTTCCCCAGCGACCCGCTGTTCCCGTACGACCCGATTCTGCAGTCGGTGACCGACGACGCGGCCCGTCAGCGGCTGGTGGCGACCTACGACCACAGTCTGTCGGTGCCGGAGTTCTCCCTCGGCTACCACTGGGACATCGTGCTCGACGGGCCGCGGGCCACCTGGATGGAAGAAGGGCGCTGACCGTCATGACGAAGATCGACACGGGCAATCCGGAGAACGTGCTGCCCACCCCCTCGCACACCGTCGGCCCCTTCTACGGCTATGCGCTGCCGTTCCGCGGCGGTGAGGACATCGCGCCGGCCGGCCACCCGGACACCGTCACCGTGCACGGCTACGTGTACGACGGCGAGGGCAACCCGCTGCCGGACGCGCTGCTGGAGGTGTGGGGGCCGGACCCGGAGGGCAACCTGGCGACCGCCGACGGTTCGATGCGGCGGGACCCGGCGAGCGGCGACTTCCTGGGCCGCAACGGGGTGGAGTTCACCGGCTTCGGCCGGATCCAGACCGACGCCGACGGCCACTGGTACGTGCGCACGCTGCGGCCGGGGGCACGGGGGCGAAGCGCGCCGCACCTCAGTCTGTGTGTGTTCGCGCGGGGCCTGCTGACGCATCTGTTCACCCGGATCCACCTGCCGGGCGACGAGGCCGCGCTCGCGGCGGACCCGCTGCTGTCCCGGCTCGACGCGGACCGCCGCGACACGCTGATCGCGGCGGACGAGGGGCGGGGGACGTACCGTTTCGACGTCCGCCTTCAAGGCGAGGGCGAAACGGTCTTCCTGGAGTTCCAGTGACATCAGCCGATGCCGGCACCGGTCTGCTCGCCCCCGGGTGGGCCGGTTCCCCGGCCGCCGCCGAGGCCGGGGACGGTGCCGTCCTGCGGGCGCTGCTCGACGCCGAGGCCGCGCTGACCCGGGCGCAGGCGGCGGCCGGGCTCGCCCCCGCCGAGGCGGCGGCGGCGGTCACGGAGGTGGCCGCCGACCCCGGGCGCTTCGACCTCGCGTCCCTCGCCGAGCGGGCGCGGGGCGGTGGGAACCCGGTGATCCCGCTGGTCGCGGATCTGACCCGGGCGGTGGGCGAGCCCTACGGCCCCTATGTGCACCGGGGGGCGACCAGCCAGGACATCATGGACACCGCTCTGATGCTGGTGGCCCACCGCGCCCTCGGCCCGCTCCTCGACGACCTCGACCGCGCCCAGCGGGCGCTGTCCGGCCTCGCCGCCGAGCACCGCGACACGGTGCTGCCGGGACGCACGCTGACCCAGCACGCGGTGCCGACGACGTTCGGGCTGAAGGCCGCCGGGTGGCGCTCCCTCGTGCTCGACGCCCGCGACCGGACGACGGCCGTACGTGTTTCGCTCCCCGCCCAACTCGGCGGCGCAGCAGGGACGTTGGCCGCGTTCACAGCGTACGGGGCGACGCACCCGACCGGACTTCCCGCGCTCTACGCCCGGGAGCTCGGACTGCGCACGCCCGCTCTCCCCTGGCACACGTTGCGCACGCCGGTCGCCGATCTCGCCGGCGCTCTCGCCTTCACCGCCGGGGCCCTGGGCAAGCTCGCGGCGGACGTGCTCACGTACTCCCGCACCGAGATCGCGGAGGTCTCCGAGGGCAGCGGCGGCGGGTCCTCGGCCATGCCGCACAAGGCCAATCCGGTGCGTTCGACGCTGATCGCGGCGGCGGCCCGCCAGGCGCCGCAGCTCGCGGCCACGCTGTACGGCTCGCTGGTGGCCGAGGACGAGCGGCCGGCCGGGTCCTGGCACGCCGAGTGGGAGCCGCTGCGGGAGCTGCTGCGCCTGGCCGGCGGCGCGGCCCGGAACGCGGCCGAACTCACCGGTGGACTGCGGGTGCACGCGGACGTGATGCGCGAACACCTCGGCCTGACCCATGGGTTGATCGTCTCCGAGCGGCTGTCCGCCGAACTGGCACCCCTTCTCGGGCGCGGCCGGGCGAAGGAACTGCTCACCGGCCTGGCGCGGCGCGCGTACGCGGAGGGCCGTGACCTCGGCACGCTGCTCGGCGACATGCTCGATGAACTCCTCGCGGAGGAACCGGAGCTGGCCGAGCGCCCGGAGTGGAAGGGCTTCGACCTCACCGCCGCGACCGACCCCACCCGTTACACCGGCTCCGCCGGGCCCCTCACCGACCGTGCACTGGAGCGCTCGTGACCGACACTCTCCTCAACCACCGTATCGAAGGCTCCGGTTCCGCTCACCCGCTGCTGCTCGGCCCCTCGCTGGGCACGTCGTACGCCCTGTGGGACAAGGTGGCGCCCGAACTGTCGGCCACGCACCGGGTGGTCCGCTGGGACCTGCCGGGACACGGCGGTTCGGCGCCGGGGCTGATCGGCCCCGGCGCGACCGTCGGCGATCTGGCGGATCTGGTGATCGCACTCGCCGACACGCTCGGCATCGAACGGTTCGCCTACGCGGGGGTGTCGCTGGGCGGCGCGGTGGGTCTTGAGCTGGCCGTGCGGTATCCGCAGCGGGTGTCGTCGCTGGCCGTGATCTGTTCCTCGGCGCACTTCAACGGCGCGAAGGCGTGGGAGGAGCGGGCGGCACTGGTGCGGAGCGAGGGCCTCGCGGGGCTTGCAAAGAGCGCGGACTCCCGCTGGTTCACGCCCGGTTTCACGGTGCCGGAGCTGGTCCGCGACCACCGGGACGCCGATCCCGGGGCGTATGCCGCCTGCTGCGACGCGCTGGCCGCGTTCGATCTGCGGGACCGCCTCGCACAGATCGGGGCGCCGACGCTGCTGGTGGCCGGCCGGGAGGATCCGGCGACGCCCCCGGCGCATCTGCGTGAGATCGCCGACGCGGTGCCGGGGGCGGGGCTCGTCGAGATCCCGGGTGCCTCGCATCTGGCGCCGGCGGAGCGCCCGGAGGCGGTGCTGACGGCGCTGCGGGCCCACTTCGGCGGGGACGCGACGAGCGGGATGCGGGTACGGCGCGAGGTTCTCGGGGACACGCACGTGGACCGGGCCCAGGCGCGGCAGACGCCGTTCACGGCGCGGTTCCAGGACTTCATCTCGCGCTACGCCTGGGGCGAGGTGTGGACCGATCCCACGCTCAGCCGCCGCGAACGCAGCATGATCACGCTCACCGCCCTGGTCGCCCACGGCCACTACGACGAACTGGCCATGCACGTCCGCGCGGCCCGGCGCAACGGGCTGACCCCGGAGGAGATCGGGGCCGTCCTGCTGCAGACGGCGGTGTACTGCGGAGTCCCGGCGGCCAACTCGGCGTTCGCCACGGCCCAGCGGGTGCTGGCGGAGGAGACCGAGGGGCCGTAGTGACACGCTGCCGACCCAGTGGGCGACGGGCAGGAAAGGGTCCGGGACGGCGGGACGCCACGGTCCGTCAGCGGGCGGGCCGTGCGGGCCCGGACCGGCGGGGCGGCCGGTGAACGGGCTGATCCTCTTCCCTCGGTGACGTCGGTGACGTCGGTGACGTCAGTGACGTCGGTGACGAGTCTGCTGCCGCCCAGCACTGTGGACCGGCACCGGTCGGGGCGCGGGCCCGCGGCCGACCGGACGTCCCGGGCAGGTCCTCACCGGCCGGCGCCCCACCCGGGAACATGCGGGTGACACTGCGCCCGGTGGCCGAGCGGGACGCGGTCGGCTGTGAGCCCGAGCGTCACAGGGGCCGGTTGCCCCGCTCTCCTCCCGGGGTCGTGGCCGAGCCGGCGGTCCAGTGCCCTGAGCCGGAGATCCTTGGGCAGTTCCTGCCGGGCGCTCGATGCATCCGCGGTGGCCGAGGGAGGCTGTGGCCAGAGGCATTCGTGAGCTCCACCGGATTCGGCGGATGCATCACATCCGCCGATCTGCCGAGGAATTTCCGGCTCAGGTCACTGGGCCCGGCCGGTCGTCGTGGTCAGTTCGGCCTCGGCGCGGGCGGCCAGGCCGTCCGCGCCGCAGGAGCGTGCGAGAGCCAGGCCCCGTTCCAGGTCGGTCCGCGAGCGGGCGAGGATGCCGTACTCGACGCGGGCCGCCGCGTGTTCGTACTGGCAGGGTGAGGACTCCAGGTAGGCGACGGCCCGGGCGGCGAGCCGCACCGCCCGCCGGCCGGTCTCCAGGGCGGCGGCGCAGCGCAGGGCCTCGCCTATGGCGGTGTCCGTGCCGAAGCGCTCGGCCTGGCTGCGGTACTCGACGGCGAGCCGGGCGGCACGGGCCGGGTCCTCGGTGGCGAGGGCGCGGGCGAGGTCGGCGGCCCAGAACAGGTGGACGGGGTTGTGGTGGCCGCGGGAGGCCGCAGCCTTCTCGGCGGCCTCCAGTTCGTTGATGCCGTCCTTCGTACGGCCGACCGCGAGCAGCAGCCTGCCGCGCACCGAGCGGGGGTCGGGCAGCACGATGGTGGACGGATAGGGCGGCGCGAACCCGTGCCGTTCGGCGACTTCCCAGGCCTCGTCCACATGGCCGCGGACGAGCAGGGTGTCGACCAGGTTGCAGGTCGCCGTCCAGTACAGGGGCAGGCCGCGGCCCACGCGTTCGGCCAGACGCAGGGATTCGCGCAGCGACTTCTCCGCCGCCACGAGGCGGCCCCGCCTGCGGTGCGCGAGACCGACGTAGGCGTGGGCGAGGGCCAGGTGGCCGCCGCTCCAGCCGGCTGTCTCGTAGGAGCGCAGGGCCTCGCTGTAGAGACTTTCGGCGCGGTCGAGGCGGTCGGTGTAGACGTACGTGCCGGCCAGCATCAGCAGCAGTTCGACGCCCCACTCGGCGTCGGTCCAGCCGAGTCCGGGCGCGAGGCGGCCGTTGACGAGGACGCGGTCACTGTTCTCGGCGACCACTTCGGCGTTCTCGCCGCGCATCATGGCGTCGAAGCCGCGCAGAATGAGCAGCGCGCGTTCGGAGTTGTCCCGGCCGGTGCAGGTGGCGGCGAGGGCGGCGAGGCGTTCGGAACGGCCGGGAGCGGTGGTCTCGCCGGCGTGGAGGCCCTCCCACATGAACTGCACGGCCTGCAGCCGCATCCGGGCGGGGCCGGGTTCCAGCCGGGCGGCCTCCTCCTCGACGGTGCGGACGGCCTCCTCCATCTGGTTGTTGTGCAGCAGCGCCTGGGAGAGCCGGACCACGGCGTCCACCCGCGCGTCCCCGTCGAGGCCGGACATGCCGAGCGCGGTCCGCAGATGGCCGATGGTCCGGGCGGGCGCGGTGAGGAAGGTGGCGCAGCCCAGTTCGTAGAGCACGCGCGCGTGGACCTCGGGGCGGGGCGGTTCCTCCAGGGCACGCTCCAGGCAGCGGCGGGCGGCGTCCGGGGCGCCGACGGCGAGGTGTTCACCGGCGGCGTCCCGCAGTTGCCGGACGAGTTCCTCGTCGTCGTCCGGGTGCACTTCGAGGAGGTGGCGGGAGGCGGACGCGGCGCCGCGTCCGGAGTCGGTGACGATCCGGGCGGCGATGCCGTGCATGGCGCGGCGCAGCGCGTCGGGGATGGAGTTGTAGACGGCGGTGGCGATCAGCGGGTGGACGAACTCGAGGTCGGCGGGTCCGGTACGGCCGGTGCAGGGGTCGGGGTCGGTGAGGATACGGGTGCTGCGCAGCCGCTCGGCGCAGCGGATGGCGTCGTCGTGGTCGAGGGTGGCGAGCTCGGCCACCAGGTCGACGGTGATGTCGCTGCCGAGGATGGCGGCGGCCCAGGCGAACCGGGTGGCGTCTATGCCGAGTTCTTCCAGCCGGGCGACGAGCCCGCCGCCGCGGGCGGAGCGGTTCAGCGCGCGCAGTTCACCGGCGTGCGCCTCGACGGGTTCGAGTTCGCTGTCCTGGACCTTGGCGAGGAGTTCCACGGTCTCGTAGGGGTTGCCGCCCGTGACGGCCCACACCTCGCGGCAGAACGCGGCGTCCGCGTTCTCGCCGAGGGTGGCGCGGGTGAGGCCGGCCGCGGCGGGCGGGGTCAGCGCGCTGAGGACAGTGACCGGGTGCTCGGCCGCGGCGGCGATGGCGTCCAGGTGGCGGGTGCTCACCCCAGAGACGCCTCCGGGCCGGCGGGCGACCACGACAAGAACGGGCAGGTCCGCCAGGCTTTCCGCGAAAGCGGAGAGCCAATTCAGAGTCTCCTGGTCGACCCAGTGGGCGTCGTCGATCGTCAGTACCAGCGGCCAGTCCCGGCGGGCCAGCCGGCGCACGGCGGCGACCAGGCCCTCGCAGACGCCCTGCGGGTCGGCGTGCCGGTCGCCGGGCTCGGCGATGCCCAGGGCGGGGCCGGCGATGTCGTACCAGTCGCCGAGGTACTCGCGGGCCTCCTCCGGCAGCATCGACACCAGCGCGGGTTGGAGGAGTTGGCGTACGACGTTGAACGGGACGGTGCGCAGGGTCTCGCCGCCGCGGGCCGACCACACGGTGCAGCCGCGCTGTTCGGCGATGCGCCGGGTCTCGGCGAGCAGCGCGGTCTTGCCCAGCCCCGACTCGCCCCGCAGCACCAGCAGGCTGCCGGGCGAGGAACGGTCCGCGCACAGGGTGTCGACCACCGCGGTGATGGCGGCGATCTCCTCGTCCCGCTCCCAGAGAGAGGCCGATGCCGTGGGCCGCACCTCCGTCATTCCGCTGCCTCCCCAAGTCGCCCGAACGACGTACCGGCGTCGAGCGTAGTCCTCCGACGGCCCCGACGGAGCGGTACCGGCCGGGCTCTTGCCGTGACGGGTGACACCGGGTACAGGGGTCGACGCGCCCTCCCGCTCACCAAGGGAACGATGGTCAACACCTTTCAAAAGACGAGTAGGTGACGGAGTGTCGGATCGTTTCGGCAGGGAGCATGGATGCGGGTCGGGGACTCCCGGGCCGGACCCCCGGGGACCGGAATGCCCGGATGCCCGGATGCCCGGCCGCTCGGGCCGGCGCGCTCACGGGGCACGCACTCGCGGCCCACGGAACCTCAAACTCTCGAACTTACGGACCTCTCTCATCCCTCTTTCACCGACGCCTCATACGGTGGGGGCATGACGCAGGCGACTCCTCCCGGGTGGTACCCCGACCCCGGGCAGACGAATGACGGACCGGCCACCGAGCGCTGGTGGGACGGTACTGCCTGGACGGACCAGGTCCGGCCGACGGGATCGGCACCCGCCTGGGACCCTCCTGGACCGGGCACGGCCGCCGCACCGGCGTATCCGGCCCACCCGGCGTACCCCGCGTACCCGGCGCATCCCGGGTATCCCGGGGTCGTGCAGTCCGGTCCGGGCTCCGGCCGGGGGCGCGGGCTGCGCGTCGGAATAGCCGTGGCAGCGGCCGTCGCGGTGCTGGCGAGCATCGGGGTCAGCGTGTACGCGCTGACCGACGACGGCGGGAACGACAACTCCACCGCCTCGCAGGCGCCAGGCGGGCGGGACAGCGGCCCGGGTGGTTCGGACGGGGGTCCAGGAGGAGGTCCCGAGGGCGGCCCCGACTCGGGCACCTCTGAGCCGCCGCGGGTCGAGAGCGGGTCGGTGACCGACGGGCTGAGCGGAATCAGCCTGCCCATCCCGGACGGCTGGTACGGCCAGGAGGGCCAGGTGGGCGCCCAGATCATGTCGGAGGACACGTACAAATGTCCCGGCGACACCTCCAGCACCTGCACCAAGGGCGGCGCGTACTCGGCACCGGCGCCGGCCCTCGGCACCCGCGGCTCCACCGCGGAGGCGGTAGCCAAGGCGGACATCTCCGCCAACGCCGAGGAGTCGTACGGCGGCGATTCCTACGGGAGGATCAGCTCGCACGAGGTCCTCGAGTCGAAGGCGGTGACCGTCGCCGGGCAGAAGGGCTACCTGGTGCGCTGGAAGGCGGTCACCAGCAAGGGCTCCGACGGGTACGTCCAGTCGCTGGCCTTCCCCTCCCCCGCGCAGCCGGAGCAGATGGTCGTCATCCGCTTCGGTCTGGACACCGACCAGAAGCAGTCCGTCCTCGACGACATCACCAAGGGCATAGAGAAGGCGGAGAGCCGCGGCGGCGGCAACGGCCAGGACGTCTGAGCCCGCCGCCTCGACCGTCCGCCCCGCCGTCCGCCCCGCCGAAAGACGGCCGGGTGGGGCTCCCCTCCGCTCAAGGGGAATCCCACCCGGCCGGTGGTGCGCGCCACCCCCGTCCCCCCGGTGCGGCGCGGTCAGGTCGCCGCCCGGTCATCCGGGAACGGCGGCCCTGGTCTCATTCGAGGCCGAGTACCGGCAGTACGGCGGCCTCCACGAACCGGAGCAGATAGTCCGGGTCCGCGTTCCGCCCCTCCAGGAGGGGCCGCACCCGCAGCACGCCGAAGAACTGGGCCGGGATGTCGGACCGCCTCAGTTTTCCCTCCCGCGCTCCACCTCCGGCCCCTGCGCCTGCCCGTGTACGTGTCCCCGCTCGATCGCGACGATGTCCGGATGGTGCAGGTCGAACGCCGGGGACTCGGAGCGGATCCGCGGCAGGGCGATGAAGTTGTGCCGAGGCGGCGGGCAGGAGGTGGCCCACTCCAGCGAACGGCCGTACCCCCACGGGTCGTCGACGCCGACCTTCTCACCGTACTTGGCGGTCTTCCAGACGTTGCAGAGGAACGGCAGCACCGACATGCCGAGGACCAGGAGCGAGACCGGCTTGATGGCCTCGAACGCCACGTAGCACCAGTGGGAGCGGGGCAGTTGCTCCCCGGCGAGTACGCGGTCGGATCGGCGGTCGAGTGGGGGCCGGATCCCACCGAGTCGGCCTGCCGGCATCACGGCCCCACCACTACGGCGAGCACGGCCACCGAGGCGCCTATCCCCCCAACTGTCATAGCATCAATGATAGTTGCGGCGAGGACGGTGTCGACGAGGTCGAGTGCCCGGAAGGCGACGCGTCCGAGGCCGATACCGCCGACCCGGTGGTCCCGGCCGTGTCGGGGCCGTGTCGGGGCTGCGCCTGGAGCTGCCGTACGAGTTCCACCGTGACGACTACGAGCAGATCCTGCACGATGTACGGCACCTGATCGCCCCGGAGTTGGGCTGGAAGCCCGGCGCCGGAGCGGAATGACCGCACGGCGGGACGATCGCGCTCACCTCTCGGCCCCGGCCCTGTTCCCGGCCCCGTTCCCGCGGGAGGCGGTCCGTGCCGGCCCGGTGATCCACAGGTCCGCCTCGATCCGCGCGACGGTCGCCAGCAGGTGCGGCAGCAGGTCCCGGCGGACGGACTCCACGGAGTTGCGGCCGGCGTGCACCGCGATGTTCACGCCGGCCACCACCGTGCCGTCCCGGTCCCGCACCGGTGCGGCGACCGACCGCAGGCCCTCCTCGAGTTCCTGGTCGACCAGTGCGTACCCCTGGCGGCGGACCCGGACCAGTTCGGCACGCAGGGCGCGCGGCGAGGTGAGGGTCTGGGAGGTGTTCGGCCGCAGGTCGGCGCGGTCGAGCCAGGCGTCGATCCCGTCGTCCGGCAGATCCGCGAGCATGACCCGGCCGACCGAGGTGAGGTGAGCGGGGAAGCGCGTGCCCACCGTGATGGCCGCGCTCATGATGCGCCGGGTCGGGACGCGGGCCACGTAGACGATGTCATCGCCGTCCAGGACGCACAGCGACGACGACTCCCGTACTTGCGCGACGAGTTGTTCCAGATGGGGCTCGGCGATCTCCGGCAGCGTGAAGCTGGCGAGGTAGGAGTAGCCGAGCTCCAGTACGCGCGGGGTGAGCCGGAAGAGCCGGCCGTCGGTGTGGACGTAGCCCAGGTCGGCGAGCGTGAGCAGGAAACGGCGGGCCGTCGCCCGGGTCATCCCACAGGCGCGGCCGACCTCGCTGAGGGTGAGCTGCTGATGGTCGGCGTCGAAGGCGCGGAGTACGGCGAGACCGCGCTCGAAGGACTGTACGAAGTGCGGTCCGCGAATCTCAGCAGTCATGTGGCCTCCGGAATGACGTACGAGTGTACGCGGTGTGCACGTTACGAGCGGGTGACGGATGGTGTCAACGAAATGATCCCTCGGCGACCGTCCGGAGAAACGGCTGGTGAGCAGCGTAGTTGAACACAGAAAAACCCGACCGCGCAGGGGGATTGACCGGCTTTCAAATGGAGCCCTATGTTCCCTCTGAGCACAGGCGTTCTGTCTGCGCACAACTCTTCTGAGTCCCTCACCCCAGTCCCGCAAAGGGGACCCCCTTCATGCGTCGTCGTCTGTTCATCGGTCTCACGGCCGCTTCCGTCCTGGTCACCGCGACCGCGTGCGGCTCGTCCGGCGGGGGTGGCGCCTCCGACTCGGACGCCTCGTCCGGCGGCACCACCGAGGTGAAGGTGGGCCTCATCCCGATCGTCGATGTCGCGCCGCTGTACCTGGGCGAGAAGAAAGGCTTCTTCAGCGAACGCGGCCTGAAGCTGTCGATCTCCAGCGCGCAGGGCGGCGCGGCGATCGTGCCCGGCGTGGCCAGCGGCCAGTTCGAGTTCGGGTTCTCCAACACCACCTCGCTGCTGATCGCCCAGTCCAACAGCGTGCCGGTGAAGGGGGTGGCGAACGGCAACGCCTCGACCAGCGTGGAGGGCGAGGACTTCGCCGCGATCACCGTCAAGGGCAACAGCCCGATCAAGTCGGCGAAGGACCTGGAGGGCAAGAAGGTCGCCGTCAACACGCTGAAGAACACCATGGAACTCGGCGTACGCGCTTCGGTGACGAAGTCGGGCGGCGACCCCGACAAGGTGGACTTCGTCGAGATGACCTTCGACCAGATGCCCGCCGCGCTCGACGGCGGACAGATCGACGCCGCCATGGTGGTCGAGCCGGCGCTGGCCACGATCAAGGGCCAGGGCGGCCGGGAGATCGCGTCGCCCATGGTCGACATCGCCCCGGACCTCACCATCTCCCTGTACTTCACCTCCACGCAGTACGCGCAGAAGAACCCGGAGGTGGTGAAGAAGTTCCAGGAGGCCACCGCCGAGTCCCTCGCGTACGCCGACTCCCACCCGGACGAGGTGCGCGAGATCGTCACCACGTACACGAAGATCCCGCCGGCCGTGCTGAAGCAGGTGACCCTGCCGAAGTGGCCGACCGAGCCCAACCGCGCTTCCATCGAGCAGCTGGTGAAGCTCGGTGAGGAAGGCGACCTGTTCAAGCAGACGCCCGACCTGGACAAGCTGCTCCCGTGAGGGGCGAGAACTCCGCGCTCGGTGCGGCCGGGCTCGCCGGCTTCCTCGTCCTGGGTGAGGTGATCCCGCGGCTCGGCCTGGTCAAGCAGGAGTACTTCCCGCCGATCAGCCGGATCATCGAAGCGCTCGGCACGGAGGTCGGGGACTCCGCCTTCTGGACGGCGCTCGGTGACACCCTCATGGGCTGGGCGCTGGGCCTGGTGATCGCGGTCGTGGCCGGGATCGTCGTCGGTGTGCTCCTGTCGGTGGTGCCGTATCTCCGCGAGGCGACGGCGTCCACCATCGAGTTCCTGCGCCCGATCCCCTCGGTCGCGTTGATCCCGCTGGCGGTGCTGCTCTACGGCACGGAGCTCCAGTCGGTGCTGCTGCTCGTCGTGTACGCCGCGTTCTGGCAGGTCCTGCTCCAGGTCCTGTACGGCGTGCGGGACGTCGACCCGGTCGCCGAGGAGACGGCACGCTCGTACGGGCTCGGCACCTGGGCGCGGGTGCGGCACGTGATGTGGCCGAGCGCGCTGCCCTACGTCATGACCGGGGTGCGGCTCGCGGCAGCGGTGGCGCTGATCCTCGCCATCACCGCCGAACTCGTCATCGGTGCCCCGGGTCTGGGCGCGCGCATCGCGGTCGCCCAGACCTCGCAGGCGGTACCGGAGATGTACGCGCTGGTCGTGGTCACGGGTCTGCTCGGGCTGCTCATCAACATCGGTGCCCGGACGGTCGAGCGGCGCGCTCTGGCCTGGCACCAGTCGGTACGCGGGGAGGTGACGGTGTGAAGGAGACAGTCCCTGGCCGGGCCGGGTCGAGCGTCTGGGGGCGGCTGCTGCGGCAGCTGGCCTTCGTGCTCGCCCTGCCCGTGGTCCTGGTGGCCGTGTGGTGGGTGACGTCGGCCGGCAGCCAGGACGTGTACTGGCCGCCGCTGCGCACCATCGTGGAGGCGTTCCCGGACGTATGGACCGCCGAGCGGTGGAGCGGGGACGTGCTGCCCAGCGTGCTCAGGCTCGCGGCGGGCGTCGCGCTCGCCGCCGTCGTGGGCATCGCGCTCGGCACGGTCATCGGCTCCTACCGGCGGGTGCGGGCGGTGTGCGAACCGGTGCTGGAGTTCCTGCGGGCCGTGCCGCCGCCGGTGCTGGTTCCGGTGATCATGCTGTTCGCCGGCATCGGCGACACGATGAAGATCGTCGTCATCGCGAGCGGCTGTGTGTGGCCCATCCTGCTCAACACCGTCGAGGGGGTACGGGCGGTCGACTCCGTGATGTCCGAGACGGCCCGCTCCTACGGCATCACGGGCGTCGCGCGGCTGCGGGACCTGGTGCTGCCGTCGGCGAGCCCGCAGATCTTCGCGGGTCTGCGCCAGGCCTTGTCGATCGGCATCATCCTCATGGTGATCAGCGAGATGTTCGCCGCCAGCAACGGGCTCGGCTTCACCATCGTGCAGTTCCAGCGGAGTTTCGCGATCCCCGACATGTGGACCGGCATTCTGCTGCTCGGCCTGCTGGGCTTCGCCCTGTCGGTCCTCTTCCAGTTGGCCGAACGGCGGGTGCTCGCCTGGTACCACGGCCTGCGCGACGCCACCAGGGGGTCGTCGTGAACCTCGAGAAAGGAGGGTCCATGCTCGACGTACGCGGCCTGCGAAAGGTCTACGAGGGTTCTGGACGCCGCATTGAAGCGGTCCGCGATCTCACCTTCACGGTCGAGGCGGGTGAACTGGTCTGTCTCGTCGGCCCCTCGGGCTGCGGCAAGACGACCCTGCTGAAGTGCATGAGCGGGCTGCTCGCACCGACGTCCGGCGAGGTGACTCTGGGCGGGCAGAAGGTCGACGGGCCGCCGCCCGGTATGGCGTTCGTCTTCCAGGAGTACGGGCGCAGTCTCTTCCCGTGGATGCGGGTCGGCGCGAACGTCGAACTCCCGCTGAAGCAGAAGGGCCTGAGCGCGGCCCGGCGCAAGGAGCTGGTGGCCGACGCCCTGGAGTCGGTGGGACTGGCGGACGCCGCCGGGGCGTATCCGTGGCAGCTGTCCGGCGGTATGCAGCAACGGGTCGCGATCGCACGGGCGTTGGCGTACGAGCCCGATGTGCTGCTGATGGACGAACCGTTCGCCGCCGTGGACGCGCAGACCCGGGCCGATCTGGAGGACCTGGTGCGCCGGCTGTGGCAGGAGCGGTCGATGACCGTCCTGTTCGTCACCCATGACATCGACGAGGCCATCTACCTCGGCGAACGGGTGATCGTGCTGTCCAAGTCCCCCACAGTGGTTCAGGAGCAGCTGAAGGTCGACCTGCCGCGGGAGCGGGACCAGTTGACGACCCGGGTCACCCCGCGCTTCGCCGAGCTGCGGACCCATGTGTACGAGCAGATCCAGGCGGCGAAGCGGGGAGCGGCGACGCCGGCCGAGGACGCCGGGGTGGCCAAGGCCCCCGGAGCGTCCGAGGACACCACGGGGGACTTCAGGAAGGACACGCCTCCGATTCGCTGAACCGGGCTGCCCGCGTACGGAGCCAGACGGCCGTGTCCCTCGGCAGCCGGTTCCCGGTGTCGAGGGGCCCGCTGGCGAGGAGGATCCCGGCGTGCTCGGGCAGGTCGGCCGGAGTGTCGGCGAGGTTGACGAGGCACTGCAGGCCGTCGGCGCGCTCGAAGGCCAGGACGCCTTCGGGGGCGGGGAGCCAGGTGAGCGGGCCGGTGCCGAAGGCGGGGCGCAGGCGGATCGCCCGGCGGTAGAGGGTCAGCATGGAGCCGGGGTCGTCCTGCTGCCGGTCGACCGCGTACGTCGCCCAGTGGTCCGGCTGCGGAAGCCACGGTGTCTCCCGGGACCCGAATCCCGCGTACGGCTCCTTTGCCGCCCACGGCAGCGGCACCCTGCACCCGTCCCGCCCCGGATCGGTGCCCCCCGAGCGGGCATGCATCGGATCCTGGATGTGCTCCCGTGCCACCTCTGCCTCGGGAAGGCCCAGTTCCTCCCCCTGGTACAGGTAGACCGTGCCGGGCAGTGCCAGCGACAGCAGGGCCGCCGCGCGGGCGCGTCGGGTGCCGAGGGCCAGGTCGGTCGGGGTGCCGAAGGTCTTGGTGGCGAAGTCGAATCCGGTGTCCGAGCGGCCGTAGCGGGTGACCGTACGGGTCACGTCGTGGTTGCACAGCACCCAGGTGGCGGGCGCGCCGACGGGGGCGTGCTCGGCGAGCGTCTCGTCGATGGAGGTCCGCAGCCGCGCCGCGTCCCAGGGACAGGTCATGAAGGAGAAGTTGAACGCCGTGTGCAGTTCGTCGGGGCGCAGATAGCGCGCGAAGCGTTCCGCGTCCGGCAGCCAGACCTCGCCGACGAAGACGGCGCCGTACTCGTCGGCGATGGCCCGCCAGGCCCGGTAGACGTCGTGGAGTTCGTCCCGGTCGACGTACGGGTGCGGGCCCCGGCCCTCGAGGAGGTCCGGCAGCAGGGGGTCCTTGGCCGGCAGGGCGGCGGAGTCGATGCGGACGCCGGCCACGCCCCGTTCGAACCAGAAGCGCAGGATGTCCTCGTGCTCCCGGCGGACCGCGGGATGCGCCCAGTTGAGGTCGGGCTGCTCGGAGGCGAACAGGTGGAGGTACCAGTCGCCGTCGGAATCAACAGGGCCCGAAGGGCCTTCCTTGGAAGGGCGGTGGTGGGAGACGGGCAGGCGGGTCCAGGCGGGGCCGCCGAACTCCGACGTCCAGTTGTTCGGGGGCAGTTCGCCGTGCTCGCCGCGGCCCGGCCGGAAGTGGAACAGGTCCCGTTCGGGGCCGCCCGCCAGGGCGGCGCGGAACCAGGGATGCTGGTCGGAGACGTGGTTGGGCACGATGT
The DNA here is from genome assembly GCF_042655885.1 of Streptomyces chlorus. Lineage (NCBI taxonomy): Bacteria > Bacillati > Actinomycetota > Actinomycetes > Kitasatosporales > Streptomycetaceae > Streptomyces > Streptomyces chlorus. The sequence continues at coordinate 62,162 of NZ_JBHSOA010000047.1, forward strand.
CGATGATCGTGCGGATGCCGAGTTCCCGTGCCTCGGCGATGAGTTTCTCCGCCTCGGCGAGGGTGCCGAAGGCCGGGTCGATGGCCCGGTAGTCGGCGACGTCGTAGCCGCCGTCCTTCATCGGGGACTGGTACCAGGGGTTGAACCACAGGGCGTCCACGCCGAGTCCGGCGAGGTAGGGAAGCTTCGCGCGGACTCCGGCGAGATCGCCGGTGCCGTCGCCGTCACCGTCGGCGAAGCTGCGGACGTACACCTGGTGGATGACGGCGGAGCGCCACCAGTCGTCGTCGCTCCGGGCAGGGGTGGGCTGTCCCACGGTTGCGTGCCTTTCTCTTCGGTGAACGGGGTTCGGCGTCAGCCCTTGGTGCTGCCCGCACTGATCCCGGCGATGATGTGACGCTGGAAGACGAGGAACAGCGCGACCATGGGGATGCTGGCGATCACCATCGCGGCGATGAGCACGGTCAGCTGGATGTTCTGCGACAACTGCACCAGGGCCACGCTGATCGGCTGCTTGTCGGTGTCGGAGAAGACCATCAGCGGCCACAGGAAGTCCTGCCACACCGCGACCAGGGCGAAGATCGACACGACACCGAGCACCGGGCGGGACATGGGCAGCACGATCGACCACAGCGTGCGCAGCCGTCCGGCGCCGTCGACCTCGGCGGCCTCGAGGACGTCCCGCGGCAGTTGGTCGAAGAACCGTTTGAGGAGGTAGAGGTTGAAGGCGTTGGCGACCGCCGGCAGCCAGATGGCGAGCGGGTCGTTGAGCAGGCTGGTGTGGATCAGCGGCAGATCGGCGACGACGAGGTACTTGGGTACGACCAGTGCCTGGGCCGGGACCATGAGGGTGGCGAGGATGCCGCCGAGGACCACGTTGCCTAAGGCGGGCCGGAGTCTGGACAGGGCGTAGGCGGCGGCCGTGCAGAACACCAACTGGAACAGCCAGGCGCCGGCCGCCTGCACGACCGTGTTCCACAGGTGGGTGGGGAGCTGCATCAGTTCCCAGGCGTCGGTGTAGCCGCTCGTGTTCCATCGGTCCGGGAGGAGGTCGGGCGGGGTGCGCGCCACCTCGTCCGGGGACTTCATCGCGCCGGTGACCATCCAGTAGACCGGGAAGAGGAAGGCCAGCGCGAAGAGCAGAACGACGCCGGTGAACACGGTCCAGTAGATCGCCCGGCCCCGGGGGCGGGCCAGGACGGCCGGGGAGACGAGGGTGCGGGTGCCGCTCATGCTGCCTCCTGGGAGGAGCGGGTGAGCCGGAGGTAGACGGCGGAGAACAGTCCGAGGAGGGCGAGGAGCATCACGCTCAGCGCGCAGGCACCGCCGAAGTCGTTGTAGAGGAAGGCGTATTTGTAGATGAGGTAGAGGACGGTGACGGTGGAGTTCTCCGGGCCTCCGCCGGTGATCACGAACGGTTCCGTGAACACCTGCATGGTGGCGATGATCTGAAGCAGCATCAGCATCAGGATGACGAACCTCGTCTGGGGAATCGTCACATGCCGGATGCGCTGGAGCAGGTTCGCGCCGTCGAGTTCGGCGGCCTCGTACAGCTCGCCCGGGATGGACTGGAGGGCGGCGAGGTAGATCAGGACGGTGCCGCCCATGGTGGCCCAGGTGGCGACGACGACCAGGGAGACCAGCGCGGTGTCGGCGCCGTTGGACCAGTTGGAGGTGGGCAGGTGCAGGAAACCCAGTGCCTCGTTGGCGAGGCCGGTGCCCGGGTCGTAGAACCACTTCCACAGCAGGGCACTGACCACCGGCGGGATCATCACCGGCAGATAGACCACGACGCGGAAGAACGCCTTGGCGTGCCGGAGTTCGTTCAGCACCAGGGCGAGGACGAACGGGACGGCGAAGCCGATCAGCAGGGCGAGCAGGGTGAAGGTGAGGGTGTTGCGCCAGGCCGCGCCGAACTCGGGGTCGGACAGGACACGGGTGAAGTTGGCGGTGCCCACCCATTCGGGGGGCGAGCCCGGCGTGTACTTCTGGAAGGCGATCACGACGGCACGGATCGCCGGATACCAGGAGAACAGGGCGAAGCAGACGAGGCCGCCCAGGAGGAAGCCGTAGGCGTGTGCCTGGTCGGCGAGGCGGCGCCGTCTTCGGTCCTTGGACGGGGACGGCGCCTTCACCGGGCGGACCGCGGGCTCCGGGGCGGCGGGCCGTGCGGCGGCGGTCTTCGTCATCGTGGGCCGGCCTCGCACGTGGTGGGGTTCATCCTCGGTCAGCCTCGCGCCAGGATGCCGTCGATCTTGGTGGAGGCGTCCTTCAGGAGCCGGTCGATGTCGGCGTCCTCCTTGGTGAGGACCGCGGAGACGACACCGTCGAGGACGGAGTACAGCTGCTGCGCCTGCGGCGGCTCGATCCTCATCTCCAGGCTCTGGTTGCCGTCGAGGAAGGCCTGGTAGTTCTCCACCGGCACGTTGGCGTGGTCCTCCTTGACCTGCTGGTCCTTGGCGTCGGCGGCGCCGGTGAACAGCCGGGGCTCGGGCAGGCCGACCGGCGCGTCGTTCGTCCTGGCGCGGGCGTAGTCGCCGAGGAAGCCGTCGCCGGGAGTGAGGAACATGTGGTCGAGCCACTTCAGGCCGGCCCTGATCTGTTCGGGCGAGGCCTTCTTGTGGAACATGTAGCCGTCGCCGCCGATGAGGGTTGCCTGTCCGCCGGGCATGGGTGCGAGGGCGAGGTCCTTGTACTCGGCACCCTTCTCCTTCACCAGGATCGGAATGTTGTCGGGGGCCGCGAGGTACATGCCGAGTTTGCCGGCGCCCATCATCTGCTGGACGTCGTTGATGACGAGCAGTTGCTTGCTGCCCATGGAGTCGTCCTTCCACCGCATGTCGTGGAGGGTCTGCAGCACCGCACGGCCTTCGGGCGAGTCGACGGCCGCCTTCTTTCCGTCGGGGGTGACGACGTCGCCGCCCTGGGAGTAGAGCTCGGCCGTGAAGTGCCATCCGCCCTGGTTCTGGGCGCTGTAGTCGGCGTAGCCGACGGTGCCGTCGCCGAGTGCGGCGATCTTCTTCGCGGCGTCGCGGACCTCGGCCCAGGTGGTGGGCGGCCGGTCGGGGTCGAGTCCGGCCTGCTCGAAGAGCTGCCGGTGGTAGATCAGCCCCATGGAGTACCCGGTGCGCGGTACGCCGTAGATCTTTCCGTCGACGGTGTAGATGTCCCGCAGCTGCTGCTGGATCGTCCCGTAGCTCTTCAACTCCTTGACGTACGGGGTGAGATCGGCCGCCTGGTTGATGTCGACGACATGACTGGCGTCGGTGAAGTACGTGTAGAACACGTCCTCCATCTGCCCGCCGGCGAGCTTGGCGTCGAAGGTCTTCGGGTCCTGGCAGGGGAACGCGTCGTGCGGGACGACGTCGATGTCCGGGTTCTTCTTCTCGAAGGCGGCGATGTCCTCCTCGAAGAACTGGCGGTCGACCTTGGCGCTCTTGGGTGGCATGCAGTTGACCGTGATGCGGGTCTTGCCGTCGGCGGCCTGGTCGTCGTTCGATCCGCAGGCGGTGAGGGTGAGGGCGCCGACGCCTAGCGCGACGAGGGTGCGGCGGATCCCGGTGCTTCTCATCGGTGGACCCCTCTGGGACAGGAGCGGGTGAACCCCTCGGACAGGAGCGGTGGGCGGGGCACACTCAAGCACCGACGACAGGGGTCCGCAAGATGTCGCGCAGAATTTGAAATTATTCGACAGTCGACCGGAAGCGAAGCGGAATCAGGCCCGAAGCGGGCCGGACCTCCGGGGCAGTGCCGTCCGAACGGCGGAGACGGCGGGGCGGCACTGCCCCTCAGGCCCGGGGAGCCTGCGCGGTCGACCCGCGCACCACCAGTTCCGGCTCGAACAGCAGCTCCTCGGCGGCTACCTGACCCCCGTTGATCTGCGCGTTCAGCAGTTCCACGACGGCCCTGCCCATGGCCTCGATGGGCTGGCGGACCGTGGTGAGCGGGGGATCGGTGCAGTTCATCAGGGCCGAGTCGTCGTATCCGACCACCGAGATCTGCGCGGGGACGTCGAGTCCCCGGCGGCGGGCGGCCCGTACCGCACCGAGGGCAAGGGGGTCGCTGGCACAGATGAAACCGGTGACGCCCCGGTCGATGAGCCGGGAGGCGGCGGCGTGCCCGCCCTCGATGGAGAACATGGCGCGGGCGACGTGCTCGTCGGGCACCTCGCCGGCGACCGCGCGGACGGCGGCCAGCTTGCGGGCCGACGGGACGTGGTCGGCGGGACCGAGCACCAGACCGATCCGCTCGTGGCCGAGCGAGGCCAGGTGCCGCCAGGCCTGTTCCACGGCCACGGCGTCGTCGCAGGAGACGCCCGGGAAGCCGAGGTGTTCTATGGCCGCGTTGACGAGGACGACCGGGATGTTGCGCTCGGCGAGCTGCCGGTAGTGGTCGTGGGGGGCGTCGGCCTGGGCGTAGAGCCCGCCGGCGAAGACGACGCCGGACACCTGCTGCTGGAGCAGCAGCGTCACGTAGTCCGCCTCGGAGACGCCGCCGCGGGTCTGGGTGCACAGCACCGGTGTCAGGCCGAGTTGGGCCAGCGCGCCGCCGATGACCTCGGCGAAGGCGGGGAAGATCGGGTTCTGCAGCTCGGGCAGCACCAGGCCGACCAGCCGGGCGCGCTCGCCGCGCAACTGGGTGGGCCGCTCGTAACCGAGCACGTCCAGGGCGGAGAGCACGGCCTGCCGGGTGGACTCGGAGACTCCCGGCTTGCCGTTGAGCACCCGGCTGACCGTGGCCTCACTGACCCCGACCTTTTTCGCCACCACAGCAAGTCGTCGCGTCATGAACGCAAGAATAGCGCAAGTCGCGCAAGCTGCTTGCGTGAGCGTGCAAGAAACTGGCGCGCCGGGACGGTTCCGGGGTCGAGACAGGGCGGGGCAGGACAGGACACAGTCGACCGCCGGTCGGCCTGCCGGTCGGCCCCCACCCACCGGCTCGCCCTCGTCCGCCGCCCCCTCGGCCCGCCCGTCAGCCCGTCGGCCCGTCAGCCCGCCCGTCAGCCCGTCGGCCGGTCGGCGGCCGGCACCACACTGAGATGGGAGGCGGCGCGCCGGCGTCTGCGGTGGCCGGACGGGGTGCGGCGCGCCTCGCGCAGGACCAGCGTCAGCCGGACGCAGTCCATGTCGTCGAGAATCCTGGTCGTCTCCACGACGAGACGGCAGTCGGTGACCCCCCAGCGCGGATCGGGGTGCCGCAACGGCCGTACGGCGCCGTCGTGTTCGGCGGCCTGTTCGCCGACGGCACGGAGCCAGTGCGGCAGTCCCTGCCGGTAGGCAGCCTCCATGATGGGGTCCTGGGCGATGTCCTGGCGGATGGCCTGCAGCCCGTGGTCGTGGCCGTGCCGCTCCACCGTCTTGGCGAAGTGCGCCAGCATCGGCAGGCACCAGCTCGACTCGTGTTCCCCCAGCACGGTGGCGGCGTCCGGATGGAAGAGGACGAACCGGAGGAAGTTGTCACCGGGCATGGCCGTCGGATGCGGTTCGACATCCTGGAAAAGTGTCCGGAAAGCGGTGTTGGCCAGCAGCACGTCCCAGCGGCGGTCGACCACCAGGGAAGGGAAGGACACCGCATGGAGGAACGCGGCGTAGTCCTCCAGATAGGCCTGCGCCTCGGGAGTCTCGGGGCCGGGCCGCGGTATCGGCCGCTGCCCTCCTGCCTGATGTGCCATCGGGAGGTCACCCCTCTTGCCTGTGCGGCCTTGACGCGGCGCCCCGATCCTGCGGCCCGGACCTCGGGCGTGTCAACTATCGTGGCATTTCATGCCGGTTGACGGCTGAAATTGGCCACAGTTGTGGCGAGACCTGGATGTGAGTTCGAGACACGGGCTAGTCTCCGTGAAGTTCACGGCAACCGCATGTGAGAAGCCTGTGAGAGACGTAGGAGATCTGTCGGTGACGGGTGGCTTCGTGGGTGAGGGTCAGGACACCGCGCCGACGACCGCGCTGCCGGCCGTCGTCGCCCGCGTCGCCGCACTCGCCGACCGGCTCGACGTGCCGCACACCGAGGTCTTCGGCATCGGCCGGCTCTCCGCGGCCTCCGGAGTCCCGGAGCCGGTGGTCAAGGCCCTGTTGAGCGGACGGCCCGCGGGCGAGCCCGAGGTGCAGACCCGGTTCGTGCAGCGCCTGGACCTGCTGCGCCGCACCCGGCTCAAACCGAACGGCCGCAAGTACACGCAGCAGGAGATCGCCGACGGCGCGGGCATGTCCCGGCAACAGGCCGGTGCCCTGATCAACGGCGACCGGCGGCCCACCATGGAGCACTGCGACGCCATCCAGCGGTTCTTCCGGGTGCACGCCGGATTCCTCACCGCCGAGGACCCCGAAGCTCTCGCGAACGCGCTCCAGCACACCGAGCAGGAGCTGCTGCAGAGCCTGGCGGACCGTGAGCGGCGGACCGCCGCGGCGGCCGACGACCCGCTGGAGCGGCTGCTGCAGGACCACGGAGTGCGCGGCATCGCGTGGCGGGCCGCCCAACTCCCCACCGACCAGCACCGCGACAAGGTCGCGGAGTGGCTGGACATGCTCCTGGAGAGCGTCCAGCGGCCCAAGGCCTGAGCTGGGCGGGGCGGGGCGGGGCGCTTCAGCCGGGTGGGCGGACCGGTGTGCGGCACGGACCGGCTGCTCCTATCAGGTCATGTTCCACCTGGCCGGAGCCATGAAGAACGGGCCCCGGCAGCCGGACGGTACAGCCGGAAGACAACCCAGCAGGGTGTCAGTCAGTGGCAGAGCCACGACCACCGGAACTCGCTACGAGGATCAATGTCAGTGGTGGGCGGCAAGCTGGGGGTGCGCCCGCACCGTGCGGGACGCCCGATGCCGGATCATGGCTTGGGGAGAACGAAGCGATACCCACCGCCGTACTGACCGACCGCGAGCGCACCGCCGTCCAGGTCTATCTGCGACTGCTGCACACGGTGCGCGCCGCCTACGGCAGGGAGACCGGACCGCCGGGCACCCGCAGGCCCCCGGTCGTGGCACCCTCCGTTCTCGCGGAGGCGGAGACCGCCCTGGCCCGGGCGGGGCTGTCCGGCAACGAGGAGACCTTCTTCCGGATGCTCCGCGACTGGCACCCGGAGCGGTGACCCGGCCGCACGGCTGACCGGAGCCGGAATAACCGGGGCGGGCACGACGCCGCGCTGTTCCCGGACCCGCCGCCCCGGTCAGCCGTGCGGTACGGCGACCGCGGTCGCGACCAGACCGCCTTCGACGGTCCAGCGGCCGTCGAAGTGGTCGAGGCGGCGGTCGCCCACCCAGGGGCCGGGCACCAGGAGCGCCGCCCGGAACCCACCGCGCACCGAAGCGGCGGAACCATCGAAGGCAGCGCCGCCGGAGCCGGACCCACCGGTGTCGCTGCCGTCGCCGGGTTCGGTGAACAGCTCGATGTCGGCCTCCATGAAGTCCAGCCACTTCCCGGTCAGCGGGAACCACGCCTTGTATACGGCCTCCTTGGCGCTGAACAGCAGCCGGTCCCAGTGCACTTCGGGCCGCTCCAGGGCCAGCCGGCCGATGCGCTCCGTCTCTCCGGGCAGGGCCACGGACGACAACACCCCCTCGGGCAGCGGCCCTTGGATCTCCGCGTCGATGCCAATGGAGGCCAGGTCACCCGTACGGACCAGGGCGGCGGCGCAGTAGCCCGCACAGTGGGTCATGCTGCCGGCCAGCCCGTCCGGCCAGCCGGGTGCACCGCGCTCGCCGGGCAGGACGGGATGCGGGGGTACGCCGAGCTTCTTCATGGCCCGGCGGGCGCAGGAGCGCACCGCGGTGAACTCCCGGCGGCGCTTGTCGACGGCCCGCGCCATGACCTCCGCTTCCTCGGGGTACAGCGGGGCGTCGGTGCCCTCGTCGCCGTAGGCCTCCACGACGACGACCGTCCCGGGCAGCAACTCCCCGATCACCGGCCACCGCCCTCCCCCACCACGGCCCCGGACCCGGCCCCGGTACCGGTACCGGTACCGGTACCGGTACCGGTACCGGACCCCGCCCCGGGCGCCTCCCCCGGCACGATCCGGCGCAGCCGCCCCGGCGGGGTCGGCCGTTTCCGCCATTCGCGGGGATAGCCCACGGACACCTCCTCGAAACGGACGCCGTCCTGCCGGGTGCTCCGCGGGATGTGGAGATGGCCGTAGACCATCGTGTGGACGTTGAACCTGCGGTGCCAGTCGTCGGTGAGGACGGTGCCGCACCACATGGCGAACTCGGGGTACCACAGGACGGCCGTGGGATGCCGGTGCAGCGGGTAGTGGTTGACGAGCACGACGGGCAGGTCGTCGGGCAGTCCGGCGAGCCGCCGTTCGGTTTCCTCGACCCGGGCCCGGCACCAGGCCTCCCGGCTCGGGTACGGGTCGGGGTGCAGCAGGTGTTCGTCGGCGCAGACGACGCCGGTGCCGTGCGCGTACTCCAGCCCTTCGTCCTTGGTGGCGCACCCGGCCGGCAGGAAGGAGTAGTCGTACAGGAGGAAGAGCGGGGCCACGACCGCAGGACCGCCGGGGCCCTCCCAGACGGGGTAGGGGTCCTCGGGGGTGATCACGCCGAGGTCGCGGCACTGTTCGACGAGGTGGTCGTAGCGGGCGACGCCGCGCAGGGTGACGGTGTCCTTCGGGTGGGTCCACAGCTCGTGGTTGCCGGGCGCCCAGACGACCTTCCGAAACCGGCCCGCGAGGGTCCTGAGCGCCCAGCGGATGTCCTCCACGGTCTCCGCGACGTCTCCGGCCACAAGGAGCCAGTCGTCGTCCGACTCGGGGCGCATCCGCTCCACCAGGGCACGGTTCTCGTCGTAGCCGATGTGAAGGTCGCTGATGGCCCACAGCTGTCCGCCGCTGTCTGCCGTTGACGTCACCTGGCGCCCCCTGAGCATGAACGATCAATCCGTACGCACACCATGCACAAAGAGTACGGTCGTAAGGGGACAGGATCGCGGAATCCGTAACACGCCCGTGGTTCGGGAGCACGTGTCGAAGCCGTATGATCGGCCGCAACACGCCGCAATGAAGCCCTCTCGCAGGGCCCTCCGGCGATCCTCCCCACCTTCTGCCCGGGCACGGGCCGCCGAGGCCTGCCCACAAACCGTGAAAGGCGGCCCTGCATGGCCTCTAGCGTACGCGTATGGCTCAACCGCACGTACGCGGAGAACGTGTTCTTCATGGATCAGCTGAGGAAGAATCCCAGCGACCGGGCCGTCGAGATCCATGCCACTCACGGCGACCCGGACTCCCCCGTACTGGCCGCCGCCGACACCGCCGAGCTGGAGCCCGAGGGTCTGTCCCCGGCGGCGTACGTCGAGTACGCGCTCGCCCAGTGCGCGCGGCGCGGCATCGACGTGTTCGTGCCCCGGCTGCACCAGGGAACGATCGTCGCGCACCGCGCGGAGTTCGAGGCGGCCGGTACGGCGCTGCTGGCTCCGCCGCCCGAGGCGGTGGCCGTCTTCCACGACAAGGTGATCGCCTACGAGGCCGTCCAGGCGATCGGGGTGCCGGTGCCGCCGTGGTGGCGGGTGCGGTCGGCGGACGAGCTGGTCCGCGCGGTGGACGAGCTGGAGGCGCGGGGGCACCAGGCCTGCTTCAAGCCCGCGTCCGGCGCCGGCGGTGTGGGCTTCCGGGTGATCACCCGGACTCCCTTCTCGCTCACGCAGCTGAACGGCTTCCCCAGCCCGTACGTGCCGCTGGATCTGGTGCTGGAGGCGGTGCGGCAGGCCGAGGAGCCGGTGGACTGGCTGGTGATGCCGGTGCTGGAGCAGCCGGAGGTGTCGGTGGACTGCCTCACCGGGCCGGACAACCGGGTCCGGCTGGCCGTCGGCCGCACCAAGAACGGCCGCCGCAGGGGGTTCACCGTGCACGAGCGCTGGCTGGAACCGGCCCGGCGGATCGCGGAGGGTTTCGGGCTGCACCACCTGTCCAACATCCAGTTCCGGATGTTCGGCGAACGGCCCGTGCTGATGGACGTCAACACCCGCCCGGCCGGCGGGCTGCACCAGCTGTCGCTGTGCGGGGTGAACGCGCCGTGGGCCGCCGTGCGGCTGGCGCTCGGTGACGATCCGGGTGAGATGTCCCCGCCGTTCCTGGGCCAGGACTACTCGGTGGTGTCGGGGCCGCGTCCGCTGCGCCCGGTGTCGATGCCGCAGCAGCGCGCGGACGTGCCCGCGGACGTCCCCACACCCGCGCTGGGCGGTGTGCCGGCCCCGGCCGTGTCCGCCGGGCCGCGGGCCGCGGCCGACTCCGGTCAGGTACGCGCCACCGCCGCGGACGCCGTGGCCGGGGGCCCCGCCTGGGGAACGCACCACCGCTAGAACCCGAATGTCGTCCGCACTCCTTCCCCACTGACCGGTCCCGGCGCGCTTCCTGTGCCGGGACCGGATTTTTTTTCGGGAATTTCCTCCGGAGGATGTATCAGGCGGCGGGTGTCGCGCTCTTAACGGTGAAGGGCGACGGGGGAACCCCTTTCCGGGGGACGGGGAAGCCTTTCCGGGGGGACGGGGGAAGCACGGGGGAGGGAAGCACGGGGGAACGGGGGGGCTCGGGTCGGTCGGCCGCTGTCACGGGGAGCGACCGGCCGGCCCGATGCACACCGTCAGTCCCGCCCCACCGCCAGGGCCTGTCCGGCGGGTCAGGCCGGAGAGTACTTACGGTGCCTGTCCAACGAGGATGAAGTGCTCTCCTCCTGAAGTGCTCGCCCCGCACGGCTACTTGAGATAGGCGAGGCCGGGGTGGACGGCGGTGTAGCCGTCGACGAGGCGGCGGGCCACGTTCACGGAGTCGACGAGCGGGTGCAGCGCGAACGCCTTGACCGCATGGGTACGGGAGCCGGACTCGGCGGCACGGAGCACCTCACGCTCGACCGCCTTGACCGCGCAGACCAGGCCGGTGGCGTGGTCCGGCAGCGGATCGACGGAGACGGGGTGCGCTCCCTGGGCGTCGACCAGACAGGGGACCTCGATGACCGCGTCCCCGTCCAGCGCCGAAAGGGTGCTGCGGTTGCGGACGTTGAGGATCAGGGTGGTGCGTTCGTCGCGGGCGACGGCCCGCATCAGGGCGAGGGCCACTTTCTCGTAGCCGCCGGACAGGTCGCCCTCGTCGCGGTCGCCGGCGCCGGCGGTCTCGCGGTTCTCGGCCATGTAGGTGGCCTCGCGTTCGGCGCGGGTGCGGTCCCAGGTGGCGAGAGCGGGGATGTCCGGGTTGCCCACCTGCGTGTAGAAGCGGGCCTGTTGGTCGTGGAGGAAGGCGCCGCGGGTCTTCTCGGCCTGCTGGTAGGCGCGTACGGTCTCCCGGTTGTAGTAGTAGTAGTGCAGGTACTCGTTGGGGACGGCGCCCAGGGACTGGAGCCAGTCGGCACCGAAGAGCCTGCCCTCCTCGAAGGAGCCGAGCAGGGGCAGGTCGGCGAGCAGGCGCGGGAGTTCGTCGCGGCCCTTGACGTACAGGCCGCGCACCCAGCCGAGGTGGTTGAGGCCGACGTAGTCGATCCACGCTTCCCGCGGGTCCGCGCCGAGGACCCGGGCGATACGACGGCCGAGGCCGACCGGCGAGTCGCAGATGCCGATGACCCGGTCGCCGAGGTGACGGGACATGGCCTCGGTGACCAGGCCCGCCGGGTTGGTGAAGTTGATGACCCAGGCGTCGGGGGCGAGCCGGGCCACCCGCCGGGCGATGTCCACGGCGACGGGGACGGTACGCAGTCCGTAGGCGATGCCGCCCGCGCCGACCGTCTCCTGCCCGAGGACGCCCTCGGCGAGCGCGACCCGTTCGTCGTTCGCCCGGCCCTCGAGGCCGCCGACGCGGATCGCGGAGAAGACGAAGTCGGCGCCCCGCAGTGCTTCGTCCAGGTCGGTGGTGGTGCTCACCTCGGGAGCGTCGGGCACGCCGGCTGCCTGTTCGGCCAGTACACGGGCGACTGCATACAGTCGACGGTCGTCGACATCGTGGAGAACGACCCGTGTCACCCGTCCCTCGGCGTGGTCCCCGAGGAGCGCGCCGTACACCAGCGGGACCCGGAATCCCCCGCCGCCCAGAATCGTCAGTTTCACGTCCGCACCCTTCCCACCGCGGCGGCGTCGACGTCTGCCGAGCCGATCGTCCACCACGTCACTGCCCTCGATCATGACGCCTTCGGCCGGCAGCGGGGCACCCGTCCGGGCTCGGGGACGTCCCTCTCTCCGGTGAGGCCCCGCCCGCGGGTGCCGGCGAAGGTCCGAGACCAAGCGGTGCACATGTGCCCGGCATGTGGTCGAACGGAAAGCCGCGCGCGGCGCCCGGTCACCGGACGGGAGCCGCTTCGTACGGCCGGGCGTGGCGCTGTTGCACCCCTTCGCGTCAATTCATGAGATGAACCCTCCTCGCACGCAAGGACTTTCTCGGTTACACCTCTTGACGGCCACGGGGTCGCGGAGCACATTGGCGACACCGTGAGAGCGCTCTCAGAGCCGATGAGCAGGGCTCTTAGGCACTCCCCGTACCTGGCTCCGCACCTGGAACCGAACGCGGGTCCGCACCTGGATCCGTCCATGGATCGACCAACGCATCCACATCCGTCTCCGTCTCCGTCTCCGTCTCCGAGAGGCATCCCCACATGAGTGACACCTCCGGCACCCCCCGCAGACCCCGCGTCCCGCGCGGATCCCGCCCGCTGCGGCGGGCGCTGCTGGCCGCCGTCGGCACCCTCGGGCTCGCGCTCGCGGCCTCCACCATCGCCCTGCCGTCGGCGAGCGCCTCCGCCCCGGCTCCCCCGTCGGGCTGGAACCAGGTCTTCGTCGACGACTTCAACGGCGCCGCGGGCAGCGGCCTCAACACCTCCAACTGGCGGTACGCGACCGGCAAGGGTTATCCGGGCGGTCCCGCCAACTGGGGCACCGGTGAGATCGAGACGATGACGTCGAGCCCGGAGAACGTCTCCCTCGACGGCAACGGCAATCTCCGTATCACCCCGCGCCGGGACGCCTCCGGGAACTGGACCTCCGGCCGTGTCGAGACCAACCGTGCCGACTTCGAGCCTCCGGCCGGCGGCACCCTGCGCGTCGAGAGCCGCATCCAGGTGCCGAACGTGACCGGTGCCGCCGCCAAGGGCTACTGGCCGGCGTTCTGGATGCTGGGCGCGCCGTACCGGGGCAACTACTGGAACTGGCCGGCTGTCGGCGAGCTGGACATCATGGAGAACACGCAGGGCAACAACACCGTCTTCGCCACGGTGCACTGCGGCACCGCGCCCGGCGGGCCGTGCAACGAGAACAGCGGTATCGGAAGTTCGACCACCTGTCAGGGAACGACCTGTCAGGCCGGATTCCACACCTACCGGCTGGAGTGGGACCGTTCGACGAGCGTGGAGGAGATCCGCTTCTCCCTCGACGGCAACACCTTCCACACCGTGCGGAAGAACCAGGTCGACGCGACGACCTGGACGAACGCCACCGACCACGGCTTCTTCATCATTCTCAACGTGGCGATGGGCGGCGGCTTCCCCGACGCCTTCGGCGGCGGCCCGGACGCCGGTACGCAGCCCGGACACTCGATGCTCGTCGACTACGTCCAGGTCCTGGCCTCCGGCGGCGGTGGCACCACGCCCCCGCCGACCGGCAACCGCGACGCGTACGGCACCATCCAGGCCGAGTCCTTCGACGGCCAGTCCGGCACGATCACGGAGACCACCTCGGACTCCGGCGGCGGTCAGAACGTGGGCGCGCTGGCCAACGGTGACTGGCTGCAGTTCAAGGGTGTCAACTTCGGCTCGTCCGCGGCCAGGCAGTTCTCGGCCCGGGTGGCGAGCGGTGCGCCCACCGGGGTCAGCGGTCTGGTCGAGGTGCGGCTGGACAGCCGCGGCAACGCCCCCATCGGGAGTTTCTCGGTGGGCAACACGGGCGGCTGGCAGTCCTGGCGGACCGTCCCGGCGAACATCGCGTCCGTGACGGGCACGCACGACGTGTATCTGACCTTCACGAGCGGCCAGCCGCAGGACTTCGTGAACGTCAACTGGTTCACGTTCGGCCGCTGACCACCGGCCGGCCCACGTGACCGGCCGCTGACCCGAACCACCGACTTCCCCGACCGGCCGAGGGGCCCCACGCACGCGTGGGCCCCCCTCACCCATGTCCGCGACCCGACGCTTTCCCGGGACGCCCGCACCGCAGGGCCGCCCTCCCGCGAATACTTCATACTTTTACTGGTAACCATGTTACGGAGGTGAAGGTTCGGGCGTACCGGGACACCCTGTAGGTGGAGAAGGAGGACCGAGGGCGTCACGAAGGACGGGCACGCCCGGCAGGAATCCGCGGCAACGGTGGGGCAGGCCCTCGACCACCTCGACGACAAGGAGCTGACGGGAATGACCGAGGAGACGACCGAGGCTCCGCACAAGGAGACGCCCGGGGATCCGGCCGGTACCGAATGGTCCAATCCCCTGCGTGACTCGCGCGACCGCCGTCTCCCGCGCATCGCCGGCCCCTCCGGGCTCGTCATCTTCGGGGTGACCGGTGACCTGTCCCGCAAGAAGCTGATGCCGGCGGTGTACGACCTCGCCAACCGGGGTCTGCTGCCGCCGGGCTTCTCGCTGGTCGGTTTCGCCCGCCGGGACTGGGAGGACCAGGATTTCGCGGAAGTGGTGCACGACGCGGTCGAGGAACACGCCCGCACGCCGTTCCGCGAGGAGGTCTGGCAGCAGCTCGCCGAGGGCATGCGGTTCGTGCCGGGTGACTTCGACGACGACACGGCGTTCGAGCAACTGCGCTTGACCGTCGACGAGTTGGACAGTTCCCGGGGCACCAGCGGCAACTACGCCTTCTACCTCTCCGTACCGCCGAGGTTCTTCCCGAAGGTGGTCCAGCAGCTGAAGAAGCACGGGCTGGCCGACGCGCCCGCCGGCGCCTGGCGGCGGGCGGTGATCGAGAAGCCGTTCGGCCACGACCTGAGGTCGGCCAAGGAGCTCAACGCGATCGTCCACGAGGTGTTCGCCCCGGACCAGGTCTTCCGCATCGACCACTACCTGGGCAAGGAGACCGTCCAGAACATCCTGGCCCTGCGCTTCGCGAACACGATGTTCGAACCGATCTGGAACCGGTCCTTCGTCGACCACGTGCAGATCACCATGGCCGAGGACATCGGCATCGGCGGCCGGGCCGGCTACTACGACGGCATCGGCGCCGCCCGTGACGTCATCCAGAACCACCTGCTCCAGCTCATGGCGCTGACCGCCATGGAGGAGCCGGCCTCCTTCGACGCGGCGTCGCTGCTCACCGAGAAGCTGAAGGTGTTCCGGGCCGTGCGGCTGCCGAAGGACCTGGGCCGGCACACCGTGCGCGGGCAGTACGAGGGTGCCTGGCAGGGCGGCAGGCGGGTGTGCGGTTACGCGGAGGAGGACGGCATCGACGCGGGTTCCACCACCGACACGTACGCCGCGATCAAGCTGGGCGTGGACAACCGCCGCTGGGCGGGCGTCCCCTTCTACCTGCGTACCGGCAAGCGGCTGGGCCGCCGGGTCACCGAGATCGCGGTCGTCCTGCAGCGGGCGCCGCATTCGCCGTTCGACTCCACGGCAACCGAGGAGCTCGGGGAGAACGCCGTCGTCATCCGGGTGCAGCCGGACGAGGGCGTGACGGTGCGGTTCGGCTCCAAGGTGCCGGGCACCTCGATGGAGATCCGGGACGTGTCGATGGACTTCGCCTACGGCGAGTCGTTCACCGAGTCCAGCCCGGAGGCGTACGAGCGGCTCATCCTCGATGTCCTGCTGGGGGACGCCAACCTGTTCCCCCGCCATCAGGAAGTGGAAGAGTCCTGGAGGATCCTCGACCCGGTCGAGGAGTACTGGGCATCCCACGGCAGCCCGGCGCGGTACGCCTCGGGCGGCTGGGGACCCGCGGAAGCCGACGAGATGCTCGCACGAGACGGACGGAGCTGGCGCAGACCATGAAGATCGATCTGACCGACACCACGGCAAGCGATGTCAACAAGGCGCTGGTGCGGGGTCGCCGCGCCATCGGCACCCCCGCGGTGGGCATGGTCCTGACGATGGTGATCGTCACGAACGAGGAGAACGCCTACGACGCGATCAAGGCCGTCGAGGAGGCCTCGCACGAGCACCCCTCGCGCATGCTGGTCGTCATCAAGCGGCATGCCCGCACCCCGCGCGAGCGCACCCATCCGAGGCTGGACGCCGAGGTTCGGGTCGGCTCGGAGGCCGGTACCGGCGAGACCGTCATCCTGCGGACCTACGGCGAGGTGTCCGACCACGCCGACTCCGTGGTGCTGCCGCTGCTGCTGCCGGACGCGCCGGTGGTGGTCTGGTGGCCGGCCGACGCGCCCGAGCACCCCTCGAACGACCCGCTGGGCGCGCTGGCCCAGCGCAGGATCACCGACCTGTACGCGGTCGAGAACCCCCTGGAGGTCCTGTCGGCCCGGGAGCGGACCTACGCGCCCGGGGACACCGACCTGGCCTGGACCCGGCTGACGCCGTGGCGTTCGATGCTGGCGGCCGCCCTGGACCAGGCCCCGCTGACGGTGACGTCGGCGGCCGTGGAGAGCGAGGCCGAGAACCCCAGCGCGGAGCTGCTGGCACGCTGGCTCGAGGCCCGGCTGAACGTGTCGGTCGAGCGGGTGATGACGGCCGGCCCGGTGGTCACGGGGGTACGGCTGGGCACGGTGGACGGCGAGATCGTCATCGACCGTCCGGAGGGCCCGATGGCCACGCTCTCGCTGCCGGGGCAGCCCTCGCGGCGGCTCGCGCTGAAGATCCGCCCCCTGTCCGAGCTGATCGCCGAGGAGCTCCGGCGGCTCGACGCGGACGAGATGTACGCCGTCGCCCTGCGCGGCGAGACCGCAGAGGAGGCCACCGCCCCTGCCTGAGACTCCCCGCCCGCGCCCGAGGCCCTCGCTCCTGCCCCGGGCCCGCTCATGGCTGAGGCCCCCGGCCGGCCCGACGCCCACGACACGTCCGCACCGACCCGCCGCCCCGGTGGGCCGCCCATCACGACATCGGGAAGTGAACTGACATGCAGATCGGCCTTGTTGGTCTCGGCAAGATGGGCGGCAACATGCGCGAGCGCATCCGTGCCGCCGGGCACACCGTCGTCGGCTACGACACCAATCCCGACCTCTCCGACGTCGGCCATCTGTCCGACGTGGTCGACCGGCTCGACGGGCCGCGCGCGGTCTGGGTGATGGTCCCGGCCGGGGCGGTCACCCAGCACGTCATCGACCAGCTGGGAAGCCTGCTCAAGCCCGGTGACACCGTCGTCGACGGCGGCAACTCCCACTGGAGGGACGACGAGAAACACGCCAGGGAGCTGGGGGCCCGGGGCATCGGCTTCGTCGACGCGGGTGTCTCGGGCGGTGTGTGGGGGCTGGAGAACGGCTACGCCCTCATGGTCGGCGGCGAGGAGGAACACGTGGAGCGCCTGAAGCCGATCTTCGACGCGCTGAAGCCGGACGGCCCGTACGGCTATGTCCACGCGGGCCGGGTCGGTGCCGGGCACTTCGCGAAGATGGTCCACAACGGCATCGAGTACGCGATGATGCAGGCCTACGCCGAGGGCTGGGAGCTGCTGGAGAAGGTCGACTCGGTGGACAACGTCCGCGAGGTGTACCGCTCCTGGCAGGACGGCACGGTCATCCGTTCCTGGCTGCTCGACCTCGCGGTCAACGCCCTCGACGACGACGCGCACCTGGAGAAGGTGCGCGGGTACGCCGACGATTCGGGCGAGGGCCGCTGGACCGTGGAGGCGGCCATCGACAACGCGGTGCCGCTGCCCGCGATCACCGCCTCGCTGTTCGCCCGGTTCTCCTCCCGGCAGGAGGACTCGCCGCAGATGAAGATGGTCGCGGCGCTGCGCAACCAGTTCGGCGGGCACGCGGTCGCGTCCGCGGATCGGCCCGACCGGAAAAGCCCGGCGAGTCCGGGAAGTCCGGGAAGTCCGGGAAGTCCGGACGAGGCGTAGCGGCCGTGGGCGATCTGCTGCTCGCCCGGCACGGTGAGACGGAGTGGAGCAGGTCGGGGCGGCACACCGGCCATACCGACCTGCCCCTGACCGAGGGCGGTGAGGCACAGGCCAGGGCACTGATCCCGCTGCTCGAAGGCCGTGCCTTCACCCTCGTCCTCACCAGCCCGCTGGTCCGCGCCCGGCGTACCGCCGAACTGGCCGGTCTGTCGGGGGCGTTGCCGGAGCCGGACCTGCGGGAGTGGGACTACGGCGGCTACGAGGGCGTCACCACCGCCGACATCCGCCGCACCCGGCCCGACTGGGACCTGTGGACCGACGGGGTGCCGGCCGGGACCGAGTTCCCCGGCGAGTCCCCCGGCCAGGTCGGCGAGCGGGCCGACCGGGTGCTGTCCGCGGTGGCCGGGGCGCTCGACGCGGGCGATGTGCTGCTGGTGGCGCACGGCCATCTGCTGCGGGTCCTGACGGCACGCCGGCTGGGCCTGCCGCCCGCGGACGGACGGCTGTTCCGGCTGGGTACGGGCACGCTGAGCCGGCTGTCGCTGGAGCACGGCAGTCCGGTCGTCGCGGAGTGGAACATCCGGCCGTGACCGGGGACTGGAGGCAGGCACCGCCGCGGGACCGGCTTCGCCGACCTCGCCGGCCGTCGGCTCCTCGGCTCCTCAGCCGGCCCCGCCGAGGGCGCTCGCGGTCCGTACGGCGTGCTGGGCGGCCAGCCGTACCGGCGCGTTGCGGGCGCCGTAGCCGCGGTGGCCGCCGTCACGCTGGATGAGTTCGAAGAACATCCGGCCGACGGTGCGGGTGTAGCAGTGCCGCAGGCTGCCCCCGTGCTCGTCGCGGTCGTAGAGGATGCCCAGTTCGCGGTAGGTCTCCAGCTCACCGTCGGCGAACTCGTAGCGGGCCGCGAGGTCGTCGTAGTAGTTGGCCGGGATCGGCAGCAACGGGGCGCCTGCGTCACGGAGCCGGCGGGCGGCGGCGACCACGTCGTCGGTGGCGAACGCGATGTGCTGGGCGTGCACGGTGTCGTCGGTGGGCGCGGCGCCGACGGTGAGGACGATCCGTACGGTGCCGTCGGCGTTGCTGAGCGCGCGACTGCGCTGCAGGCCGTAGGGATCGGCGACGTCGACACTCTCCTCGGCCTTCAGTCCGAGCACGCTGCGGTGGAAGAGGGCCGCCTCGTCGAAGTGGTGCCAGGGCTGGGTGAGCGCGAGATGGTCGATGCGGCGGACACCGGGAACGGCCGGGGCCTGTCCGACGTCCTCGAAGTCGGCCCGCCAGTCGGTGTGTCGGGTGTCGCGCCGGGCGTCGCAGAAGAACAGTTCGGTGCCGTCGGGGGCGGCGACCGCGTCCAGCGGGGCGTCCTCGGGGGCGCGGCGGCGGGGCAGCACGGGCGCCAGCAGGGCCTCCGCGCGGTCGGCGGCACCGCCGGGGTCGGGTGACTCCAGGCCCACGGCGGCGAGTTGGGCCCCGTCGCGGCGTACGACGGCTCCCGTGTTGACGAGGATCCGGGCCTCGCCCTGCTGCCAGAGGTCGACGGGCTTGCTGCGGTGGCGGGCGGTACGGGCGAAGCCCAGGGCGGCAAGCAGCCCGGTGAGGGGTTCGGCGTCGGCGGCGACGAGTTCGGCGAAGGCGAAGCCGGTGGGGACGACGGGGACGGGGATGACCGGGGTGGCCGTGAGCGGGGCGGACGTGACCGGGGCGGACGGCGGCTTCTCCTCCGCCGCCCCCACCTCCTCCTGCAGCGCGAGCAGGGAGCGGCGGGCGTCGACGGCGGTCGGGGCTGCCTCGGCCTGCCGGAACACGTCGTTGAACACCTCGAGGGACAGGGGCCCCGCGTAGCCGGTGCGCAGTACGTGCCGGACGAGACCGGCGACGTCGAAGCCGCCCTGTCCGGGGAAGCAGCGGTGGTGGCGGCTCCACTGGAGCACGTCCATCGCGGGCAGCGGGGCGTCGGCCAGCTGGAGGAAGAAGATCTTCTCGCCGGGGATGTCCTCGATGCCCTTCGGGTCGGAGCCCCGGGAGAGGATGTGGAAGCTGTCCAGACAGGTGCCGAGCGCCGGATGCCCTGCCGCCTCGACGATGCGCCAGGCGTGGTCGTACGTACTGACGTGCCGCCCCCAGGCCAGCGCCTCGTAGGCGACGCGGATGCCGAAGTTCTGGGCCAGGTCGGCGAGTTCGCGCAGGTGCGCGGCGGCGAGGGCGTCGTCGTCGACCGCCTCGGGGTCGACGCTGGAGCAGACGAGCACGGTGTCGGCGCCGAGTTCGCGCATCAGCCCGAACTTGTGCCGGGCGCGCCGCAGATTGCGGGCGAACAGCTCGGCGGGCACCGCCTCGATGTCCCGCATCGGTTGATAGAGGTCGACGGTGAGTCCCAGGTCGGCGCAGCGGGCGCGGATCTCCCGCGGAGTGAGCCGGCTGGCGAGCAGATCGTTCTCGAAGATCTCCACGCCGTCGAAGCCTGCGCGGGCGGCGGCCGTGAGCTTCTCGGTGAGGGTGCCGCTGAGGGAGACGGTGGCGATGGACGTACGCACGTCGGTACCTCTGTTTCCGTGACGTTCCGTGGAGTGCCTGCGGTTCACGAGGCTCATGAAGGTCCGCTGAGGGCTACTTGGGGGCGGGCACCGGGCCGGTGAGGTCGGTGAGATGGGCGAGCATGCGGGCACGGTCGGGTTCCCGGCCGGTGAACAGGCGAAAAGCGTCGGCGGCCTGGAAGGCTGCCATGCCGCCGCCGTCGAGGGTGGCGCAGCCCGCGGCGCGGGCGGCACGCAGCAGGTCCGTCTCGAGCGGCCGGTAGACGACCTCGGCGACCCACAGTCCGGGGTGCAGCAGCTTCGCGGGCAGGGGCAGGCCCGGGTGGGCGGCCATGCCGGTGGGGGTCGCGTGCACCAGGCCGCCGTTGCCGTCGGCCCGGGCAAGGAGTTCGGGCAGCAGGGCCGAGGGTGCGGCGGTGGCGCGGTCGGCACCGAAGGTGCGGTTCAGGGAGCCGGCGAGTTCGTCGGCCCGCTCCGGCAGGGCGTCGACCACGGTGACCCGTCCGGCGCCGAGGGTGAGGACGGCGTGCGCGACGGCGGCGCCGGCGCCGCCCGCGCCGATCTGCACCACGCGCTCCAGTGGCACGTCGGGCAGGCCGCGGGCGAAGGAGGCGGCGAAGCCGGTGACGTCCGTGTTGTGGCCGACGGCCCGGCCGTCCTCGAAGACGACGGTGTTGACCGCGCCGAGCGCCTCGGCCTGCGGATCGAGCGCGTCCAGGTGCTCGACGACGTGCCGCTTGCACGGGTGGGTGATGTTGAGCCCGTCGAATCCGAGCAGCCGGGCCGCGTTCAGCAGCTCGCCCACACCCTCGGGCGGTAGGCCGATCGTGTCCAGGTCGAGGAGCCGGTACAGACAGCGCAGGCCCTGCCGGTTGGCCTCCCGCTCGTGCAGCGCGGGGCTGAGCGACGGGCCGATGCCGGAGCCGATCAGCCCGACGAGATACGAGTCCTTGAGCACCGGCGCCTCCAGAGAGCGGCCCACTAATGTACGAACCAGTACGTTAGCTATATCAGCCGGTCGGGCGGCACGGAAGACCCGATGGGCCGGGAACGGCCCCCTTCTACAATCACGGGCACTGCCCTCTCACCCGAAGGAACCCATGACCAGCGCCGAAGAACCGGCACGGCCCCGCGAGCGCGAGCGTGTCCGTGACGCCGCCCGCACCAGGGCCGAGATCCTCGACGTGGCGACCCGGGAGTTCGCGCGGGCCGGCTACGACGGTGCCCGCGTCGACGAGATCGCCGCCCGCACCCGCACCACCAAGCGGATGATCTACTACTACTTCGGCGGCAAGGAGCAGCTGTTCACGGCCGTGCTGGAGCGCGCGTACGGCGTGATCCGGGAGGCCGAGCAGGAGCTGGACGTCGATCACCTGGACCCGGTGGCGGCCATCCGGCGCCTCGCCGAGGTGACCTTCGACCACCATGAGCAGCACCCGGACTTCATCCGCCTGGTGAGCATCGAGAACATCCACGACGCACAGCACATCGCGGCCTCCGAGAAACTCGGCCGGATGGGTTCGCCCGCGCTCGACGTGATCCGCCGGATCCTGGCCGCCGGACAGAGGTCGGGCCTGTTCACGACCGATGTGGACGCCGTCGACCTGCACGCGATGATCAGCGCGTTCTGCTTCTTCCGGGTGTCCAACCGGCACACCTTCGGCGCGCTGTTCGGCCGCGACCTGGTCGACGCGGACCGGCGCGAGCACTACCGGGCGATGCTGGGCGACATGGTGATCGCGTACCTGACGGCGGAGCGGGCGGCGGACTGACCTGCGCACGGTGCGCGTCGGCCCCCGCTCCGGCGGGTCCCGGACCAAGTCCGTACGACGCCACCCCTTGACACCGTGGACGGTCGGGCGCAGCATCCGTATCCAGCCGCGACTAACTATCCAGTGGGTTAATTAGCACTGCGGCGTCTCCCCTCCGCTCGTCCTCCGCGTACTGTCGCGGAGTCCCCCGAAGGAGCCCGCCGTGTCCGTCCCCAACCCGCCCCGCGACTCCGCTCCGCCCGGACAGCTGTCCGAACAGCCGCCCGGACAGCCGAAGAAGGCGGCGACCGCCGCCTGGATCGGCAGTGCCCTGGAGTACTACGACTTCTTCATCTACGGCAGCGCGGCGGCGCTGATCTTCCCGGAGGTCTTCTTCGACGACTCCGACCCGGCCACCGCCACCCTGCTGTCACTGGCGACGTTCGGTGTCGCGTACGCGGCCCGGCCCGTCGGCGCGCTGTTCCTCGGCCACTACGGGGACCGGGTCGGCCGGAAGAAGATCATGGTCTTCACCCTGATGCTGATGGGCCTGTCGACGTTCCTCATCGGCTGTCTGCCCACCCGTGACCAGGTCGGCACCCTCGCGCCGGTCCTGCTGGTGCTGTGCCGCATCCTGCAGGGCATCTCGGCGGCGGGCGAGCAGGCCAGCGCGAACTCGATGACCCTGGAACACGCGCCGCCCCACCGGCGCGGCTTCTTCACCAGTTTCACCCTGAGCGGCACGCAGGGCGGTCAGCTGCTTGCCACGCTGGTCTTCATCCCGGTGGCCTCGATGCCCGAGGAGCAGTTGCTCTCGTGGGGCTGGCGGGTGCCGTTCTGGATGAGCGTCGCGGTCGCCGTCGTCGGGTACGTGATCCGCCGCAAGCTCGACGAGACGCCGGCCTTCGAGCAGCAGACCGCGACCGAGGGTGTCGCGAAGCTGCCGCTGGTGGTGCTGCTGCGCGAGCACTGGGCGGACGTCCTGCGGGTGATCGCGGGTGCGCTGGTCGCCTCGGTCAGCACGATCTTCACGGTGTGGGCGCTGGCGTACGCGACCAGTGACTCGGTCGGCATGTCCCGTACGTCGATGCTGTGGGTGGCCGCGCTGGCGAACGTCGCCGCGCTCGCCGCGATCCCGCTGTGGGCCACGCTCTCCGACCGGATCGGCCGCCGGCCGGTCTACCTGGTCGGCGCCGCGGGCAGCGCGGTGGCGATGTTCGTCTACCTGTGGGCCATCTCCACCGGCAACTTCGCGCTGACGATGCTCCTGGGCATCATCACCTTCGGTGTCGTCTACAGCGCCGCGAACGGTGTGTGGCCCTCCTTCTACGGCGAGATGTTCCCGACCCGGGTGCGGCTCTCGGGCATGGCGATCGGCACCCAGATCGGGTTCGCGGTGGCCGGGTTCGCGGTCACCTTCGCCGCGCAGATCGCGGGTCCTGACGGCGACGGCTGGATGGCGGTGGCGCTGTTCACGGCCGCCCTGTGCGTGCCGCCGGTGATCGCGGCGCTCTCCGCCCGGGAGACGCACCGCGTTCCGACCGAACTGCTCGGCGAACGCACGTCCGATGGCGGCGCGGCCCAGCCGGAGAAAGTGACGGCCTGACCCACCGGAAGTGACGGCCCGACCCGCCGGCTTCGGCCCCCGGAGCCGTACCCCGGCTCCGGGGGTCTCGCGTCGGCATCGGCCGTCCGGCGGGGCCCGGGGGCCTACGACTCGCCGCGCCGCGGAATCCCGTACACCCGTTCCACCCGCAGCCGCAGTACGAGGCGGCCGTCGCGGACCATGGCGGCGCGGTAGTCGTCCCAGTCGGGGTGTTCGCCGTTGACGTCGCGATAGAGCCGGATGAGTTCCTCCACCGTCTCGTCGTGCGGGTCGGCGGCGACGGGCGACAGCTCGGCGGTTCCCTCGGCGACCGTGTACGCCCACCGGTCGGAGGTCGTCACGTGGTAGGACGCCCGGGGGTCGCGCCGCAGGTTGCGGGTCTTGGCGCGGTCGTCCGTGATCGAGACGCGGATCACCCGTTCGTCGGGGTAGTAGGCGTGATTGACGTTCGACAGCTGAGGCCGTCCGTCCTGCTTCAGGGTGACGAGCACTCCGCCGTCCTCGTCGCCGATCAGCTCCAGCAGGGCCCGCTGTGTGTCCTGTGTCATACCCGGCTCAACGGGGCACGCGGGGTCGGGTGTTCCCGGCGGGGTTCGCCGGTGTGTTCCCGTGCTCCGGCGAGGTCCGACATGGTCCGGGCTGGGTATGCCGCAATCGTTTTGTGAGCGTGATCGAAGGAGTGCCATGGGACTGCTGCGGCAAGAGGCCGACCCGGAGGAGACCGGTCTGGACGCGAAGGCGCTGCGCCGGCTGGACCGGCACTTCGCGCACGAGGTCGACGAGGGGCGGCTGCCCGGATTCCTGGTGTCCGTCGCGCGGGGCGGGCGGATCGCCCACCTCACGGCGTACGGGCGGCGGGACGTCGCGGCCGGGCTTGTGGTGGAGAGCGACACACTGTGGCGGATCTACTCGATGACCAAACCGGTGACGGCCGTGGCCGCGCTGATTCTCGTGGAGGAGGGCCGGCTGTCCCTGGACGACCCGGTCGGCCGCCACCTGCCGGCGTTCGCCGAGCCCCGCGTGTACGAGAGCGGCTCCGGCGACGGGATGCGGACGCGTCCCGCCGCGGGCCCCCTGCTCGTACGGCATCTGATGTCCCACACCGCCGGGCTGACGTTCGCCTTCTACCACGCCCATCCCGTGGACGGCCTGTACCGCGAGGCCGGGCTGGAGTCGTCCGTGGCGCCGGGAACGGACCTCGCCGGGACGGTCGACGTGTACGCGCGGCTGCCGTTGCAGTTCGACCCGGGGACTCAGTGGAACTACTCGGTCGCCTCCAATGTGCTGGGGCGGATCATCGAGGTGGTCTCCGGGCAGCCGCTCGACGTCTTCTTCGCCGAGCGGATCCTCGGCCCGCTGGGGATGACGGACGCCGGGTTCCACGTCACCGGCGAACAGGCCGGGCGACTCGCGGAGTTGTACGGGGAGACGGACGGCTCCGGCGACGGTGACAGCCGCGGCCTCGAGCCCGTCGCCGGGCTGCCGCTGCACGGCCGGCCCCGGTTCCTGTCCGGCAGCGGTGGCATGGTGGCTTCGGCCCACGACATGCACCGATTCGTGGAATTCCTGCGGCGGCGAGGCGAGTTGGACGGGGTCCGGCTGCTCGCTCCACAGACCGTGGACCTGATGACCCGCAACCAGCTTCCCGGCGGCGCCGATCTGCGCGCCTTCGGCAGCCGTCCGGCCCACGACGAGCCCGGCAACGAGGGCGTCGGTTTCGGCCTCGGCGTCTCCGTCGTCGTCGACCCGTCCCGTACGCGGGCCCCGTCCGGCCTCGGCACGTACGGCTGGACGGGGGTCGCCACCACGGCGTTCTGGGTCGACCCGGGCCGCGACCTGACCGTGCAGTTCTACACGCAGGTGCGGCCCCGGTCCTCCCACACGGTCTTCCGGGACCTCAAGCGGCTCGTGCACGAGGCCGTGACCGGCTGAACCCGCTGCTGTCCGGCCGGGGGCACCGTCAGGACCAGTGCGCCACCGCGTCGAGGTGGGGCAGGTTGTGGTCGAGGCGCTCCCGCTTGGTGCGCAGGTACGTGATGTTGCTCTCGCACGGCGGGATCAACAGCGGTACCTGCTCGGTGACCTGGATACCGTGCTGCTGCAACGCGTCGCGTTTGCGCGGGTTGTTGGACATCAGCCGGACCGACTCCACGCCCAGGTCCTGGAGGATGCCGGCGGCGACGCCGTAGTCGCGGGCGTCCACCGGCAGGCCGAGGGCGAGGTTCGCCTCGACCGTGTCCAGGCCCTCCGCCTGCAGGGCCATCGCGCGCAGCTTCGCCAGCAGGCCGATGCCGCGGCCCTCGTGCCCTCTCAAGTAGACGACGACGCCCGCTCCTTCGGCGGCGACGGCGCGCAGCGCGGAGGCGAGCTGGTCGCCGCACTCGCAGTGCTGGGAGCCGAACGCGTCCCCGGTCAGGCATTCCGAGTGCAGCCGGGTGAGGACCTGGTCCGTGCCGATGTCTCCGTAGACCAGGGCGACTTGTTCGTCACCGCGGTCGTGGTCCAGGTAGCCGACTGCCTGGAACTTTCCGTACACGGTGGGCAACGGCGCATTCACGACGCGTTCCACGCCGGTCCGCTGCGAGGGCTTCTTGCCGAGTACGCCTATGTTTTCTGTCATGATTCTCGAGTTCCTAAGCAGAGACGAAAGGCCGTGAGGATATGAGTGGTTCACCAAAGCGGTCGGCGGCATACGGCCCGGTCCACGGTCTGTTGCCGGCGGATACTACAGAAGATGTACGGAAGCGGGGCGCCGACGTCTCACGGCAGATCGCGGTCCTTCCCGTCGGCAGTTTCGAGCAGCACGGCCCGTTCCTGCCGCTGGCGACCGACACGCTGGTGGCGTGTGCCGTCGCGCGGGAGATCGCCGACGCGTACCCGGTGCATCTCCTGCCTCCGGTGACGATCGGCTGCTCGCACGAGCATGCGGCCTGGCCGGGGACCGTCTCCATCTCCTCCGTGACCCTTCACGCGGTGGTACGGGACATCGCCGACTCGCTGCGCCGGTCCGGCGTGGACACCCTGGTGGTGGTCAACGGACACGGCGGAAACTACGTACTCGGCAACGTCGTTCAGGAATCCTCCGCCCGCGGCGAGCACATGGCGCTGTTCCCCGCCCCGGAGGACTGGGAGACCGCGCTCCGGCACGCCGGCGTGGAAACCTCACTGCTCACCGACATGCACGCGGGGGAAATCGAGACCTCCATCCTTCTGCACACTCATCCCGAATTGCTCCGACCCGGTTATGAGAACTCCGATCATGTCGCCGACGACCGGCGCCAGTTGCTCACGCTGGGAATGTCCGCCTATACCGATTCCGGTGTCATCGGCCGCCCTTCGCTGGGCTCCGCGGAAAAGGGCAGGGAACTTCTGGTGAGCCTGGTGGATTCCTTCGGCGCGTATTTCTCGATGCTCGCCTCCGGTGGCGGCAGCGGCGCGTAGTTTGGGGCGAGCGGCGCGCGGTTCGGTTCGAACGGTGCGCGGTCGGGGGCGTCCTGGGCATGGGGGACGGGTGCGGGTACGGGTGCGGGTGCTGCTGGGGCCGTGGTGGTGGCGGCCGTCCGACGTCCGGCGCGCAGGCCGGCGTACCAGCGGACGACGAGCACGATCACGCCGGGCAGACTCGCCGCGAGGCTGAGCACTCCGTAGACCACGGCGACGGTCAGGCCCCGGCCCGCGCCCAGCCCCGCGGCGCCGAACGCCCAGGCGGCGACGCCCTCGCGGGGCCCCCAGCCGCCGACGTTCAGCGGCAGCGACATGGCGAGCAGCGCCAGGACGGCCAGCGGCAGCAGTTCGGTCACCGCCGCGCCGACTCCGGCGACACGGGCGGCGAGCACGAACATCGCCAGGTATCCGGCGAGGACGACGGCGGAGGAGACGAGGACGCCCGGCCCGTTGCGCCGGGACAGCAGCCCTTCGCGTGCCTCGGCGAGCGCCGACCGCAGTGCCCTGCCCCGGCGGGACGGCGTCGGCCGGTTCATGCGCAGGGCGAGGACGACGGCGCAGGCGCCCAGTGCGGCGAGTCCCGCCAGCGGTGCCGTCTGCCGGATGTCGTCCCGGACCGGGGACGGCATGGTCAGCAGCATCACGGCCCCGGCGGCGAACAGCGCGAGCTGCCCGGCGGCCCGCTCCAGGACGACGGACCGCACCCCGCGGCCCAGGTCACCGGTGCTCTGCCCGTGCCGCACCGCGCGGTGGACGTCGCCGAGGACGCCACCGGGCAGCGCCGCGTTCAGGAACAGGGCACGGTAGTAGTCGGCGACCGCCGGAAGGAGCGGCAGCCGGATGCGCAGGCCACGGGCCACCAGCGCCCAGCGCCAGGCACTGAACACCGTGGTCACCAGCCCGATCCCGAGCGCCGCCAGCAGGGACGGCCCGTCGATCCGGCGCAGCCCGTCGACGAGGACACCGGTGCCCAGGCGCCACAGCAGCACGGCGAGGATGACGACGCCGGCGAGGGCGCCGAGACGGGTGCGTACGGCGGGGGTGTTGAGCCGGGCGAGGAAGGCGCGGGGGCCGGCGCCGGTGCCGACGCCGGTGCGTACGGAGTCCGGCGGGGATGTCTCCGTCCCCGTCCCCGAGGCCGCTGTCTCCGGAACCCGCAGGCCCGTTACCGGAGACTCCACCGCCCTGGCAGTCACGCCGCGCCGCCCGCCGGCCGGCACAGGGCGAGCAGGTCGCTGTGGTGGACGACGACCCGCAGGTCGCCCGCCGCGCAGGCTTCCAGGCGCTCGGCCAGGTAACGGCCCGCGGGCTCCGCCAGTTCGGGGCGTTCCTCCACCGCCGCGCCGACCCAGCCCCGCAGCCACTGTGCGGTCAGCTCGGCGTGCTCGGGACCGAGCCGCCAGGGGCTCGGGTTGAGCCGTACGGTCGCCCCGTGCTCGGAGAAGGCCTCCGCGGCCGCGGTGGCCGCGTCCGGGCCGAGCAGTCCGCCTCGCTTCTGGTGGGCGTTGAACGCCTCGGTGATCTCCTGGTCCAGCGGGTGCGGCGCGGTCAGTTCGACGCGTCCGGCCACCGACAGCGTCAGCAGCGCCGGGCAGCCGGCTCCGGCACAGGCGGCGGCGAGGGCGTCGACGTCCTCGCGGGTGAGGACGTCGAGGAGTGCGGACGCCGTCACCAGGGAGGCGCCGGCCAGGGCGTCCGCGGTGAGCCGGGCGACGTCACCGCGCCGGGTCTCCACGCTGACGCGACTGCCGTCGGCGGCGGACCGCGGGGAGGCGACGGCCGCGAAGTGCAGGAGGTAGGGGTCCCGGTCGTGCAGGACCCAGTGCTGGGCGCCGTCCAGGCGGGGCGCGAGCCAGCGGCCCATCGAGCCGGTTCCGCAGCCGATGTCGTGGATGATGAAACCGTCGGCCCGTTGGGGCAGGTTGGCGAGCCGGATGCGCAGTGGGTCGAGCAGATCGTGGGCCCGCGCGAAGGCGTCGGCGGGCTCGCGCAGCTGGAGCCACTCGGGCGCGTACCGGGCGGGTTCTTCGGCCTCGGAATCGATGTCGCTCCCCGTCCCGCGCAGTCGGAGGATCGCCCGTTCACCGGGACGCAGTGCGGGGCCGGCGCCGGGGATGACGGAATGCGCGGCCTCGTCGTCCCGGGGACCGGGCTGGGCCGGGATCGCACCGCCCGGCGTACCGGTGCCGGGGCCCGCACCCGTAGCCATAGCCGTAGCCGCACTCGTGCCGATGTCCGTGCCGGCGCCAGTGCCGCTGCCGGCCTGCTGTGTCGTCGCCTGGTCGGTCATGCGGCCCTCCGGGGTTCGGTAGGAAGCCGGCGCAGTACCGTCGCCAGGCTCTGTGCGGTGCTCGCCCAGCCGCCGAGCGCGGCACGCCGGCCGCGCGCGGCCGCCTTCAGCCGGCGGCGGACGTCCGCCTCGCCGAACCAGCCGCGCAGTTCGACGGCGATGGCGGCGGGATTCTCCGGCGGGACGAGGATGCCGGGCACCCCGCCGTCGGGGGCGCGGCCGACCGCCTCGGGCAGGCCGCCGACATCGGTGGCCAGGACCGGGATGCCCCGCGCCAGCGCCTCGGTGACCGCCATGCCGTACGTCTCGGCGTACGAGGTGAGGACCATCAGGTCGGCGGCGGCGTAACTGGCGTCGAGGTCGGCGCCGGCCTTCGGCCCCGTCAGTTCGAGCCGGTCCTCAAGACCGTGCTTGCCGATCAGGTACCGCAGATGCGTGACGTACTCGGGGTCGTGGGCGAGCCCGCCGACCAGGGCGCAGCTCCACGGCAGGTCGGACACCGAGGCCAGTGCCTCCACCAGCCGGTGCTGTCCCTTGCGCGGAGTGACGGCGGCGACGCAGAGCAGCCGGGAGACGCCGTCGGTGCCGGAGGCGAGGGGCGCGATGTCGGCGCCGGGAGCGGCGACGTGGACGCGGTCGGGCGCGAGTCCGTGGTGGGAGACCAGGCGGCGTACCGCCCAGTCGCTGGTGCCGATCACGGCGGGCACCGCGCGCAGCACCGTACGCTCACGGGCGTCCAGGTCGGCGGCGACCGCCGGGGCGAGTCCGGTCTCGTCGCCGAGCGGGAGGTGGACGAGGACGGCCATGCGCAGCCGTTCCGCCTCCGGGACGACGATCTCGGGGACCCCGCAGGCGACCAGTCCGTCCAGCATGACGACGGTGCCGTCCGGCAGTTCGCGCAGGGTGCGGGCGAGTGCGGCGCGGGCGGCGGCGTCCGGGCGGGGCCAGTCGCCGGCCACGGCGTGCCGCTCCACCTGCCAGCCGAATCCGGGCAGGTCCAGGCACACGCGCCGGTCGTACGCGTTGCCGCCGCTCGGCACCGACGGGTCGTCGACGCCACCCGGCATCAGGAAGTGCACACGGCGCAGGGACATGGGGATGATCCCGCCGTTCCATCGAGCGGAAGCCTGGGCGGCGACGGATGAGGCAGCGGCCTGTGCAGGCGCCTGGGCAGCGGACTGCTGGGGTACGTAGTCCAGGCGGGTTCGGTCGAAGGCGCTGCCGATGGCTTTGTCCGTGGCCTTGCCGGTCACGTGGATCGTCGTGTCGGTCACAGCGCACGCTCGTAACTCGCCCAGGCGATGTGCGACTCGTGCAGGGTGATCGTGAGCCCCGCGATGCCCTTGGCGCCCTCGCCCAGCGCGCCCTTGTGGATGCGCTCGGCGAGCCGGTCCGCGATGACCTTGGCCAGGTACTCCGTGGAGGTGTTGACCCCCGCGAAGTCGGGTTCGTTGTCGAGGTTGCGGTAGTTCAGCTCGCCGACTACGGCCCCGAGTTCCTGTGTGGCCAGGCCGATGTCGACGACGATGTTGTCCTCGTCCAACTGTTCGCGCCGGAATGTGGCGTCCACGAGGAACGTGGCCCCGTGCAGGCGCTGGGCCGGTCCGAAGACCTCGCCGTGAAAGCTGTGGGCGATCATGATGTGATCGCGGACGGTGATGCTGAACAACGGACGACCCTCCAGGTGCGGCGCGTCTGCTCCCCGGCCGTTCGCCGCCGGGGATGCCGGGTAGTACGGCCGTACGCCTCCCGGCGTTCAGCGTCAGGTGTGTCTTTTCTCAGGTCAGGCCTCAGGTCGGACAGGAGGTCTGACTTCGGGTCCGGCCCCGGGTCCGGCCCGGACTCCTGCCCGAGCCCTGAACCGGGGTCAGGCAGCGGTCTCGCCGTAGCGCACGAGGTGGCACAGTGCCGGGATCTCGCCGGAGGCGAGGCGGGGCATGAGGGCGGGCAGTTCCGCGAACTCCGACTCGCCGGTGATGAGCGCGTCCAGGGCAGGGTCGGTCAGCAGGTCGAGGGCGAGGGCGAGCCGGTCGGCGTAGCTGCGGCCGGGGCGGGCCGGGGAGACCGTGCCGACCTGGCTGCTGCGGATGACGAGCCGTCGTGAGTGGAAGTCCTCACCCAGCGGAAGACTCACCTTCCGGTCGCCGTACCAGCTCAGTTCGATCACCGTGCCCTCGGCGGAGAGGAGTTCGAGGGACCGGGCGAGACCCTGTTCGGTGGCGCTGGCGTGCACGACCAGGTCGCATTCCCCGAGGGCGTCCGCGGGCGGCGCGAAGCCGACGCCGAGGGCCTCGGCGGTCTTGGCGCGCGCGGGGTCGGCGTCGACGAGCTGGACCCGTACGCCCGGGAAGCGGGCCAGCAGCGCGGCGACCGAACTGCCGACCATGCCACCGCCGACGACGGCGATCCGGTCGCCGATCAACGGCGCCGCGTCCCACAGGGCGTTGACGGCGGTCTCCACGGTGCCGGCGAGCACGGCCCGTCGGGCGGGCACGGTGTCGGGCACGGGTGTCACCGCGCTCGCCGGGACGACGTAGCGGGTCTGGTGCGGGTAGAGGCAGAAGACCGTCCGCCCGACGAGTGTCTTCGGCCCTTCCTCCACCACGCCCACGTTGAGGTAGCCGTACTTCACCGGTCCGGGGAAGTCGCCCTCCTGGAACGGCGCGCGCATCGCGGCGTGCTGGCTCTCGGGCACTTGGCCGCGGAAGACGAGGGTCTCCGTGCCGCGGCTCACGCCGGAGTACAGCGAGCGCACCAGGACCTCGTCCTCGCCGGGGGCGGACAGGGGAACTTCGCGGATCTCACCTCGTCCCGGTGAGTCGAGCCAGAACGCATGAGCGGCGCGGTCCATCGAATTCCTCCTGAACGATCGGCAAGTCACACGCGTACCGAGGGGTGCACAGGCCGCGCACAAGGTAGCGGCGTTGATCGACTCTGTCACACAGCCGGAGGGTGTTCGGTGGCCCTGAACAACAGTTACGACGCAAGGCTCGTACAGCAGGAGACCGCCGTGGGGGCGGGCGTACAGGTCCTGCTGCTGGCGCTGATCGGTACGGCGATCGGCATGGGCCCTGCGGGCTGGCTGACCGGCCTCGCGTTCGCGATCGCCACGTGGGCGGTGCTCTCCCGGGCCCTGCACCGGTCCCGGCTGCGCTCGTTCGGCGCGGCCAACCGGGTCACGCTCGGCCGGGCGATCCTGGTCGGCGGGGTGACCGCGCTGGTGGCCGACTCCTTCCAGGACTCACCGCCCGTCACCCTGTTCGTCGGCCTGACCGCCGTGGCCCTCATCCTCGACGGGGTGGACGGCAAGGTGGCCCGCAGGACCGGCACGTCGACCCCGCTGGGCGCCCGCTTCGACATGGAGGTGGACGCGTTCCTCATCCTGGTGCTCAGCGTGTACGTGTCGATGGCGATGGGGCCCTGGGTGCTGCTGATCGGCGGTATGCGGTACGTCTTCGTCGCCGCGGCCCGGGTGTGGCCGTGGCTGAACGCCGCGCTGCCGCCGAGCACGGCCCGCAAGACGGTGGCCGCGCTCCAGGGCGTACTCCTGCTGGTGGCGGGCGCGAACCTGCTGCCGCACCTGGTCAACGTCGGGGTGGCGGCGCTGGCGCTGGGGCTGCTGGTGTGGTCGTTCGGCCGGGACGTGCTGTGGCTGCGGCGGACCTCGCGGGTGCGGCACGCTCGCTCGGAGCAGCCGGTGCGGGAGCTTGTCGCGGGGTGACACGCGCCGTGAAATTCCGTTGCCTCCCGGCAACCCGGCGGCCTACGGTCCCGATCATGCTGCCTCCGGTGGAAACGGACGAGGAGTGGGACGCGGTCGTCGGGGCCACGCCGCCGCCGGTGGCCGACTTGGTCAGCGGGCTCGGGAATGGTCGCCTTGATGCCTCGTTCGCGTAGGTGGGCCCGGTGGGCGCGAGAACTGTAGGCCCGGTCGACCCGCACGCGATCAGGGCGGACGCGTGGACGGCCCGGCCCGAGCCGAGGCACCCGGATCGCCGCCAAGACTGCCCGGTACTGCGGGGAGTCGCCCACTGGCCGGGCGTGATGAGGAACGAGAGCGGACGTTGCCGCTGTTCGCAGGCCAGGTGGATCTGCCGTCCATCAACTGCCTCTTCGACCAGAGCGGAGGCCGTCCCGGCTTGATGCCGGGTCACGCCACTGCACCCCGGTCCGCACGCGGTGCAGGATGCCGTCGACCACCTGACGGTGGTCCCGCCACCGCCCGCAGCGGTTGATACCCGCGGGCAGGAGTGGCTTCAGACGTCGCCACTCCGCCTCTGTCAGATCCCCCGACCAGTCATGCAAGAGCCGACGAATCAGTGGACGGCACGGCACGGTCAGCATCTGCGACGCCACCACGCCGACTCCGGATCTGCCACGGGCTCGTGGTGCGTTCGCCCGAGTAGCACCGCGTCCAGGCGCTCGATCTCCGCGCGGAGTTCGGTGGCCGCCCTCGGCGGCAGCATGAACAGAGCCTCTTGCAGCTTGTCCCGGGACCAGCCCTCACCGCAGCACGGGCAGGCGAACTCTGCCTCCCACAGCCTCCAACGGCGCTTGGTGCCGTGGACACGCACAGACCACACGCTCAGTGCCACGGACACGATGCCCGGAGACAACCGCTCCCGTTCAAGCACGCGTACGGCGGCATTCACCGCCCCCGACAAACCTGGGACATCGCGATACCGCGCCCAAGGCCTTCCCCAGCCGCTTTCCCTCGGTCGCAGTGAAGCCGGTGTCCTACGCGGCACAGCCCCTTCGGATGCAAGTCATGGGAGGCATCCCAGTGCTTCGTTACGTCGGGTGATCTCGCCTGGTGGCGGGCATCTTCCTGGCATGAGGTTGGGGGAGGTGGAACGGCTCCGGGGTGAGTTGCCGGAATTCGTGGCGGATGTGTTCGCCTCGCTGCCGCGGCGGGATCAGCGGCGGTGGGGCGCGTGTTATCTGCGGGGCCTGATGCCGGACGGTCGGCGCAAGTCGATCCAGCCGATGGCCGAGCGGCTGCCGTCGGGGTATCAGCCCGAAGCGGGCGGCGCACTGGAGCCCGGTCGGCCGGCTCGTAGCGGACCGGGCCCGTCGAGTTGGCGGCGCGGTACGGCGTTCTCGTGCCGCGGCACGAGTAACTCTGCGTCCTTCGCCGCATCGCCGCGCAGCAGTACCGAGGGGACGGACAGCAGCTTCCGGGGCACCTTGTACACCAGGAACGCGATCGCCCTGACATGCTCCCAGTCAGCGCAACATCATCGCTGCCGCCTGCGGCGATGACTTTCCGAGCGGCACAGGACCGGCAGCCGCTTCGACAACGCCGCCGCGGAGAGCTCCTGGGCCGTACTGAAAGAAGAGATCGGCACCCGCCTCTGGCCCGACCGGGCCACCGCCCGCGCCGACATCTTCGACTTCGTCGAGACCTTCTACAACCGACGCCGTCTGCGCAAACACATCCACTGGGGCTACCTCACGCCCCATGAGACACGTCTGCGTCACCAACAGGACCAGGCTCTCGCGGCGCAACGACGACATGCCCAAGATCACGGGGAAACTTCACCGTCCCCCTTGCACCGCCCCTTCGGCGTCCGGCCCGCTGGTCCGGTCCGGCTGCTCGATACCGGTCGCGTCGAGCAGCCGGGCACGGTGCACGCCCATGATTCACGGGTGTGCGGCGATGGGCACCGCGCACCCGTTCTTGCCGTCGCCGGTGACCTTCCTGATGCCGTAGCGACCGACCCGCACCTGCGCCATCGCCTGACAAGGGTCGACTCGGAAACCACCCACCCTTCGGCTTGGCGCGAAGCCGTCATCTGCGTCGGCAGTGACGATCACAAGGGCTTCAGCACACCGAGCCGTTGCAGTTCCACGATGTGCTCCGCCGCCCGTCGTGGCGCGTCACCGCCTCTCACCAGGACCCCCGCTTCAATGTTTCGCCGCGCTGCCGACTCCGTCAGGTTGGCGCTCCCCAGAAAGAGCGTGTTCCGGTCGGCGATCGCGACTTTGGCGTGCTGACGCGAGTACGCGTGCTCGCCCGAGTGGCGTGCCCAGTGCCACAGGCGTACGCCCGGCACTCCCGAGAACGCCTCGGCAGGCTCCCGTCCCGAGAGCAGGCCCCGCGCACCGGCCAGGGTCTCCACCACGATGTCCGTGCGCACGCCACGTGCCGCCGCGTTCATCAGTGCCTGGGTGAGCGCCGGATACGGGCGGGCCGCGTATGTCATGGCCAGCAGTTCGTCCCGCGCCTCGTTGATGACCTCCACCAGCACCTGCGCGGTCGCACGCACCGGTACGGCCGGTGTCGAGGGACCGCTCCACACGGTGCGCACCCGCACCTCGTCACGGGAGTGCAGCAGTGCGGCGACATACCCCCGCACGTACGCCGCGGCCTCGACCGTCGACACCGACTCCTTCCTCATCGCCTCGTACAGGGCCGCGACGGGCTGACGAATTCGCGGTGTCGCCAGCTCCGTCAGTACGCCTTCCTCGCCCCTGCCCAAGGCCAGCAGACCGGCGAGGTCCTTGCCGCGCGAGGGGCCGAGGGCCGCCACGGCAACCTCGACGGAGGCCTCGAACTCGCGCCTGCTCACGGCAGCAGGCCGACCGGGGTCAGTATCTGTTCCTCGTCTCCGGAGAGAGGGACCAGGAACCGGCGGTCCAGGAACCTGTTGCCCCGCTCGCAGGTGGTCTCGGACACGAAGAGGCAGACGTGGCAGGCAGCTCCGTGCAGGAAGTCCGCCGGGTCCTGCGGCAGACGTTCCGAACCGAGGACCTGACCCGCTGGCGCATCTTCCTCCACCCCGCCCAGCGCCGGTACGCCTACCACCCCGGTTTCAACGGGCCGGCCCAGGTCACCGGCGGCCCCGGCACCGGCAAGACGGTGGTCGCGCTGCACCGCGTCCGGCACCTGCTGCGCACCGGCCGGGACGGCGACCGCATCCTGCTCACCACCTTCACCAACGCCATGGCGGCCTCCCTGCGGGACAGTCTGGCCCTGCTCCTCGGCGACACCGACGCCCATCTGCTGAACCGCGTCGACGTCACGACGGTGGACTCTCTCGCCGCCCGGGTGATCCGTGAAGCACGGGGCGGTTCACCGAAGCCGCTGTCGGCCGCCGCCGAGAGAAGCGCCTGGACGCGCGCCGTCGCCCGCGAGGAGCTGCCTTGGACGGAGACCTTCCTGGCCCAGGAGTTCCGCAACGTCGTGCTGGCTCAGGGACTGCGGACACCGGAGGAGTATCTGCGGTGCGTACGGCGTGGGCGGGGCACCCAGGTGGGGAGAGTGCAACGGGCACGTCTGTGGCGGGTCATGGAGCGTTTCACCGCCGACCTCGCCTCCCGTGACTCCGCGACGTACACGCAACTGTGCGACCAGGCCGCGCGCATCCTGGCCGAGAGCGGCCCCCGGTACCGTCATGTCGTCGTCGACGAGGCGCAGGACCTGCACCCGGCGCAGTGGCGGGTACTGCGCGCCTGTGCCGCCCCGCAGGCCGACGACATGTTCGTCGTCGGGGACCCCCACCAACGCATCTACGACTCCCGGGTGTCGCTGCGCTCGCTCGGTGTCAACGTCCGGGGGCGCACGTCCCGGCTCCGGATCAACTACCGGAGCACGGAGGAGATCCTGCGCTGGTCCGCTTCCCTCCTCGACGGCCGGCCGGTCGGCCGGCTCGGTGAGGACGACGACGAGGACGGCGGCCACGACTCCCTGCGGGGCTATCGCTCGCAGTTGCACGGCCGTGTCCCGGCCGCCCAGGGCCACGCGAGTCAGGAGGAGGAACTGCGGGCGCTGGTGGAGCAGATCCGCACCTGGATCGACCAGGACGGGGTCAAGCCGTCCGAGGTGGCGGTGTGCGCGAGGTTCAACACGCTGGTCGACACCGTCATCGCGCGGTTGCGCAGGGAGCGCATCCCCGCGGTCGCGGTCAAGGACGACCCCGGCCCGGAGGTGTCCGGGGTGCGGGTGGCGACGATGCACGCGATGAAGGGACTGGAGTTCCGGTGCGTGGCCGTGGTCGGTGTGACGTCGAAGGTACTGCCCTTCGCACCGCAGGTGACGCCCGCGGACGTGGACCCGGTGCAGCACGAGTCCGACCTGCTGGCCGAGCACTGCCTGCTGTTCGTGGCGTGCACCCGGGCACGCGACGCGCTGGCGATCTCGTGGAGCGGTGAGCGCAGCCCCCTGCTGGAACCGGTCGCGGGCTGAGACGGGTGGGCGGGGGCCGTCGGCCCCCGCCCACCTCGACGGACCCGGGCTTCAGACCCGGATCTCCCGGACGACAACCGTGAGCGCCTTGTCCTGAGCGGCCTCGTAGGAGATCTCACGGCCCCTCGGCTGCCACATGAGCGCATGTCCCAGAGGGGACGACGGTGAGACGACGTCCGCTCCGTCCACGGGCAGCTCGGCGACCGTGTACAGGGTGTCCTCGTCCACCTGACCGTCGAATTCCAGGACGAGCAGAGCACCGGGGATCACGACCCTCGGCGGGTCCGCCTCGCCCGCGACACGGACGGCGTCGAGGAAGGTCCGCAGGAACGCCAGGCGCTTCGCGCGCCGGTCCCTCTGATCGGCCTGGGTCTTCCTCAGGAAGACGAGGTTCGCCGGTTCCATTCCGTCGGGGGTCTCGTCCGGGGCGTCGACTGCGGTCTGCAACTGCTGCATCTCGCGGACCAGCCGCTGGAAGGCGGCGGCGGGAATCTCCTGGACCGGCAGCGCGCCGCCGCGCGCGGTTCGCGGAACTCCCGGCCCCTGACCTGATGCGGGAGCGGATGCCGGCGGCCCAGTGGTGATCTCGGGCGCTGCTGTCGCGGTCCGCACGGTACTGGTCACCGTGGATACGGCCCCGTTGCGGGAGTGGGCCGCCGGTTCGGTCACGCGCGCCTCCCCGGATTCGCCCGTGGGCGGGGCCCCCGAAAGCGGCACCCCTTCGGTACCCGCGTCCGGCTCGTCCTCGGTCGCCGGGGCGTCATCCCCGGAGCCCGGGCTGAGCGGGACCTCCTCGTACGGGTGCTCCGCGTCCTCACGCGCCACGTCCGTACCACCGGCCCACGTGTCCTCGGCCGCCGGGACATCAGCGGCGTGGACAGGGGCGCTCTCGTCGTCCTCCGCTACCGGCTCGATACCCAGCCGCTCCAGTTCGGCCCAGAGCGGTGCCAGTGCCTGTTCCCGGTCGAGATGGAACCGGCTGCCGCGGATCCGGACGAAGGTCCAGTCGACGCGCTCCAGGTCGCGTTGGCGAGCGGCCGCGGTGGAGGCGTCCTCGCCCTCCGCGAAGGCGTCGCCGTCGCAGGCGACCGCGAGCCTGCGGGTGCCGCCTTCCACGACCAGGTCGATCGTGTGGCGTCCGACGCGATACGCCGGTCGCACGCGGTAGCCGCGAGTCGCCAGCTCCAGGTACACCTGCTGCTGGAACAGGCTGTCGAACGCCGCGTGCCGCACGTCGGGCAGGACCTCCCCGTCCAGTGCGACGCCGTCGTCCTCGGCAGGCCGGGTGAGATGGTCCAGCCACCGACGACGCAGGTCGTTCTCGTGGAACTGCTCGGCCCGGGCGCTGTGGAAGACCCACACCTGGTCCTGGGCCCGGGACGCTGCGACGTTGAGCCGCTGCTCGTACGTCTTTCCGTTGAAGCCGCCCGGCACCGTTCCGGCCGCGGTGGTCGCCGAGTTGACGCAGGAGATGAACATGACGTGGCGTTCGTCGCCCTGGAAGTCCTCGGCGTCCCCGATCCGGATGCGCCGCTCCTCGCGTTGCTCGTAGTCGAGACGCTCCGCGAGCAGGTTCTCCAGCTCCGTCAGGTGCCCCTTGCTCGCACGCAGCGTGATGATGCCCATGGTCTTCCCGTCGTACGCGGGGTCGGCGCAGCAGCGCACGACGGTGTCGACGAGGGCTTCGGCCTCTGCCGTGTTGGCCAGTCGGGTGTTGGCGCCGAGGGCCTCGCCGTCCTCCACGTGAACGGTCCGCACCGGGGGCAGGCGGTCGGCGCCGTACTGTCGCAGAGGCTGCAGCCTGCCGTTGTAGCAGAGCTCGTTGGAGAAGGAGATGATCTCCGGCATGCACCGGAAGTGTTCCTTGAGCATGAGCGTGCCCCGTCCGGCGGAGAGGGCTTCGGTCAGGTCGAAGAAGCTGGACTCGGGGCCGAACAGGCTGCGGACGTCCGGTTCGAGCGAGGTGAGCAGCCGGTCCCTCAGGTGGAAGTACTCGTCCTGCTTGAGGCCGACGTTGGAGGGGCTGACCTGCTTGCTGTCACCGACGACGACCATGCGGTCGGCGAGCCAGCTCAGCAGCATGGCCTCCAGGCCCGACTGGCTGGCTTCGTCGACGATGACGACGTCGAACATCCCCGGCCGGTCCATCGGGACCGTCTCGGCGACCTGGTGCAGCGGCATGATCCAGGCCGGCACCGCAGCCTGTGCCTTGCGCAGCGCCGCCTGCGCGTCGCGCCGGTAGCGGTGCTGGTACTTGCCCTTGATGCGGCGGGCGGCCTGCTGGTAGGCGCTGAGCGCGCGGGACTGGTCGCCGGTGAGCAGGCCGAGGCAGCGGTGCCAGGCCCGTGCGGCGGCGAGCCGGGCGAGCATGATGCGTGCCTCGTCGT
This sequence comes from Streptomyces chlorus, assembly GCF_042655885.1. NCBI lineage: Bacteria > Bacillati > Actinomycetota > Actinomycetes > Kitasatosporales > Streptomycetaceae > Streptomyces > Streptomyces chlorus. Next base: position 102,266 of record NZ_JBHSOA010000047.1, read on the forward strand.
CGGCCTCGGTCAGTTTCCTGCGCAGGGTGCGCTCGGCTTCCGGGTCGGTGAGCCGCTCCATGCGCTCGCGCCATGCGGACCAGGCCCAGGCTTCGGCCAGGTCGGGCAGCCGGATGTCCCACGTGGTGTCCTCGGCGGTGTCGGTGATCCGCTCGGCGAGGGCGGGGAACTCCTCACCGACACGGGTGAGGGCGGCGTGCTGCTCCGCGCGCAGCCGGGCGGCTTCGCGGACCTCGGCGATCTTGTGGCTGAACTCGCGGTAGCCGTCGTGGTCCTGGGCACGCACGCTCTCGAGCGCGCGAGCGACGGCGGGTGAGACCGCGGGCCGGTCGTTCCAGGAGCGCAGGAGTTCCTCGGTGTCCGCGATGACCCGCCGGGACCGCTCGGCGGCGCGCAGCGTGCTCGCCGCGCGCAGCAGGGCGCGTACGGCGTTCTCGACGGTCGTGTCGTGCCAGGTGGCGACGGCCAGCTGCGGGGAGGTGGAAGCCTCGGTGAGGACGTCCGTGCGGGTGGCGGACACGGTCAGGAGCGCGTCGAGTACGGCCGCCTCCTGCCGCAGGCGGGCGAGGCGCGGACCGTGTCCCTGCCAGGCGCCGGCGGGCGCTCCCCATTCGGACTCGACCTGTGCCAGGCGCAGTTCCAGTTGGACGCGGGCGACGACGACGGCGGCGGTCGCGATGTCCTCCGGGGGCCGTCCGTCGACCCGGACGCTCTCCACGAAGGGGCCGACGGCCTTGGCCAGCTTCGAGCGCAGGCCGAGAGTGCCACGCAGTTTGTGTCCCTGGGTGAGCCCGTCGTGCAGGGTGGTGGCCTGGCCGAGTGCGGGGGCCGGGTCGTACTGCTCCAGCCCGCTGACCAGGGCGGTGCCCAGCGTGGTGAGCGAGGCGTCGACCGCCGTGAGGGCGTCGGTGACAGCGGCCTGCCGGCTCCGCGTCTGCCAGTCCTGGCCGGCGGTGACCTCTTCCAGGAGGGAGAGCGCCCACGGGCCGGCTGCGGCTGCGAGCGACGCGGCACGGGCCCGAGCGCCGGAGAACGCGTCGAGCGCGGCCGAGAGTTTCCGCTGTGCGGCGTCGTCGAGACCACGTACCGCCATGTCGTACTGCGCGCAGAGCGCGTCCTTCCGGACGGCCGCGTGCGCTTCGTCGGCCGAACGGACGACACGGACTGCATCCTCGAAATCACCGGGGTCGACCAGCTCGGAGGGACCGGGTACATCGGCGGCGAGGGCCTGGTGGTGCGGGGTGTAGGCGCGAGTGGTGTGCAGCAGGCCCAACGCTTCGGCCGCGCCCAGGACGGGCTGTTCCCGCGGGACCGCGCCGAGCCACTCGTACTGTCCCGCCTCGGCGGTCAGGCGTTCGGCGATCTCCTGGAGGCTTCCGCTGTAGTCGCCGATCTCCGCGTCGAAACGGTGGATCTCCTGCTCACGCAGGACGGCGAGATCGCGCAGCATGGCCTGCTGGGCACCGCGCGCCCTGGCGAGACGCGCCTGGAGGGTACGGATGTCCTTCTGCGAGGCCTTCGCGTCGTAGCCGGCGTACTCGCTCAGGATCCGCTGGACGGAGGCCTCCAGCTCGCGCTGGGCGGCGGCACCGTCCTCCGTGCGGCTGACGCACAGGTCACGGATGGACTCGGGCAGCTTGTCCCGGAGGACGCGCAGGGCCCGTGGCGTGTGGCTGGTGATGAGGACGCGCTTGCCCTGGGCGAGCAGGTCCGTGACCAGGTTGGCGATGGTGTGTGTCTTGCCGGTGCCGGGCGGTCCCTGGACGACGACGAGCCGGTTGGCCCGCAGCCGCTCTGCGATGGTGCGCTGCTCCTCGTTGGCGGGGAGCGCGAAGTACATCTCGCCGGTGTCGCTGCCCGTCCCGTCGTCCTCGGCCGCCGCGAGGTCGGCCGCGGTCAGCGCCCCGTCGCGGCCCGCGACGTAGGCGAGCAGCTCGGTGGGCTCGGTGCCCGCGTCGACCTGACGGGCGATGGCCTTGAGAGCGTCCATCATCGACCGGCGGCTGCGTTCACGCAGCACGAGTGCGGGCGTGAACCCCACCTGCGGTACGTCGAGGCTGCGCGGCTTGGCGCGCTCCACGGCCGGTGAGTAGCTCCCCGCGCTGTGCGCGGCGTTCACCCAGCTGCGCAGGGCGGTGTGCAGGGCGTCGAGGTGTTCGGGGTCGGTCACGTCCGAGGCGCCCTCCAGCACCCGGACGATCTCCTCCCGGACGGCCCCCGGGACGTGCTGGGCGCCTTCCAGCATGCCCTCTTCCAGTTCCAGTCCGGTGCCCGTGGGGTCGGGGGCGGCGGTGAGGGTGCCGGTGGACGGGTCGAGGTGGATCACGGCCCGGTGGGTGACCAGGTGCCGTTCCACCCGGTGCCCGGTGGTGGTCTGCCAGGTCAGCCGCCCGAGCCCGAGGACGAGTTCGTAGGCCTCGCCGAGGTTGGCGGCGTCCTCGTGCATCTTGTGGAGCCGGTCGTACAGCCGCACGACGGGGTCGATCGCGCGGCGTCGCTCCGCCCACGCGCGCCACTCCTCCTCCCAGGCGGCGTACAGCTTCTCGATCCGCTCACGCTTCGGGTGCTCGTCCAGCTCGTGGTAGGTCTTCTCGAGCGGGATCCCCTCGGACCAGTCCGGGAACTCGGGCTCGATCCGGCGGCGCAGGTGCGGGGCACGAATCTGCTTGAAGTCCCTCAGGCGGGTGTCGTCCACCCACGGGGCGAGGAGCGGATCGGGAGGGGGCGCGTCCTCGCGCTCCGGGCGTTCGACGGTCACCCAGGCGGGGTCGTCGGTGGCCAGCGCCCCGTCGAGCATGACCGCCACGCCGTCGTCGTGCGGCAGTTCCTCGAACCACACGGTGCCGGCGGCGCCGTCCAGGGTGCGCACGGGCCGCGCCTTGGACTCCTCGGCCTCGGCGAGGAACCGGAAGATCTGCCGCACGCGGGCGGCGTCGGTCGGCTCGTGCGTGCCGGAGGCCGGCGCCGGGGCCCCGCCGCGGCTGGGCTGCGCGGGGACGGCCCCGAGGGGGGCTCCGGCGATGGGCCGGGGTGATCCGGCGTCGTGATCGGTATTCCTGCCGTCGTGGTGGCTCGTGGACATCTGCACGGGGCCCGCGGGTGTCGGTTCCTCGTCCGTGAACAGGGAAGCCTGTTGATCGCCGAAGAGGGCGGCCTGGTCCGGCAGCAGTGCGGGAGCCTCGCGCGCGAAAGCCGCCCGAGGATCGCCGCCGGAGACGGCGACGGAGGCAGAGGCAACGGCCGTGGTGAAGGTGACACTCTCGCGGTCGTGGGAGCTCGGGAACCGCACCTCGATGTCCAGCTCTCCGGCGGTACCGGCCGGGATGCTGTACGCCCAGGTCGCCGACGCACGACGGCCCTTGAGCAGCCTGCCTCCGAGCTCACCGTCGAGCGTCTCGGCCCGGTGGTCCTGCACCCGTCGGCCCGTCTTGCCGTAGGGCCCGCTGCGCACCAGCAGCGTGATGCCGTCGACGTCGATGGGCCGGTCCGTGCCGTTGCTGAGATACAGGGTGCAGCGCACCAGATCGTCACCCTCGCGGTACCCGTACGAGTCCTCGGGATCGACCAGCTCGTACGGCGCCACGCCGTCCACGCGCACGTGCAGTCCGTCGTCGTACTGATAGTCGGAACCGGTCGGCCGCGCGCTGTCGCCCGGGCCGCTCTCGTGCTGGCTCACACGCCACCCCACTGCTGCTGAGGGCCACCCTGTGGCCGCCTTCGTCAAATGTGCCCCGCCCACGCCGGGCACACCGCCAACCACGCCCCCCTGACGCATCGACAAGGTGTGAACTGAGCACACGGGGAGGAGCGTAGCAGCAACCTCATCGACACATCGCGCTCCGGAGTCACATGACACCCGGCGCACCCCGAGCGAGTATGCGGCGACCACCCGCACCACCCCCACCTTGCGGCCCACGACAGATACACGCGACGCAAAACACGCCACCACTCATTAATAGCCGTTGACTCTGTTCACATTAGTAAGGCACGCTATCCGAAGCATCACACCCGTGCGCTCGTCGTCCAAGGAAAGGCGGCCACCCGCCATGCACATGGAAGTACTCGACGTCACACCGGAGTTGGCTGCCGAGTGGCTCACTCGCAACACCAACAACAGGCCGCTCAGCAAGGCGACCGTCCAGCAGTTGGCGGCCCGGATCCAGCGTGGGGAATGGCAGTTGACCCACCAGGGCATCGCCTTCGACGAGGACGACGTACTGATCGACGGTCAACACCGGCTGGCCGCAGTGGTCAAGGCCGGCCTCACAGTGCCGCTGACCGTCGCGCGCGGCGTGCCCCGCACGGCGTTCACCGTGATGGACACCGGCCGCAAGCGCACCGGCCGCGACACCCTCGCACTCGCCGGTGAGGCCAACGCGACCCACCTGGCCGCGGCCCTGCGCGGCCTGCATCTCTACCTGAACGCGCCGAACTCCGCCTGGAGCGGCGGCTCGTCCGTCACGAGCAACGACCAGCTCCTGACCCTGCTCGCCGAGCACCCCGGCATCCGCGAGGCCGTACAGCACGGCATCGCCTGCAACCGCGGCTGCGGCATCACCGTCACGGCGGCGACGATCGGCTGGTACATCACCACGCGCGCACGCCCCGACGTCGATCAGTCCCCCTGGAAGGAGGGGCTGGTGACCGGCGCACGGCTGGAGCCGGGCGACCCCCGACTCACCCTGCGCAACACCATGCTGGGTCTGGCCAGGGGTACCGCACTCCGGCGCCGCGACGACTCGCGCGAGCACCTGCTCTACTACCTCAAGGCATGGAACGCCTGGGTCGAGTGCCGTTCCATCAAACTTCTGCGCCGCTCCCCCAACGAGACGATGCCGCGCGTCTCCAAGCAGACGGGCATCACGCATGTGACCGGATGATCCCGGGCACTCCACCCGAAGTATCCGAAGCGGTGTCATCGTAGATCGATTGCCCCTAGATTGAGTGGCCGCCGCCACCGGGGTTCAACTCGCCGGACGGGACCACCGACCCGTGCCCGGCAGGGAAAGGAAGCGCATGCGCGCCCAGGAGATCACCTTCCTGAAGCTCGTCCAGGGGGACAAGCAGTTCCAGGTACCGCTCTATCAGCGGACGTACAGCTGGGGCAGGGAGCAGCTCAAGCGCCTCTGGGAGGACGTCGGTGAACTCGTCGGCCAGCATCTGTCCGGTGAGCCCACGGCGCCGCATTTCCTGGGCTCCGTGGTGCTCGCGCCCGGACAGATCCAGGCCGGCGGCGTGCAGAGGTGGCTGGTCGTGGACGGTCAGCAGCGGCTGACGACGCTGATGCTGGCGTTCGCCGCGCTCCGCGACCACCTCAAGTCGACCGGCGACGAGCGGGGCGTGGACCGAGTGCACCGGCAGGTGCTGGTCAACGAGTTCCACGAGGGCCTCGACCACTACCGGTTACTGCCGACACAGGCGGACCGGGAGGCGTACACGGCCTGTGTGCGGTCCCGGGCCGAAGCGGGTGGAAGCGACAACGTCGGCGCGGCCTACCGGTTCTTCCGCGGTGCGTTCGCGGAGGGCCACGAGGCGGGCGACGAACGGTGGACCGCGACCGTCGAGACCGTGTTGAAGGACCTGCTCTCCATCGTCGAGATCACCGCCGAGCCCGGCGACAACGTCTATCGGATCTTCGAATCCATCAACAACACGGGTGTGGGGCTCAGTCAGAGCGACCTCTTGCGCAACTACGTGTTCATGCTGCTGCCCAAGCGGGGTGAACGCGTCTACCAGGAACTGTGGCTGCCCATGCAGCAGAGCCTCGGCCCGAAGAATCTCGAACTGCTCGTGTGGCTGGACCTGATCGTCCGCGGCAACTCCAAGGCGAAGCAGAGCGAGATCTACCGGGAGCAGCAGAAGCGGCTCCAGTCGCTGGTGGGCGACGAGGGGGCGCTGCAGTACGAGGTCGAGCAACTGGCCCAGCGGGGGAGGCGGTTCCTGCGTATCGTCGAGCCGGCGCGTGAGTCGTCGCCGAAGCTGCGTGCGGTGCTGGAGCGCCTCGCCGCCTGGGGCGGTCAGACCCACTACCCGCTGGCCCTGCACCTGCTGGACCTCGTCGACGCGGGGAGGACGACACCGGACGATGCCGCCGAGGCGCTGCGGTACGTCGAGTCGTACCTGGTGCGGCGTCTGATCTGCCAGACACCCACCACCGGCCTGAACCGGATCTTCATGGAGGCGCCGACAAGCCTGGAGACCGACCGGCCGGCGGCCGAGGCGGTCCGCCGGTTCCTCTCCGGACGCCGTCGCCGGTGGCCGAGCGACGAGGAACTGCGTACGGCGATCCGCGGCAAGCCGTTCTACTGGAGCGGCCGTCCCCCACAGCGCAGTTACATCCTGCGCCGTCTGGAGGAGAGCTACCGCCCCTCCGAGCCGGTCGACTTCGCCAAGGCGGCTCTCAGTGTGGAGCACGTACTACCGCAGCGGCCCGCAGCGGCATGGCTCCAACTGCTCGCCGAGGAGACCGAGGAGAACCAGACCCCCCAGGAGCTGCACGACCTGGTGGTGCACACGCTCGGAAACCTCACGCTCACCGGTGACAACTCGAAGCTGTCCAACCACCCCTTCGAGCGCAAGCAGCAGATCCTCGAATCGAGCGCTCTGCGGATGAACCTGGAGATCGCCGAGGCGAAGCGCTGGGGCAAGGCGGAGATTCTCGACCGGGCCGACCGCCTGACCGACCGCGCGGTGGAACTGTGGCCAGGCCCGATCGGCGGGATCAAGCCGGTGGGCGAGGAGTCACCCGGCTGGACGGAACTGCGGGCCGCCCTGGTGGTGATGCCCAGTGGTACATGGACGACCTACGGCGACATCGCCGAACTGATCGGCAGTCACCCCGTGGCCGTGGGCGCCTACCTGGGCTCCAACCCCTCACTGATCGGCGCGTACCGGGTCCTCACCGTGGAGGGCAAGATCTCCCCCTCGTTCCGCTGGCCGGAGGGAGGTGACCGGCAACCGCCGCAGGAGCTGCTCGCCAGTGAGGGCATCCGGTTCGACTCGTGGGGGCGAGCACACCGCTCCCAGCGCCTGTCCGCCGCCGAACTGGCCACCCTGCCGGGCAAGGACGTCACTCAGCCGGTCGCTCAGGACCCGCTTCCCGAGGGCGAGGACTCGGCGGCGGCAGAGCGCTTCCGCACTCAGTTGCGGGAGAACTGGCCGGACGCCCACGACGGCGTCCTGGCGGCCCTCGACTTCTGGCGCCGCCAGGGCGGTTACGTCAACTACGGCCGTTTCGAGGAGACGAGCTGCTTCCCGATGCTGGACGCCGGCACCAGCCACCGGCCCCACCTGATGTGGCCGGTCGGCATCTATCCGGTGAGCGGCACGGTCGAGGTCGTCTTCCAGTACCTCAAGGACCGCAGCCCCTTCGACGACACGGAACAGCGCCGCGAACTGCTGAACCGCCTCAACAAGATCGAGGGCGTCGACCTGCCCGAGGCGAAGCTGGAACTGCGGCCGTCCTTCCCGGTGCGGGTCTTCGCAGAGCACGGGGAGGAGATCTGCGAGGTGCTGGACTGGTTCGTGGGGGCGGCTGCGCTGGATCTGGCGCAGCGGGACTGAGTGAAGCGACCATCGCGTACGAGGGAGGCATCCGTGCACGTACTGAGCGAGCTCGAGCTGACGCGCGGCAGTGGCCAAGTGACGAAAACCGGCACGACGCTGTCCGGTGAGCCATCGGTGGCGAGCGCCGTCGAGTGGGAGCTGCACCTGCCCGGGCGTCCGACGCTGAAGATCCACGACAACCATTGGCGCAACGGCGAACGGGACCTGGTGGTCCACAAGCCCCCGGTCATGCCCGAGATGCCCTCGGCCCTGTCGAATCTGCACGGGCGGCTGCGCTCCGGCATCGCCCCCACACCGGGACGGCAGGAGCTCCGCGTCATGGTGTATCCGACGTACGTCGACAAGCACGGCAGGCCGCGGATCAACAAGTCCCTGACCACGGAAGCCCTCGCCGACCGGATGGGGCTGTTCGTACTGCGGGAGCTGACCGACAGGGAAGACGTCACGCTGGAGCCCGCTCACGACCGCCCGGACCTGCCGCTCGTCGACCTGGACGACCCGCAGGACGAGAAGCCCCTCCAGCACGCCTTGTTCTTCCCCGCCGAGGACGACGAGACGCCGGTACTCGGCTTCGTCCACTTCCGTGTCCTGCCGGTGCTCCGTCACATCGACTGGCTGGCTTCGGACGGAGGGTGAGGAAGAGTGGTGCCGGGCAGGACGTGCCGAGGGACCGTCCGCAACCTCAGCGGCCACACCGTCTGCTTCACGGGGCGCGTGCTGGTCGACGGGGAGTGGACAGTCAGGTCGCGCTGTGAGCAACTGGTCATGGATCGCGGTGCGGATCCCAAGACTGATTTTTCGCGGAAGATCACCCTGGTCGTCTATGGCGACCTGGCCAGCAAGGTGGTGACGGACAGCCGCCGTGCATACAGCAGCAAGCTCGTCGGTGCCGACATCTCGCGCAACGACGGGCAGCACGTCTGTGTCGTGGACGCAGACGGCTTCTCGAAACTGCTCAAGCGGCGTCCCGCCCCGTGTCTGAAGCTGAGGAGGTCGGGCGGCGGGCGCGTGCGCCCCGTGGCAGCCGCCCCGACCGCAGACGAGGTTCTCGGCGGCCCTCTTCAGGTGCGCAGACCAGGCCGGCGCTCGTCCGCGCAGCTCACGCTCGATCTGAGCCATCTCGACAAGGCGACGTCCGCACACGAAGCGACGGTGAGTGCGCTCCTCGTGCACCTTTCCGGCCGGGGCGTCGAGGTACGCACCCACGCGCCGGGCGCTCCCGCATTCGACGCGGGATGGTCACGCGGGACGGACGTGTTCATAGCCGGGGTCAAGAGTCTGACGGGAGCGAGGGAGGATCAGCAGATCCGTCTGGGCATCGGACAGGTCCTCGACTACGCGCACCAACTCCGCACCGCCCACCCCGGTCGCCGCCTTCATCCCGTCCTGGTGCTGGAGAAGCGCCCGGTGGACCCCCGGTGGTCCTCATTGGCCCGATCCGCCGGCATACGGCTTACGTGGGCGCCCGGCTTCCCGGACGTCTGAGGGTGAGCTGCGTGCACGGGACGGCGCATCCTACGGCCCCATCGTGCTCAAGGGGGCCGGCGACGGCCCTGTGACCGCGGGAGAAGGGCATGGGACCGTCCCCTGCCGGTGACAACGGCGGAGGGCATCGGCCCGTCCATGCCGGTTCCCCTCCCGAGGTCGCCCAGCGAGCGGCGGCCACGACCTCCTCGCGCAGGGCCCGTCATCCGGATGCAAGCAGCACGTTCCTGCTCGGCCGAAGCCGCGCGGGCACCCCGTGTCGGAGGTGCCCGCGCGTCCGTATTCCACACAACCTCTGATGATCACGCGGTAGCCGTTTCCCTATCGGCCTGGCCACGAACTGGTCAATCGGCTCGGGGTCTAATCGGCAGCGCAGCTCGCGGACTCGGATCCAGTCAGTTCGGTAGACCCCGTGCCAGTACTCTCGCCCTCACTGCCCGCCTCGATGGGGGCGTGACACCGCCGTTGAAGCGCATCGCGTTCAACGTCCGGGATCGTCATCGACTCGGCAAGCACGGCGGCGAGCGCGTCCACTTGAGTGTTGTTGATCTCAGCGTGGAAGAGCCACCGGATGTTCTCGTCGCGCGTGATGAGGTCGATCGCCAAGCGCGCGCTTCTGTCCTGTGTGGTCGCTGCTCGGACGTACCGCACTTGGTCGATCGGTATGTCTTGACGGATCTCGCCTTGCTCAAGGAAGGCGTTCGTCTTGGCCGTGATGATGCGGCGATCCGTGACGGCGACCAGTGTCTTTACCGCGGCCTTGTCCCTCGCTGCCGCCAACTTCTCCTTCGCTCCGCCGAGGATCGCAGAAATGGGACCGAGGGCATCGAGCTCGTCGGGGAAGCCGAGGACACGCAGAGTCTCACCGTCCCCCAGGAACCATCGCAGGATGCGAAGGTACGGCTCGGGATCCAGCGATTCGGATGCGCAGACGACGCCCGGAGCCTCGGGCATAGGGACCAGCGGATGAAGAGCATCGGCAAGAGGCTCGATCGCCTCCAGAAGACGGGCGGAGGTTTCGCGGGCAGCCTTCACCTCCTTCCGCTTTCCCGGCAGCGGCCATGCGTCGGGTCCGGGGAGCTCGGCGATGATCCGCAGCTCCCGCGTCAGCGCGTCGACGAGGCTCGTCGTCTCGGCGAGAGCGGAGTCGAACTCCGCACGGGTGTCGCGCGCGATGACCTCGGCGTACTGCGCCTCGGCGGCGTCTTCGCGTCCAGCGGCCCTCGCCCTCGCGGCGCGGAGCGCGTGATACCCGGTCCATGCCTTGAGGGAGGACAGGAGGGCGTAGGCGTCGAAGACGATCGCCTCGGCGTTCGTCTGCAGATACTCACGGTGGCTGCGTGCGTCGGGCCGACCCATCTGCCTGACGTGGTCGTGGACGTTCCCTCGGTAGAGCTCGAGCTGCTTCTGCAGCAGCGCTCCACTGCCCGCGACGTCCTCCCACAGGGACGCCGGGACCGATTCGATCTCTCGCGCCTGGTCGACCGCGCGATCGACGGCGGCGACGAGCCCCGTCAGTTCGGCCCACTGATCCTTGCGGATGGTGGTCAGGACCTGACTTGTCACCGCGAGGTTGGTCCTGACGAGGCCCGAGACCTCACTCAGCATCATCTGAAGGGCGACCATGGCCAGCGCCGGCCCGATCGAGGCCGCGGTCTGCGCCTTGCTCACCGCATTCACGGAGTAGAAGCGGGCCTGATGCAGGATGCGGCCAGGAACCATCACCGCTCCGAGGTTCGCGCCATCCTTGACGGCGAGCGTCGCGCCGCTCTTCAGCAGGGCCTGTGCCGTGTCGCCGATCCTGTAGAGCCCCTGCACGCCGGCGAACGCGTTTCCGAGGTTGCCGGCCACGGTCGCCGCGTTCCCGATCGAGGCGAGGATCGCTGAGATCTGCTTGCGGTCGGCAGCCGGCACGATCCCGAAGTCGATCAGATCGGGCTTCAGCTCCGGCGGGACCTCACCGGCGACGAGAGCCACCCCTGGGAGCACCTCCACCAGGACCGTCGACGCCGTCGTCGAGTCGATGTCCGAGTCGGACGTCGAATCGTCCACAACAGGTGAGTCGGCGGTATTGCTCCGGCCGTTCTCCTCAGGCTCGGCGATCTCCATCGAGTCCGAAGGGTCCTGCATGCGATCTCCTCCCCCACGGGCGCGCAACGGCCGGACGTCGTCGGCGTTCCCCGGCGAAGTCTACGACTCGACACCCTGCGGTTCAGCCTGAATCCACCGGTGCTGATTCCGGATCGGCTTGACCGTGGGCTCGTCCAGTCACCCGCTCCGTGATTCGGCTCGAACCAGCACCTCCGTGGGTTTACGACCGGGGTACCGACCTGTGCCGGATCCGGCACGCGGTCAGCAGCTTTCGCCGAACTTGACGGCCCCGATCGTCACCGGCTGCCCGTCGAGCTTCGCCCCGGCCGCCGGGTCGGTCGAGCAGACCTGCCAGTTCGACTCAAGGAGCACCATCCGGTCCTGGCCTGACACGTCGTCGACCGTGATGCTGGTGGAAGCGTCGAGCGCCTGGCGGGCGACCTTGACGGACTTCCCCACGAAGTTCGGCATGGTGGAGCCGGCCTTCTCAGGTTCGCCCTGTTCACCGCCCGCGGGGCAGGTCTCTTCGAGCTTGACGGTGCCGAAGTCGATTTTCGTGTCCGTCGAGTGCGTGCCGGGCGTCGGGGTCTGGGAGCAGACCTTCCAGCTCCGGTCGAGGATCTGGTTGCGGCCCCGGCCGAGCGCGTCGTGCGACGTGAGGTGGTAGAAGCCGACGGCCTGCGCCTCGTCCTGGGCACTCTGCAGCCCCTTGCCGACCATCTCCGGCAGCTTCGCGGTGGTCTTGGCGGCGGTCGAGGGTTCCTGGGTCGCCTCATCGTCACTGACGGCCGACGACTTGGGGGCAGGAGCCGCGGGGGTGGGAGCCGTAGGGATGGGGTCCGTGGACTTGGCGTCCGTGTCGGTGTCGGTGGTCGGGCCGCAGGCTGTGAGTGCGGCGAGCAACAGCGCAGCGGCTGCCGAGGTGCGAGTGGTGCGCATGATGAACCCCAAGGACGTTACCAATGAGAGTGGCCCACCGTGCGGATGCGGGCGAGGCCCGCTTCCCCGGTCAAGCCTGACAAGATGCCCGACCGATGACGAATCAGACGTCACTCGGCGGCACTTGACCAGCCCAGTATGCAGTTTGTGGACTGAGTTCACAACTCAATGATAGAAATCCGGCGTGCACCCCTGCCCCTTTACGTGCAGGCCGTCTAGCGTGATGCGCCAGAAATTTCAGCTGTAAGTCCGTATGCTGTTTCCATGTCGCATCGAGGTCCGC
>NZ_JBHSOA010000048.1:0-13452 GCF_042655885.1 Streptomyces chlorus
CAGCTTCGCCTGGCTGTACTGCGCGGTCAGCTTCGCCCGGGAGAAGGCGAGGATGAAGTGCCGGCGCGCCCACAACTCGCGGACGTAGCCGGGCAGGGTGGGGCGGGCACCGCTGACCGTGAGGCCGTGGCGGGCGGCGAGGGCGGGGAGGTCGTCCTCGGCGGCCGGGAGGACCGGTGCGGGAGGCGGTGTGTGGAGGACCTGACTCACATCCGCTGCTTTCGCTAGGGGGGTGGGGGTGACGGTGGGGTGGTGCGGCGCCGGGTCCCGCCCGGTGTTTCCCCGCGCGTCTTCGCGCGTTCACCTACGTCGGGACGGCACCGTATCGTCGCAACGCGAGCGTAGGCCGAACGCGCGACGGAACGCAACCGTTTCGTCGTGACGGCCCAGGTCCGCCCCAGGTCCGCCCCAGGTCCGCCCCTGGCCTGTTCCCGGGCCTTCCCGGGCCCGTCCCAAGTCCGGGCCCGTGCCTTTCTGTGCCGGATCGGTGTACGTACTGTCGTCAGAACGGGCCCGTATCGTCGTCACGCCCTATGCTGGTCCGCATGACGACGAACGCCGAGGAGCCCCAGCCGCGTCCGCGCCGTAGGGCCCCCGCCGGGGCGGCCGTACTGCGCGAGGACGTGACGGAGGCGATCCGGGCGGCCGTCTTCGAGGAACTCGCGGCCGTCGGCTACGCGCGGATGTCCATCGAGGGCATCGCGCGTCGCGCGGGCGTCGGCAAGACCGCGGTGTACCGACGCTGGCGCTCCAAACTGCACCTGGTCCTGGACCTGGTCTCCGCCATCGCCGTGCAGGGCCTGCCCGCGCCGGACACCGGCTCCCTCGAGGGCGACCTGCGCCTGCTCTACGAGGTCACCTCGCGCGCCCTGCGCCACCCCGTCGCCTCGCAGATCCTCCCCGACCTCCAGGCCGAGGCCGCCCGCAACCCCGACATCGCCGAGGCGCTGCGCAAGGCGCTGCGGGAGGGCCAGGACGGGGTCGCCAAGGGCGTCGTCGCGGCGGCGCAGGAGCGGGGCGAGGTGCGCCCCGGAATCGACCACGCCCTGGCCCTCGACCTGATCTCGGGTCCCCTGTACTGGCGCTCGGTGGTCATCCGCAACCCGAAGCTGCCGAAGGGCTACCTGGGCGCGCTGGCGAGGGCCACGACGGAGGCGCTCAAGGCGCTGTGACGCGGGGGCGGCCAAAGGGCTTTGCGGCTCGGTTCCGCCTCCGTGGCGAAGCCCGTTCCGGCCAAGCCCTACAGGATTCCGGTCCAACGCCAGGGGCACGCTCCGGCCCTGCCACGGAAACAGCTGGAACGGTCAGCCCTGCACTCAGGCGGCGAAAGGCATGTTCCCCACGGCGGGGTGGGCGATGCCGCGGCTGTGACAGTCGTCGTCGCCGTAGGCGTCCCCGTGGTCGGCACACATGATGACCAGATTCCGCCCCTGGGAGTGGACCTCATCGAGCAGCCGGCCGGCTGTAGCAGTGCATCGCATCCCGGCACGGCGCCGCGCTGCAACCATTACGGCCAGTTGTGCGCGGCGAGAGGACCAGTGCCACGGAGATAACCGAGCAGACCGGCCTGCGGGTACTCGATGATGTCGTCGGGTAGTTCGTGCACGGTGAACCAGGTGAGTGCCAGGCACTGCTCCGGTTCCTTGTTGACCGGCTCCCCCTCCCACTCTTCGGCCTCGAAGAAGAAACCGATCCGCTCTTTCTTGTCGCCCTGGCGGTGGTGCACGACCTGAACGAGCCGGAGGTCGGTCGGGGCGACGGTGATGCCGGTCTCTTCGAACAGCTCACGAGCGGCGCCGACAGCCAGGGACTCGCCCTCATCCAGCTTCCCGGACGGCATGTGCCATCGACCGTAGCCGTACGGGCCGCCCCGCTGGGAGAAGAGGATCTTGTCGCCGTCGCGAAGAATGACGTGAGTGTCGATGACGGGTGTTGCCGGTTGTCCGCTCATGGTTCCTGGGGGTCGGAGGGACGGGGAAAGGCATCGACGTCGGCGGCAGGGCCGGTATGGCGTCGGTGATTCGTCGAGCTACGTCCGAGGCCAGGTCCGGATGCCGGCCCGGGGGTGAGGACGGTGGCGTAGCGCTCGCGGTGGTCCGGGTGGACCGCGCGCAGGGTGTCCGGTACGGCGGCGAGCGGATCGCCCCCGGTCAGGGCGACGCGCACCAGCTCGTGGAAGACGGCCGTGCCCTCCCAGCCCGCACGGTCGCCGTGGGTGAGCGCGGCCGGCCGGCGGGCGGCGTCCGTGGTGGCGTCCCGGCCCTGCCGCGCGAAGTACACGGCGGAGGGTGCGGCCCGCTCCCCCAAGCTCTCGGCTTCTCCCCCGAGTTCTCGGCTCCGCTCGAACAGGGGGGACCCCCACGAGCAGGGAGGTACCCCCGTCGCCCCGTTCCCGGCGGCTCGTTGGCTCGTCCGGAAGTGCGGCGCGGCGGCCATGTCCCACGGGTCGCCGCTGCTCAGCACTGCCTCCGTCTGGAGGCCGATGTCCTTCGGGCCGGCGGCGGCCCACCGCTGGAAGCGGCGGAAGTCTTCGGGGAGGTCGAGGCCGTCGTGCTCCAGCAGTGACTCGGCGACCAGGACCGCCATCTGCGTGTCGTCGGTCGCCTCGCCCGGTTCCCAGCCGTCGCCCCCGCACATCTCACCGCCGGGTCCCGGCTCCGGGAAGCGGGCCGAGGAGACCCCCTCGGGGCCGAACTCGAAGGGGGCACCCAGGGCGTCGCCGACGGCGGAACCGACGACGGCGCCCATGGCGTGCTCGGAGGAGACCGGGGCAGAGGTCATCCGCACAGGTCAGCCGCGTCCCGCCGCCGGGTGGAGGCGCTGCCAGCCCGTCCAGGCCGAGGTGATCATGTCGTCGACGCTGTGGCGGGCCTTCCAGCCGAGTGCGGTGGCGGCGCGGTCGGCCGAGGCGACGACGTTCGCCGGGTCGCCGGGGCGGCGGGGTTCGATCGTGGGCGGGAGGTCGTGGCCGGTGAGGGCGTTGATGCGGTCGATCATGCCCCGGACCGAGACGCCCTCCCCGCGGCCGATGTTGAGGGTGAGGTCCCGGCCGGGCGCGGCGCGCAGGGCACGCGCCGCGGCCACGTGGGCCTCGGCCAGGTCGACGACGTGGATGTAGTCGCGGACGCAGGTGCCGTCCGGGGTCGGATAGTCGTCGCCGAACACCTGCGGGGGCGCGTTCTCGGTCAGCTTCTCGAACACCATCGGGACGAGGTTGGAGACGCCCGTGTCGGCGAGTTCCGGGCGCGCGGCGCCCGCCACGTTGAAGTAGCGCAGGGAGGCCGTGGACAGACCGGTTGCCCGGCCCGTCGCGCGGACCAGCCACTCACCGGCCAGCTTCGTCTCGCCGTACGGGGACATCGGCAGGCAGGGGGTGTCCTCGGTGACCAGCTCGGCGCCGGTGGACGGCGTGCCGTACACCGCCGCCGAGGACGAGAACACGAAGGACGACGCCACGCCCGCCGCCGTCACCGCCTCCAGCAGGACGCGCAGGCCCTCGATGTTCACCCGGTAGTACTGCAGGGGCAGTTCCACCGACTCGGCGACCTGTTTCTTCGCCGCCAGGTGCACGACGCCGGTGACCTCGTGGTCGGCGAGGGCGCGTGCCACCCGCTCCCCGTCCAGGACCGAGCCGATCACCAGCGGCACTCCGTCCGGTACGCGGTCGGGGATGCCGGTGGACAGGTCGTCGTACACCACCGTCCGTTCCCCCGCCTCGGTCATCGCGCGTACGACGTGCGCCCCGATGTAGCCGGCGCCGCCGGTGATCAACCAGGTCATGTGCGGCCGTCCCCTCGTCGTTGACCCGTGGTGGTGCGGGTGGTGCTCCGGTGGTGCCGTGGTACCGGGGTCTGCGGTGGGCGGTCGGTCTCCACCGTTCGGTCGGTCTGCACCGTTCGGCAGGATCCTAGGCCTCGTTCGCCGCCGCCGTGTCCAGTGCGGTGGTGAGACGGTCCAGGCGGGCCTTCAGGTCCTGGATCTCGTCGAGCCCGAATCCGGTCGCGGTGACGATCCGGCGCGGGACGTCCAGGGCCCGCTCGCGCAGCGCGATGCCCTCCTCGGTGGACCGCACCTCCACCGAGCGCTCGTCGCGCGCACTGCGTTCCCTGTGCACCAGGCCGGCCGCCTCCAGCCGCTTGAGCAGCGGGGACAGGGTGCCGGAGTCGAGCCGCAGGTGCTCGCCGAGCTTCCGCACGGGCAGCGTGCCGTGCTCCCAGAGAGCCAGCATCACCAGGTACTGCGGGTAGGTGAGGCCGAGGTCCTTGAGGACCACGCGGTACACGCCGTTGAAGGCGCGCGAGGCGGACTGCAGGGAGAAGCAGATCTGCTGGTCGAGGCGGAGCCAGTCGCCGGCGGACCCGGTTGACTCCGGGGTGGCCGGTCCGGGATTCGGGGTCGGTGTCATGGCTCCAGGGTAGCTCTTTCGAGCCATTTAGTTGTGCACAATTTAGTTGTGTGCTTTGCTTATGGTGGTGCGGAGGTCCGGGCCACCGACGGACCGGCCGCCCCACGACCACGACTCGAAAGGGAAGGTTTCCCCATGGACGCGCTCTACACCGCTGTCGCCACCGCCACCCACGGCCGCGACGGCCGCGCCGTCACCTCCGACGGCAAGCTGGACCTCGGCCTCAGCGCCCCCGTGCAGCTGGGCGGCAACGGCGAGGGCACCAACCCGGAGCAGCTGTTCGCCGCCGGTTACGCGGCCTGTTTCGGCAGCGCCCTCGGGCTGGTCGGCCGGGCCGCGAAGGTGGACCTCGGCGACGCCGCGGTGACCGCCGAGGTCGGCATAGGCAAGCAGGGCGAGGGCTTCGCGCTCGCCGTGACGCTGCGCGTCGAGCTGCCCGACGCCGTGGACCAGGAGACCGGCCGCAAGCTGGTCGAGCAGGCGCACCAGGTCTGCCCCTACTCCAACGCCACCCGCGGCAACGTCCCGGTCGAGCTCGTCATCGAGTAGTCCCCGGCCCAGACCAGTCCCCGGCCTGCCCCGCTTCGGCGGGCCCCGGCGCGCACGGTGCGACGCTGAGGTGAAAACCTCCCGCAGTTGATCGTCAGGCTGCGGGAGGTTCGGCGATGATCTGGTAACCGAGTTCGCGGAGCCTGGCGAGGTGGTGGGCGGCCTGGCGGTCGGGGGAATCGCGGTGGGTGAAGTAGTCGGCGCCCAGGTCGTGGTAGGGCCGGCCGCGGTCGAGCATGTGGTAGATCGCGACGACGATGGAGTGTTCCACCGCCTTGATCGCTCGGGCGTGGCCGCGGCGGGGCTTGATCCGCCTGTACTGGGCGTGCAGGTAGGTGCCCTTGGAGCGGATCGCGGCCATCGCGCGCTCGTGCAGGGCGACACCGAGCCACTTGGGCCCCTTGCGGGAGCGGCCGGTGCGGGACTTGCCGGCCGACTCCCAGTTGCCGGGACAGACCCCGGCCCAGGAGGCGAGGGCCTCGGCCGATTCCTCCGGGACGCGGACATTGGCGACCACGGTGTCGCGGTGGACGTCCAGCCCGGCACAGCGATCGACGACCTTCTCCATGGCTCCTCCTCGCGGTGCGTCCGGCATCGGCGCTGCCCGCCCCGTGGGAGGCCCCTTCTCGAAGAGTCTGAGGTTCGTGCTCGCGGCAACCACATCACGTGCCCCGGGTCTCCCGCGCCACACTGTTGATCGGGCTCCAGGGCACCACAGAGTCCCGGCGTCAGCGGGGCGTGCACCAACTGAGTTTTCATCCACCGCAGGAGGCACGACAAGGCCCGGGATCACTGTTGGCGAATGCGCGGGCCCGGGGCATGGATCCGCAGAGTGTGTCACTTTCCCGGAAAGTGACACACTCTGCGGCAGGAACATCCCCGGGCCACCGCCGTGGACGCGCGGAGACCGGAACCGTCAGGCGGAATTGACCAACAGCATCCGCACGGTGCGTCCGGGGCCCGTACGCGGCACGTCACTTCACCGCGCCCGCCATCACGCCGGAGACGAACTGCCGCTGGAAGGCGAAGAACACGGCCAGCGGGATCACCATCGAGATGAACGCGCCCGGCGCCAGCACGTCGATGTTGTTGCCGAACTGCCGTACCTGGGTCTGCAGGGCGACCGTGATCGGCTGGCTCCCGGAGTCCGTGAAGATCAGCGCGACCAGCATGTCGTTCCACACCCACAGGAACTGGAAGATGCCCAGCGAGGCGATCGCCGGCCCGCCCAGCGGCATCACCACCCGTGCGAACAGGCGCAGTTCGCCGGCGCCGTCCAGCCGGGCCGCCTCCAGCAGCTCCTTCGGGATCTCCGCGAAGAAGTTGCGCAGCAGGAACACCGCGAACGGCAGGCCGAAGCCGACGTGGAAGAGGATCACGCCGACGAGCGAGCCGAAGATGCCGATGCTGCCGAAGAGTTCGGCGATCGGGATCAGCGCCACCTGCACCGGCACCACCAACAGCCCCACCACACCGAGGAACCACCAGTCCCGGCCCGGGAACTCCATCCAGGCGAAGGCGTATCCGGCGAGCGAGCCGATCACTACCACCAGCACCGTCGCCGGGACGGTGATGTACACCGTGTTCAGCAGCGAGCCGGTGATGTCGTCGTTCTCCAGCAGGGTCTCGTAGGCGCCGAAGGTGAGCTGCGAGGGCTCGGTGAACACCGTCCACCAGCCGTCGGCGGCCATGTCCTGCGGGGTGCGCAGACTGGCCAGCAGCAGACCGATCGTCGGGACCAGCCAGAACAGGCCGACGACGATCAGGAACACCCGCACCAGACCACCGCTGACCCACTCGGCCAGCCGGGAGCCGAGCGACCGGGACCCGCGCGCCCCGGATTCCGGCGCCCCGGATTCCGGCGGCTCGGACTTCGGCGGCTCGGACTTCGGCGGCTCGGATTCCGGCGGCTCGGATTCCGGCGGCTCGGACTTCGGCGGCCCCGATTCCGGCGCCCCGGACCCCGTCGACGTGCCCTTCGGTGAACCGTCGCCCTCCAGAGGTGAGTTCATCGCCTGACCTCCCGCCTCAGCCGCCGCACGTTGAACCACATCACCGGGATCACCAGAAGCAGCAGGAACACCGCGATCGCGCTGGCGATGCCCGGCTGGTCCTCGGAGAAGCCCTTGCGGTACAGCTCCAGCGCGAGGACGTTGGCGTCGTCCTGGGAGGAGCCGGGCGCGATGATGAAGACCAGGTCGAACACCTTGAGCACGTTGATCATCAGGGTGACGGTGACGACCGCGAGCACCGGCGCCAGCAGGGGCACCGTGATCCGTCGGAACACCTGCCACTCGTTGGCGCCGTCGACCCGCGCGGCCTCCAGCAGCTCCCGGGGCAGGCCCGCGAGCCCGGCCGCGATCAGCACCATCGCGAAGCCCGCCCACATCCAGATGTACGAGCCGATGATGGCGGGGGTGACCAGCGACGGGCCCAGCCAGTCCAGGCCGTTGTACGGCTCCTGGAAGTTGCTCGCCGGCAGCCGGAGCTGTGCGCCGTCCGCCTTCGCCGACAGGGAGAACGTGCCGTCGGCGCCCGCCGTGGCCGTCTCCACCGCCGTGCCGTCCTTGACGGCCTCGATCTTCATGCCGGGGTAGCCCAGCTCGTCCGCGTCGACCTCGTTCAGCGTGCCGACGCCCTTGCCGCGGGTGAAGTCCTGCCAGGTCGTGCCGGTGATCCGGTCCGCCTCCGGTTTCGGCGCCGCCGCCCGCGCGGCGTCGTCGGGAATCAGGTCCGGGGCGACGCCGACCAGCGGCAGCGCGACGGTGTCGCCGACGCTCACCGTCCCCCTGGTGACGAAGGCACCCCCGCCGGTCGCCTCCAGCGGCGACTCGCGGCCCGGGTGCGCCTTCGGGTACGCCGACGACTCGGCGAAGGTGTCGTGCACGCCCACCCACACCGCGTTCGCGACGCCCTTGTCCGGGTCCTGGTCGTACACCAGACGGAAGATGATGCCCGCCGCCAGCATCGAGATCGCCATCGGCATGAAGACGACCAGCTTGAACGCCGTGCCCCAGCGGATCCGTTCGGTCAGCACCGCGAAGATCAGGCCGAGCGCGGTGGCGACCGTCGGCGCGAACACCACCCAGATGACGTTGTTCTTCAGGGCGGTGCGGATGCCGTCGTCGGTGAACAGCGCCTGGTAGTTGTCGAACCCGGCGAATCCGTCGCCGGGCTGGTCGTAGAAGCTGCGGACGACGGAGTACCCGATCGGGTAGACCACGAGCGCACCGAGCAGCAGCAGCGCGGGCAGCAGGAACAGCGCCGCGACGGTTCTGCGGGTGCCGGTGACGCTCCTGCGCGACGTGGGGGCGGCAGGGGCCCCGGAGGGCCCCGCCGCCTTGTCCGACTTCATCGCCGGATCAGTTCCCGTACGCCGCGGCCGCGTCGGCCTCCAGCTGCCGCTGGGTGCCCGCGATGTCCTTCGGGTTCTTCAGGAAGTCCTGGAGCGCCTTCCACTCGCCCTTGCCGGGGGTGCCGCCGAAGGCCTGCGGGGCCTGGTCGGACATGTCGAAGCGGAAGTCGTCGCCGGCGTCGACGAGCGCCTTGGCCATCTTCTGCTGCACCGCGTTCGGATACGCCGAGTTGGGCACGTTCTTGTTCGGCGAGAGATAGCCGCCCAGCTTCGCCTGGATGCCCGCGGCGTCCGGGGAGGCGAGGAACGTCGCCAGCGCCTGCGCCGCCTTCGAGTCCTCCAGGATCACGGCCGCGTCGCCGCCGGACACCACCGGTGGGCTGTCACCGACCGCGGGGAACGGGAACACCTTCGCGTCCGTGCCGACCTTCGCCTCGGTCTCGCCGATGTTGACCTGGACGAAGTCGCCCTCGTAGACCATGCCCGCCTTGGGCTGGTCGCCGCCGGTGAAGGTCTGCGTCACGGAGGCGGGGAACTCGGTCTGCAGCGCGCCGTCCGGACCGCCCGCGAGGTAGTCGGCCTTGCCCCAGACCTCCGCCAGCGTGGTCAGCGCGTCCTTCACGGACGGGTCCGTCCACTTGATCTCGTGCGCGGCGAGCCGGTCGTACTTCTCCGGGCCCGCCTGGGAGAGGTAGACGTTCTCGAACCAGTCGGTCAGCGTCCAGCCGTCGGCGCCGCCGACCGAGAACGGGGTGACGCCGGAGTCGTAGACCGTCTGCGCCGTGGTGAGCAGATCCTTCCAGGTCTTCGGCTCGCTCGCGCCCGCGTTCTCGAAGACCTGGGCGTTGTACCAGATCAGCGACTTGTTGGCGGCCTTGTAGTAGACGCCGTACGGCGTGCCGTCGACCGAGCCGATGTCCTGCCAGCCCTGCGAGTAGTTCTTGGTGAGCTCCGCCCGCGCCTCGGCGCCCAGCGGCTTGGCCCAGCCCTTCTCCACGGCCTGCTTGACGGCGCCCGGCTGCGGCAGCAGCGCCACGTCGGGCGGGGCGCCGCCCGCGATCTTGGAACCGAGGAAGTTGATGATGGGGTCCTGGGCGGGAACGAACGTCACCTTCGCGCCGGTGCGCTGCTCGAACTCCGCGAGGACCTTCTTGAAGTTGGCCTGTTCGGTGCCGGTCCACACGGCGGCGACCTCGAGGCTCTGGCCGTCCAGCCGGGGAAGGGTGAGGGTGGAGGCGGTCTCGTCGGCGCCGCCGCCCGTCTCGTCCTTGCCGCCGCCGTCGTCGCCCCCGCACGCGGTGAGCGAGACCGCGAGCACGCCCGCGACGACGGCGGCCCCTGCTCTGACGGCCCTGCGGGTGCGGGGGGTTGCCGTTGCCGCGGGTGTGCCGGACGACCTGCGTGCCCGGATGATCCTGCTCGTCCTGCGCATCACTGCCCCGTTCTTCGTACCTCGTCGAACGTCGAGCGCTGTCCCGTGCGCTCTGGTGTACGCCCGTGAGGTCTAGATCGGCAAGAGTGCGTCTCCTGTCAAGTCCGGGATCGTGACCGCGTCGTGACTCTCCGGGGCGGAAGGGCCCGGGCCGGGCCGTCCGGGCAGGCCGCACGCCCGCACCGCCCGTCGAGGGTGCGGGTGTCACGGACCGGGGTCGGCGGGGCTGGTGGGGTGGCGCGAGGGTCGTGAGGGCCGAGGCGTTGCGCGCCCTCTCGCCGCTCGCCACGCACGAGCAGGGGGAGAGCGGCGAGAGCGGCGCGGGGTCACAGCAGTGACGGCACCTCGGTGGCCGAGACCTCGCGGCCCGCGCGTTCCAGCGCGCTGGCGAGCAGGGCGAGGTCGGTCGGGCCGTTGCCGAGTTCCCGGACCGGGCGGCGGGCGGGCGGATCGCCCATGCGGTGCCACTCCAGCGGTACGACCGTGGGCCGCAGCGTCGCCGTGCGCGGGATGCGCCCGGTCACCCGCCCACCCTGGAACGCGGTCACCCGGCCGTCCGCATGGACCAAACGCCCCCGGCCCGGCGCCGGTTCGACCCCGCTCCCCCGGTTCGGTTCGAACGAGGAAACGGCCCCGCGGCCCGGTGCGGGCGGATCGAGCGTCACGCGCAGGGCCGCACGGCGCACCGGCTCGGACTCCGCCGTACGGGCGCAGGGGCCGGTGGCCGACACCAGGTGCACGCCCAGCCGCTCGCCCTCCCGTGCCACTGCCTCCAGCGCCCGCAGCACCGACCCGGCGGCGGGCCGCCCGGGCGAACCGAGCGCGGGGGAGACCAGCGCGTCCAGGTCGTCCACGACCACCACCAGCCGGGGCAGCGGCGGCGGAGCCTGAGCCCTGCGCCGCGCGGCCCCGGGCCGCAGCCGCACCGTGGAACTGGGCGGGGCCTCCAGGTCGCCCCCGGAGTGCTCGCCACCGGCGGCTGCGGGGCCACGGGGCGCGGCCGTGCGCTGGGCGACCATACGGTCCGACAGCTCGCGCCCGGTGTGCCACTCCACGAAGTCCGACCGGCCGAGCAGTTCGGCACGCCGCTTCAGCTCGGCGCTCAGCGACTGGGCGAACTCCCGCATCCGCACCGGGTCGTTGGCGCTGAGATGCGTGGTGACATGCGGTACGTCCGTACACACACGCAGTCCGTCGCCCGGCCCGTCGCCCGGCCCGTTGCCCTGTCCGCCGCCCGTGGTGCCGGCGCGGCCGTCCACCAGCACGATGCCCAGCCGGTCCGGCCGTTCGGCCGCTGCCAGGGAGGCGACGACGGCCCGGAGCAGTTCCGTACGGCCGCTGCCGGACGGTCCCTCCACCAGCAGATGCGGCCCGTCGGCCACGAGGTCGGCGGACACCGGGCCGCGCGGCCCGGCACCCAGCACCGCGCACACCCGGCCGCCGAGCCGTTCCTTGTCGTCGGCCGCGTCCGCCCAACGGGCCATCAGCGAGGCCGGGGTGGCGCGGGCCAGGCCCAACTCGTCCAGTAGTCGCGCCGACGGGGGCAGCGGCGCCGACACGCGCGTGTGCCGCGTACCCGGGGCGCCCGCCGTGCGCAGCGGTGCCAGGGCCCGCGCGAACCGCTCGGCCCAGGCGGGGGAGACCGCGTCGACCGTGGCGACCGTGCCGTGGCCGACCGGACCCGGTGCCGTCCCCGAGCCGGTGGCGGCCACCCGCAGCAGCCGCAGGGTGGTCGCCACGTCCCCGCTGAGCAGGGCGACGGCGCCGCACTCCCGGAACGCGGGCGTCACCGCGCAGGCCGCCTCGTACGTCTCCGACACCGGGGACGAGGCGGAGGCGGCGGCCGTCTCGGCGAGGCACACCAGGTGGATACCGGCCCGCGGCCCCTCCACCGCCAGCCGTGCCACCGCGTCGCGCACCTCGGGATCCCCGGGGTCGCCGTCCACGACGACCACGGTGTACGGCCCGGTGAAGCCGCCTGCCGGGCCATCGTCGGCGTCCCGGGCGGGCCGCCGGGGGGCGCCCCGGTCGGCGCCGGATGCCCGGGGCTGCTCGGGAATGAGCGGGGCGACCGGGGCGGAGGAGGCGGACGGGACGGATAGGGCGGAAAAGGTGGAAGGGGAGGCCGGGGCGGGTGAGGTGCGGGCCGCGTGGTCGTGGTCGTCCAGGCGGCGCAGCAGCTCCTCGACGCGGGCCGCGGCCTGTTCGCGGTCGTGGGCGAGGAGCAGCCGGCAGCCCTGTCCGTGTCCCGGCCGTACGTGCGGCAGCCAGCCCAGCCAGGTCCATTCCGCGGTGCGCTCCTCCAGGGTGCGGGAGCGGTCGGCGGTGATCAGGACGATCTCGAGCGTGTCGGGGGAGTGCAGCGCGGCGAGCTGGGCCAGCACCGCGCGGGCCAGCCCGGTGAGCCGCCCGCGCGGACCGGCCAGGCCCAGCGAGCCCACCTCGCGCAGCCCCGACGTCACGGGTACGGCGGGCAGCAGGCCCGAGCCGCCGGGGAGCGTCCGGTCGGCCGTGCCGAGGCGTATCGCCAGGGCCTCCGGGTGGTCGGGCCCGCGTTCCCACAGACGGGGCCCGGGGCCCAGCGCGGTCAGCAGCAGGATGGCGGGGTCGGGCCAGGTCTCGGGCGGGCCGGGCGCGGCGACGGCCGGGACGGCGCCGACCACCTCCTCGCCGTACCTCTCCTCGCCGTACCTCTCCGGGCCGGTGCTCTCCTCCGGCTCCGGACGCCCCCCGGTCAGCCGACGAGCCCACGCCGAGAGCCCACCACGCCGGCGTCCGGCGGAGGGCTGCGGCACGAGGCCGGCGTCGGCCGGACCGGTGCCGCGCACCGGCGTACCCTCGCGGCCGTCGGCGGGCCGGGTGCCGGGGGCGGCGGGCCGGGCGGTGAGCCCACCGTCGGCGCCGGATCCGGTGGGCGCACCCGCGCTGCCCGCGCGGGGACCGGTCTCCGCCCCGGACGCCGGGTCGAACCCGCCGCCGGCCGGCCTCGGCTGTGACACCCGGCGTCCCCGGGGGACCCGTGGCACCTCACCCCGGGAAGCCACATGGACCGTACGCCTGCTGCTGCGGCCTGTGCTTCCAGAGCCAGAGCCGGAGCCGGAGCCGGAGCCGGAGCCGAAACCGAAACCGGTGTCGGAGTCGGGGCCGACACCGGAGCCGGAGCCTGCGTCCGGCCCGTCGCCCGTCCCGCGGTTCTCGATCCCCGGTGCGCCCCCCTGGCCGGGCACCAGTGGGGTTTCCCCGGTGGTCCGGGCCGCCGGGGAACCGTAGCCGTGGTGCGTCGGCCCGTCCGGCGGACGCACGGCCGCCGACCCCGCCCTCGCGGGCGGCTCCGCGGATGCCCTCGCGGGCGGTTCCGGCACGCGGACGTGGCCCTCGCCGTCCGGCGTCGTCCGTGCCCGTGCCCCCGGTCCCGCGGCCGGGGTGAGCCGCAGTGCCGACTCGCCGATCCGCAGCAGCGCACCCGGTGCCAGACCGACCGGGCGGGAGCCCACCCGCCGCCCGTCCAGGGTCGTGCCGTTGGTGGAGCCGAGGTCGGCGACCGAGACCCTGCCGTCCGGGCCGACCGTCACCGCGCAGTGCAGCCGGGAGACGTCCGGGTCGTCGAGCGGCACATCGGCGTCGGCCGAGCGGCCGATGCGGATCTCGCCGCCGTGCAGCAGATGGACGCCGCCCGCGTCGGGACCGGCGACGACATGGAGCCTTATCGGG
>NZ_JBHSOA010000049.1:0-5217 GCF_042655885.1 Streptomyces chlorus
ACTCGACACAGCAGTCCAGCCACGATCAGACTCGCCTCTACCGCTTAACTGAACGGCATTGCCTCATGGACCGGGTGGAACCCGTGTTTCATGAGGACTCTTATGGCTACCGGCCTGGACGGTCGGCGCTGGACGCGGTGGAGTCCTGCCGGAAACGCTGTTGGAGGAAGGACTGGGTGGTCGAGCTCGACATCGAGAAGTTCTTCGACAGCGTCCGCTGGGACCTCATCGTCAAGGCCGTGGAAGCGCACACCGACGCCGTCTGGGTGATTTTGTATGTCAAGCGGTGGCTCCAAGCACCGCTGCAACTACCCGACGGCACCTTGCAACAGCGGGACCGCGGAACCCCACAGGGCTCAGCGGTCTCACCAGTGCTCGCGAACCTGTTCATGCACTATGCACTCGACATGTGGCTGGACCGGGAGTTCCCTGCCGTCACGTTCGAGCGGTACGCCGATGACGCGGTCGTGCACTGCGTCTCGGAGCGTCAGGCCCGCCAGGTGCTGGCCGCGCTCACGAACAGGATGGAGGAGGTCGGGCTGCGCTTGCATCCCGACAAGACCAGGATCGTCTACTGCCGAGACGGGAAACGCCAGGGCTCGTATGAGCCCAGGGAGTTCACCTTTCTCGGGTACACGTTCCGCGCGCGCAAGTCGCAGGACAAGCAGGGCAGGCGGTTCCTGTCCTTCGAGCCCGCGATCAGCAAGGACGCCTTGAAGAGGATCAGTAGGGAAGTACGCAGTTGGCGTCTTCACCGACGGTCCGACCTCTCCTTCGTGGAACTCGCCCGACGGATCAATCCGATCGTGGCGGGCTGGATCAACTACTACGGCCGGTTCTACCGATCGGCCCTGATCCCTCTCCTGCAGCGCATCAACGCCTACTTGGTGCGATGGATCCGTAAGAGTGCGGTAAGTGATGGTCTAGCTAATTTCGCACCACTTCGTCCCAGTGGGTAGCAGGCCCCTGACCTCGGCTGTCGAGCCAAACCGGGGAGCCGGAGCCGTGCGCTCGGCCGGGGCGGCGATGTTGATCATTCGACCGCCGGAATCACCCCGTTATGGCATGTCATCACATCGGTGTGAAACGGCAGGAAACATCACTTACCGCACTCTAAGAAGTACAGGCGGCTCTCGGCGTTGCGGAAGGCCCTTGGGAAGATGGAGGAGATCGCGAAGCGGTATCCCCGCATGTTCGCCCAGTGGCAGGTGACCACCGCAGCGTCCTCGGGCTGGTGATCAGGATGGCAAGAGCCGTGTAAAGGGAGATCTTTACGCACGGTTCCGTGAGAGCCGGGGGGCGAAATTCCCCCCGGCTACTCGACTCTTGGCGTCGACCTCGCGCTGGGCGAGCACAATGCCGTCGCCGCGCAGCGCGGAGAGCAGGTGGACACAGCGCCCGTCGGCGCGGATGGCACCGCGCAGGGATTTGCCGTCCACCGCGACCGCTGCCCGCACCGGGCGGGACGGTGGGCATTTGTTCTGGTCGGCGGCGCGGAAGGCGTCCGCTCGAGCGGTGAGCCAGCCGCCGATCGCTGCATCGAGTGCGTCGCCGTCGATGCGCTGCAGTACCCGGCGCACGGTCGCCTCGCTGGGCGCCCGGTAGGGCCGGTCCGGATCGCGCAGTGTGGCCCCACAGTGGAGAAGGAGCCGGTCAGAGGCGTCGGCGGCCCACTCGGCGATCGCGGTGAGGGACTTCGCTCCGGCCAGGACTGAGCAGGCGGCCAGGGCCAGGACGTACGACAGCGGGTGACGCCGGCCCCGCAGGCGGCGCGGGTCGGGCAGGCGGGACAGCCGGGCCAGCAGGTCGGGTAGTTCGTCGGGGCGGGCCGGATCGGATCCAGCGAGTTGGCCCAGCCCGGCAGGGATGGGTGATGATGGCGCAGCAGGCACGGTCTTCCGTTGTGGTGATCAGCGAACTCGACACTCCATGATCACCGGAAGCCGTGCCTGCGCGTGTAGCTGCCGATCCATCACCATCACGGCCGAGTTGGGATATCAGGCCCATACCGGCTCCGTCGGGCCGACCGCGAGAACGACGGAGCCCTGCCTGCAACCCGGCCGCGTGATCCACTCCGACCGCGGATCCGAATACACCTCGATTCGACTCCGCAACAAAATAAGGGAGTTGGACGGACGGCAGAGCATGGGGCGGACCGGAATCTGCTACGACAATGCTGCGGCCGAAAGCTTCTGGGCCGTCCTCAAAGAGGAAATCGGCACCCGTTTCTGGCCCGACAGGGCCACCGCACGCGCCGACATCTTCGGCTTCATCGAGACCTTCTACAACCGCCGCAGGCTCCGCAAACACATCACCTGGGGCTACCTCACACCCCACGAGACCCGCATCCGCTACCAGCAAGAACAGGCCCTCGCGGCATAACGAAAATGTGTCCATGATCACGGGGAAACTTCCAAGGCCGGGTAGTTAGCGTTTTCGCTGGTCACGCAAGGGGTGCTGACGGGGCCTCGACGTGAAGCAACGGAGCTCGTTGGTACAGGCAGTCGTCCAAGACAGCTTGTTTCGCAAGGAGCTCCGTTGCCTGTTCATTGTGTCTCGCCATCGGCGCTGACGACCATCACCCGGACGGTGACTGTGGCCGCGGGCCGGTTCGCTCCCGGACATCTGGGGGAGCTGACGCCGGTCATGCCGTTCGAGCTGGTCGATGCGGTCTTGTCCGAGACCGGGACCGTGCAGCGGCGGCTGCGTGATCTGCCCTCGCGGGTCGGCGTCTATTTCCTCCTGGCGATGTGCCTGTTCCCCGAGATCGGCTACCGGCTGGTCTGGGACAAACTGACTGCTGGTCTGTCGGGGATGCCGGTCGTCTGCCCGAGCACGAAAGCGCTACGTGATCTGCGCCGCAGAGTCGGCAGCGCGCCGGTGCGGGTGTTGTTCGAGGTGCTGGCCGGGCCGTTGGCCCAGCCGACCACACCGGGGGTACGGTTCGGCCCTTACCGGACGGTGTCGTTCGACGGCTGCAGCTCGATCAAAGTCCCCGACAGTGAGCGCAACCGCGGCTGGCTGGGGCGGTGCGCGCACGGCGGCTATCCCCAGGTCGAGCTGATGACGCTGGTCGAGACCGGCACCCGGGCCGTGATCGGAGCGGTCTTCGGCCCCACCCGGGAGGGCGAAACCTCGTACGC
The DNA here is from genome assembly GCF_042655885.1 of Streptomyces chlorus. Classification (NCBI taxonomy): domain Bacteria; kingdom Bacillati; phylum Actinomycetota; class Actinomycetes; order Kitasatosporales; family Streptomycetaceae; genus Streptomyces; species Streptomyces chlorus. The sequence continues at coordinate 3,144 of NZ_JBHSOA010000049.1, forward strand.
CACCAGGCTGTTGCACCATCTGGGCCCCGAGATGCTGGTGTTGTGGGACCGGGGCTTCGACGGCAACGACTTCCTCGCCGCCGTGCACTCCACCGGCGCGCAGGTCTTGGGCCGCATCAACCAGCGCCGCCGCCCACCGGTTCTGAAGGCGCTCGCCGACTCCTTCTACCTCTCGGTCATCGGCGGCGTCCAGGTACGCATCATCGAGGCCCGGGTAAGCGTCCTCTGCACGGACGGCAGCGCCTTCGAGGGTTCCTACCGCCTGGCAACCACGCTGCTGGACACCCGTCGCTACCCCGCCGACCGCCTCGTGCACTTGTATCACGAGCGCTGGGAGCACGAGAGCGCCTACTACGCGCTCCGCCACACCATCCTGCATGCACGGGTCCTGCGCTCGCACGATCCGGTCGGTGTCGAGCAGGAGATGTGGGCCTTGCTCACCCTGTACCAGCTTCTGCGCCGCACCATGGTCGAGGCGGCGGAGTCCCGGCCGGGCACCGATCCCGACCGCTGCGGCTTCACTATCGCCCTCCAAACCGCTCGCGACCTGCTGGTATGCGCGGGAGGAGTCTTCGAGCAGGGCATCGGGGAGATCGGCCGGCGAGTCCTGTCGACGCTGTCGCCCGCACGGCGAAGCCGCGTCAGCACCCGCAAGGTGAAGTCACCCATCTCCCGTTATGCGGAGAGGAAATTGGACGGCCGACCCGACAGCAGCAAGGTCGTGATCTCGACGACGATCACTCTCCTGCCACCCCCACTGCCACAGCCCGCATTGCCCGCGACGACCGACCAGGAGAACACCGGCAATCGCATGGCACGTGTCCTGACCATCCTGCAGGCGGAGCCCGAACGACTGTGGCGCTCAAGGGAGATCGCCGTGCTCCTCGGCGACGTCACCCTCGTCGCCACCTATCGCCAACTTGCCCGCTGGACCGAGAGAGGAAAGATCAAGAGAGTCCGCACGGGCCGCTACGCGGCCATCACACAGATCCCGAACCCCTTGCGTGACCAGCGAAAACGCTAACTACCCGGCCTTGGGGAAACTTCACCATGACGCACCCCGGAGGGACCGACGGCACAATGGCGATCATGACCTCGTCCCACACCTTCCAGCCACTTCTGCACCGCATCGCCGCCGAGATCGAGAGCATGCCCGGACGGGGTCGGCCCGCCGACTACATCCCGGCGCTCGCGGCATGCGACCCGCACCGGTTCGGCATGGCCGTCGCGGAGCTGGACGGCACGGTGTACGGAGTCGGGGACTGGCGGCAGCCGTTCTCCACGCAGTCCATCTCCAAGGTCTTCACCCTTGCCCTCGACCTGGCCCGCGAGGGCGACACGCTGTGGGAGCACGTCGGCCGCGAGCCCTCCGGTAACCCCTTCAACTCGCTGGTGCAGCTGGAGTACGAGAACGGCATCCCGCGCAATCCGTTCATCAACGCCGGCGCACTCGTCGTCACCGACCGCCTCCACACCCAGAGCGGCAACGCGGCGGGCACCCTCCTGGAGTTCCTGCGCGCGGAGAGCGACAACGCAGAGCTCGCCATTAACAAAGGCGTCGCCGCCTCCGAGTCCGCCCATGGCGACCGCAACGCCGCGCTCGGCCACTTCATGGCGTCGTACGGGAACATCGGGAACCCGGTCCCGGTCCTCCTCGACCAGTACTTCCGCCAGTGCTCCATCGAGGCATCCTGCGCCGACCTCGCCCTGGCCACCGGCTTCCTCGCCCGGCACGGCATCCGCGCCGACGGCACCCGTCTACTGACCCAGAGTCAAGCCAAACAGGTCAACGCGATCATGCTCACCTGCGGAACGTACGATGCCGCGGGCGACTTCGCCTACCGCGTGGGCCTGCCCGGCAAGAGCGGCGTCGGCGGCGGCATCATCGCCGTCGTCCCCGGCCGCTGCACGCTCTGCGTATGGGGGCCCGGCCTGGACGAGCGGGGCAACTCGGTGGCGGGAGTGGCGGCCCTGGACCGCTTCACGACGCTCACGGGACTGTCGGTGTTCTAGTGTGATGCGCCAGAAATTTCAGCTGTAAGTCCGTATGCTGTTTCCATGTCGCATCGAGGTC
>NZ_JBHSOA010000050.1:0-39762 GCF_042655885.1 Streptomyces chlorus
AGCCGACTCCGCAGGCACCCCGAGTACGGGTACGTCACCCCGCTCGAAACGAGAACCTTGCTCAGGCAGGACCTCACCCCCGCAGCGTAAACACCCGCTGTCCAGGACCCGGGGGGAACTTCAGAACGCCTGCCGGACGGACGCAGTCCGCACCGCACTTTGTGGCTGTGGCATCGCGGTCCCGAGCTGCCGGACCTGGACGTGTGCTGGCGGGCCTACCTGCGGCGCTTCGACATGGAGCACACCTTCAAGCTGATGAAGTCCCAGCTCGGCTGGACCGCTGCCCGCCTGCGTCACCCCGAGCAGGCCGTGCGCTGGACCTGGCTGCTGATCACCGCTTACGCCCAACTCCGTCTCGCCCGCGGCCTGGTCGATGACCTTCGCCGGCCCTGGGAACGCAGGCCCCGTCCCGGCAAGCCGCTCACGCCCTACCGGGTCCGCCGCGCATTTCGACACGTCCGCGACCGCCTGGGCACCCCGAGTCTCGTGCCGAAAACGAGCCACCCCGGTCCCGGCCGTCCGCCGGGCGGCAAGAACACCCCAGCTCCACGCCATCGACTCGGATCTGAACTTCGCAAAACGGGCACGGCGCAGAAGGTGAGACGCAAGAAGAAGGGTTAAATCTCAAGCCCAGAGGATGGCTGCCTTTGATTTCATGGTGTGACCCCTCTCACGCCCTACAGTGGCGATTATCACACAGCGTTGGGTTGATTGTGTCAAGACTCCTGTCGAAAACGGATGGATCACGGCCCGGGGCAAGGCTCGTACGTCCCTCGGGTCGGGCTGAGGGGTGTCGGGAGGCGGCAGTGATGGGCTGTGGGGCGGAGCCCTTGATGCCCCACCGATCCGGTGACGGCGCTCTCCCCCAGCGGGTTCACGGCATCAGAGGCTGGTTCAGGGGCCTCGGGCGGAGTCCATCTCCCGCCGCGGCGCCGCCGAGTGACGTTCCGTCGATGGACCGGCGTCCTCCGTCAAGAAAACGAACACTGTAAGGTGTGAAAGGTGACACGCGCTTGGATCGCCGTACGGGACCCGGAGACCTCCCGGTCAGTGCGACGGGTACCGGGACGGGGCGAGCCCATCCAGGTTCTCCCGGCGTCGGTGCGCCAGGCGGGACCGCGGCGCATACGGGGTTACCGTCAGCGGCATGGCCGGTGATCGCCCGGGATGGTGCGCGTGTGTGCTCAGCGGTGCGGTGTTCGCCGTGTGCATGGTCGGTACCACACTGCCGACCCCTCTCTACGGTCTCTACCAGGAGAAGTTCGGGTTCTCCGAACTGACCGTCACCGTCGTGTACGCCGTGTACGCCTTCGGTGTCATCGGTGTCCTGCTGCTGGCGGGGAACGTCTCGGACGTGGTGGGCAGGCGCCCGGTGCTGCTGTGCGGTTTGGGATTCGCCGCCCTGAGCGCCATCTGCTTTCTCAGCGCTGCCGACCTGGGATGGCTGTACGCGGGGCGGCTGCTGTCGGGACTGTCCGCCGGGCTGTTCACCGGGGCCGCCACGGCGTTCGTGATGGAGCTGGCACCGCCCGGCGGCGCCTCTCGCGCCACCTTCGTCGCGACCGCCGCCAACATGGGCGGGCTGGGATGCGGGCCGCTGCTCGCGGGAGTCCTGTCCCAGTACGCGGCCGGGCCGCTGTACCTGCCGTTCGCCGTACACCTGGCCCTGGTGGCCGGCTCGGTCGCTGTCCTGCCGCGGCTTCCGGAGACCGTACGGGAGAGACGCCCACTGAGCACCGTACGGCCGCGACGGCCCGGCCTGCCCCCGCAGGTGCGGGCGGTGTTCGGGCCGGCGGCGATCGCCTCGTTCGTGGGCTTCGCGCTGTTCGGGGTGTTCACGTCGGTCAGCCCGGCGTTCCTCGCGCAGTTCCTGAACGTGCACAACCGTGCCCTGAGCGGTCTGGTCGTCGCGCTGGCCTTCTTCGCCTCGACCGCCGGGCAGCTGGCCGTCGGCCGGGTCGGGGCGACACGATCACTGCCATGGGGCTGTGCAGGCCTTCTCGCCGGGCTGGCGCTGCTCGCGGGCGCGCTGCACCGGGACCTGCTCGCGCTGGTGGTGCTGAGCGCGATCGTCGGCGGTGCCGGGCAGGGGCTGGCGTTCCGTGGCGCGCTGTCCGCGCTGGCCGAGGTGTCTCCGGCGGGCGAGCGGGCGGGGGTGATCTCCATGCTGTTCGTGGTGGCCTACGCGGGCATCTCGGTACCGGTGATCGGCGTGGGCGTACTGACGGGTCCCCTCGGCCTGCAGGACGCGGGGCTGGTGTTCATCGCGTGCATGGCCGTCCTGGTCGTGACCGCGGCCGTCTACCTCCTCCGGCGCCCGGTACCGTCGGGGACATGAGCGCAGGGGCTGCGACACGCCCCCTGCGTGTTCGCGAGGAATGGGAACGCGGGGCACCATGGCAGGGCCTGGGGTGGGCCGTCTCGTCATCCCGAAGGACCCGCACCGTGGACATCCCGCTGCCGGTCCTGTTCGCACTGGGCGCCACGTGGACGGCCATGAGCCGGCGGACGTCGGGCGGGGTGGGGCAGGTATCGTGCGGCCGTATGGAACCACCGGTTCGCCCGCAGTCCGCCTGCGGCACCCGGCGCCGCGCCCGTGACCTCGGCATCGTCATCGGAGGGGCCGCTCCCGGTCCCTTCAACGCGATCACCGATGTGCCGGGCGTCCGCGTCGGCCACACCACCGTCCGACGGCCCCCGGACGTGCACAGTGGAGTCACCGCCGTCGTGCCCGACGCCGTCGGCCCCCACACACCGTTGTCCGCGGGCATCTTCACCGGTAACGGCTACGGCAAGCTCATCGGCACGACCCAGCTCACCGAACTCGGCACGCTGGAGACACCGGTGCTGCTCACCTCCACCCTGTCCGCCTTCCGCGTCGCCGACGCCCTCGTCGGCTGGATGCTCGAACGGCCCGGCTGCGACGAGGTGCGAAGCCTCAACCCTGTCGTGGGGGAGTGCAACGACGGTTTCCTGTCCGACATCCGCAGCCGGCCCGTCCACGAGGAGCATGTGAGGGCGGCCCTCGACGGGGCATCGGGCGGGCCGGTGGCCGAGGGCTGTGTCGGCGCGGGGACCGGCACGGTCGCTCTGGGATTCAAGGCCGGTATCGGGACCGCTTCCCGCACGCTGGATCTGGCAGGCCGGTGCTTCACCGCGGGCGTCCTGGTGCAGGCGAATTTCGGCGGCACACTGCGGGTGCTCGGCCGCACCGTCACACCGCGATCCGCGGGCCGTGACACCGACGGTGGGGCGCCGGCCGCGGAGACCGGCTCCTGCATGATCGTGGTGGCCACCGACGCCCCTCTGGACGCGCGCCAGCTCACCCGCGTCGCACGGCGTGCGGTCTTCGCCCTGGCCCGCACGGGCGCGGCCTACAGCCATGGCAGCGGTGACTACGCCGTGGCCTTCGGCACGCGGCCGGGCGGGGGTGCTCCCGTGGCGGATGCCGATCTGGGGCCGCTGTTCGAAGCGGTTCTCGACGGTGTGGAGGAGGCGGTGCTCAACTCGTTGCTCGCCGCGACGACGGTCACCGGTCCGGGTGGCCGTACGGTGCCGGTCCTTCCGGCGGACGTCCTGCTCGCCGCCCTCACGTCCCCGCTGTCCCCTCCGTCCCGTCCGGCGCCACCGGCAGCCTGACGGGCGGATCCGGCAGCGGCGTCGCCGCCCCGGATGCGCGGGGTCACTGCTTGCGCGCCACGCCGCCGAACATGGCGACCTCCTCGACGGGTTCGTCGCCGAGGGCCGGGGCGGGGTGCCAGCGGTTGCAGGAGACCACACCGGGTTCGAGGAGCTGGAGCCCCTCGAAGAAACCGGCGACGGTGCCGGGGGGCCGCTGGGCCAGCCGCGGGGTGCCGTGTTCGTTCCAGAAGGCCACCGCCGCGTCGACGTCGGGCATGTCCGCTCGGGTGATGGTGTGCGACAGCACGAGGTGACTGCCCGTCGGCAGGCCATCCATCAGACGCCGCACGATCCCACGGGCTTCCTCGTCGTCCTCGATGAACATGACGACTCCCAGCAGGACCAGCGCCACGGGACGGCTCAGGTCGAGCAGTTTCCCGGCCTGCGCCAGGATTGTGTCGGCATTGCGCAGGTCCTCGTCGAGGTAGGACGTACGGCCCTCGGGCGAACTGGTCAGCAGGGCCGCGGCATGGGCCAGGACTGTCGGATCGTTGTCGACGTAGACGACACGGGCCTCGGGGGCGAGCCGCTGGGCGACCTCGTGCGTGTTGTCGGCGGTGGGCAGCCCGGTGCCGATGTCGAGGAACTGCCGTATGCCGCACTCGGTCACCAGGTACCGCACCGCACGCTGCAGGAACTGTCGGTCCGCGCGGGCGTACTCGCCGATGCCGGGGTGGAGCCTGCGGATCTCCTCTCCCACCTTCTGATCGACGACGTAGTTGTCCTTGCCGCCCAGCCAGTAATTCCAGATCCGGGCCGTGTGCGGCAGATCAGTCCTGATCCCTTTGTCCGGCTCACTGGTGGTGGGGGATTCGGGCATGCGACGCTCCCATACGAAACGGTTGGTTCCCAAGTGGCAACCTATACACAGAAGTCGAGTGGTGCGAGGGCGAGCGCCCCCTGCGGGGCGGGAGATCGGCACACCGTGAGGAGCGTCGGCCGACGGCACCCGGAAGGCAACACGACGGGGCCCCGACATCGCGACGGGGAGAGGGCCGGATGACCCGGTAGAGAAACCTGTCCACCTGGTACAGGTGTTGACGTGCTGCCGGATGAGCTGTCGCGCCGGCCGAGCCTCGTCCATCCCGTGGCCCGCGTTCTGCCCGATCGCTCCCGGATGCCTTCCGCCCGGTCACGCCGCGGTTCCCGTTCGGTACGGCCTCGATTCCATCCTGCGCGTCTCAACCTCTACCGGATCCGGAGAAGGCATGAAGCCGAGCTCCCCCTGCCCTGCCCGCGGGGTTGCCGCCACCGCCGCGCTGGCCGCCGTCCTGTTCGCCGCGGCGGCGCCGGCGACAGCCGCGGGTGCCGGAGTCCCCGGGGCAGATGCCCCGGCGGTGCCGCTGAAGGTGGCGACCTACAACATCCACGCCGGTGCCGGTGAGGACGGGGTCTTCGACCTCGACCGCATCGCGCAGGCCCTACGTGATCTGGACGCCGACGTGGTCGGCCTCCAGGAGGTCGACGTGCACTGGGGCGACCGCAGCGACTTCGTCGACGAGGCCCGCGCGCTGGCCGAGAAGCTGGACATGCGGGTGTTCTTCGCACCGATCTACGATCTGGACCCGGCAGCCGAGGGCGGAGAGCGCCGGCAGTACGGTGTCGCCGTCCTGAGCCGCTACCCGGTGATCGAGGCCGAGAACCACGAGATCACCCGGCTCTCCACCCGGACACCCGACCCGGTGCCGGCCCCGATGCCCGGATTCGCCGAGGTGACGGTCAACGTCAAGGGCGCACATGTGCACGTCTACAGCACGCACCTGGACCACCGGGCCGACCCATCGGTCCGTGAGGCCCAGGTGGCGGATATGCTCGACGTGCTGGCCGCCGACCGCGGACCGAAGATCCTGGTCGGCGACTTCAACGCCGAAGCGACGGCTCCGGAGCTGGCACCATTGTGGCAGCAGCTGCGGGACGCAGACCCGGACGGCGGTGGGACGTATCCGGCGGTCGCCCCGGTCAAGCGCATCGACCTGGTGGCCGTGTCCCCCGACATCGCCGTGACCGGTGCCGAAGCGGTGGCGACGGAGGCGTCGGACCACCGTCCCGTGGTCACGGATCTGAGGGTCCGCCGGCGCGGCCGCTGAACGACCCGGAACCAGGGACGGCACCGCGCCGGAGCCGTCCCCGGTGGCCCGCCCCGGCGATCGCGGAACCTCGACGGGAGTCTGCCTCGAGACGACGCGTCAGTTCTGCTCGGGAACGCTCATCTCGCCCAGCAGCGACCAGTCGTCCTGTGGAACCGTCGCGTTCACGATGCGGGGCGTCTCGGCCAGATGGGGCGGCAGGGTCCGCTGCGCGGCCCTGAAATGCTCGGAGTGCACATGGGCCGCCCCCGCCTCGGCGTCGCGGAATGCCTCGACCAGGACGTACTCCGTCGGGTCCTCGACGCTGCGGGACCAGTCGAACCACAGACAGCCGGGTTCGTCCCGGGTGGCCGAGGTGAACTCCGCGGCGATCTTCGGCCACTCGTCGGCATACTCGGGGCGCACCCGAAACTTGGCGGTGATGAAGATCATCCTGTCTCCCTCGTCGTTCTCCGGCGCGGTCGCGCCCTCTGTCGTGGCGCTCTCCGCGCACCGGCGCGAACACTGCCACAGGGCCTGTCACATCGCCATCCGGGACAGGTTCCGCACCGCTGAGGCCGGCAGGAACACGGGCGCGGCCAAGACACGGACCGGACCCGGCGGATCGCGGTGACATGCTCCCGGCCGACGCGGAGCATGCCTCGGATCCGCGATGTCCGGATGCCGTCCGGTCCACCGACGTCCGCCTTTCGCCTCCACGGGCGTCCGCCGCCCGGACCACGGACGCCAGACCGGTGCCGGACGCAGGCGCACGGGAGTGACCACGGCGGGTCCCGGCAGGCGTAGACCCCGGCGACCGGGCGCGATCGACCTCAGGACGGCGAAGGCGTGGGCATCCTTGGCCGGCGATTGTTCGACCTGGCGAACGGCTGGAACGGCAAGCCCGCAGCAGGCGGTCACGTCTTCGTGGTCACCCACGAACCGCCCGCCAGGAGGGACGGGCGCGCCGAGAAGGACCGATCGCCCACCGTGCCGCTGACGGAGACCGGGTACGGAGCCCTACTGGCGGTCGTGAGCCAGGCCGGCTCGGAGCAGGCACTCGCCGTGCTCCTGCTGCTCCGCGAAGTCCGCGATCAGCTCGCCGGGTGGGAACCGGGCCTGATCGAAGAGGCCCGGGAGGCGGGCGCCGGCTGGGCCGACCTCGCCCACCCCCTGGGCGTCTCCAGCCGCCAGGCCGCCGAACGCCGCTACCTGCGCGTGCGCCCCGGAAACCCGGGGTCCACGGGCGAGCAGCGGGTACGGGCCACCCGTGACCGCCGCGCCGCCGACCGCACCGTCACCGCATGGGCCCGCGTCAACGCCACGGACCTGCGCCGGCTCGTCGGCCGGATCACCGCGCTCACCGATCTCCCCGCCGCCGCCCGCGCCTCTCTCGCCGAACTCACCGCAGCCCTCGCCGACAACGACGCTGCCACCCTCGTCGGCCTCCTGACGGCGACGCACACGCATCTGGCGTCCGACCACCCCGACCTCGCGGCGCGCGTCGATGACGTCGCCCGCCACACCGACCGGCTCCGCCGGCACAGCGGCGACCAGCGCCAAGGGCCTCGGAGAACCACCGGGGCGGTGAGCATGGCCGGTGGCAGACCGGCCCGATGGCCCGGTGACATCACTTCTCATCCGGACTGATCAGGCACGACCAGGTACGCGCGTTCCCAGGGCCATGACTCCGCCACCTCGTCGTGGCGCGGATCGCCGCGGATCACCTGGGCCGTCCGTTCTCGTGGAGACGAGCGATTGCAGCCGCCCGTGCGTGCGGGAACGGGGCCGTCGGGCGGAACCATCTCGCCGCAGGGAGCTCGGCGAGATGGTTCCGCCCGGACAGGGTGGCGTGCAGCACCCGCCACGCGTGGGTGCTGCAGAGCGGCCTCGGTCCGGTCGTCGGTGCGCTGGAGGGGCAGCCGGATCGGATGCGCCGCGTAGATCCCATGCCGGACGTCCCATGCCGGACGTCCTCTGCCGGACGTCCTCGTCCCGGCGCCGCCTACTCGCCCACCCGCGGCTCGGGCTCCGGGCGAGCAGTCGGCCGGACGTCGGTTTCCCCGCGGCCTACGAGGCCCGGTACGAGGCCCGACAGGGACAGGGCGCCCGGCCCGAAGAACACAATGAGCAGGAATCCCCAGCAGAAGAGCGCAGGGGCGAGGCCGCCGTTCTGCAGCGGGAACAGGCCGTTCTTCTGGTGCTCGGTGAAGTAGGCGAAGGCCATGATGCCCGAGCTGATGAAGGCCGCGCTGCGCGTCGTGACTCCAAGAAGGACGAGGACACCGCATGCCAGCTCGATCACCCCGGCGTACCAGAACGGCCAGTCACCCACGGGGCTGGCCGTCCGGTCCAGCACCCCGAAGACCGTAGCAGCGCCCTCGCTGGTGAACAGGATGCCCAGGACCATGCGGAACAGGCCCAGTACGAGGGGCCGGCGGGTGGTCAGCCAGTCGCTGAAGCGTGCGGTGCTCATCGGGCACTCCTTGGAGATGTCGCTGTGTGTCGGGTGCTTCGGGCCTTGCGGATTCCGGGTGTGCGTGTCTTCCCGTTCTCCCTACGCGTGCGCGGCGTGGCCGGTTCAGGCGAACCGCGAGGTTCTTGCAAGTCATCACATTCTTGGCGAGTCGGTGGGTGAGGTGTGCCCCGAACGCCGCAGCCTTCCCCGGCCCTCCCCGGGGAACCCGTCTTTGTATGAACACCAATGCGCAGCACCCCGCCCCTGAGCACCGGCGCCCGGACGGCGTGTCCGACACGACGGTCGAAGCCCTGGGCAGACTGTCGAAGGCGCTGGAGACGGCCGAGCGGGCCCGTGGTGCGCTCTACACGTTCCATCAGCTGACCGGCAGCGCCGACCTCGCCCTCGACGACGCGGTGCGCCTGCTCCGTGAGGCCGGCCACGAAGAGCAGGCCGGCCGGGTGGAGCGAGAGATTCTCGGCCGCAACGTGATTCCGGGTCACTGGACCTTCCAGATCGTCGAGGCGTACAACGCCACGTACTACCGGCCCTTCCAGCAGATCGAGCAGGAGATCCGGCAGGAGCTGGCCGCGGGACGCGACCACCTGTACGAGGCGGAGATGAAGGAGGCCCGCCGTACCCGGCACCACCCCGACCACACTGCCCGCCCCGCCACCTGACCCTGCTCAGCGACGACGGCCGGAGAGGGCGCGCGGACAACCGTTCGAACCGCGCCCACCCCACCCCTGGCTCCGCCCGGGACCGGGATGCCGACCGGACTGTCGCGCGCACCCTGCCCCGAGTGCGTGAGGCGAGTGCGTGAGGGCGGGGGACTCGGTGCCGCCGGGCACGCCTCACCGCCGGCCGTCCTGACCTGTGACGCCGACCGACCGCAGCAAACCGGTGAACGAGCTGGTCGAGGCCGCCGCCGAGAAACAGCTGAACAAGCGGGTCGCCCGCCACAGCCGGGTCGTTTTTTTCTCACCCCCTCATGCCCTCGCACACTGGATCACCGAGGAGTACGCCGGGTCGGTGCCGGTCGCCGGGCAGGGATCCGGCGCCCTTCTTCAGACGTGACCGGCGTTCGAAGGCTCGGCAGACGGCGCCGACGTAGGCGGCGGCCCGCTCCGAGCCCAGGACGCCGGTTCCCATGCGGTTCATGACGTAGCCGATCGTCATACGCCGGTCGAGGTCCATGATTGCCATCGAGCCGCCCCAGCCGCCCCAGAACGCGATGCGCCCGTCAGGTATCCACGGCACGGTCCGCCGGAACGTGAGGGAGGACGTGTTGGCGGCATCGTGGTCGTGGAGGGGACGGTGCCGCCGGGCCTCACCCATAGCCTGCGGGGACGATCGTTCGGCTGAAGCCCCGCAGAGCCTTTCGCCGCGTAGGCGACCGCCCTCCACGATCGCTTGCCCGTGGCTTCGGTCCGCCCGGCGAGGTGTCGGGCGCGGAGTGGGCGGCGGTCCCGACCCGCTGAACGGGGGATGCGGAATAAGGCGCCCGCCGACGCCGTTGTCCGCTATGTCTGGCATGTTTGAGTCAATAGGCTCGGGCGGTGGCGAAAGGAGCACCTCATGGCACGCAGCACTGCGCGGCCGGTCGTCAAGCTGAAGTCGACGGTAGGTACGGGAGTCACCTACGTGACCCGCAAGAACCGTCTGAACGACCCCGACCGGCTGGTCCTGCGGAAGTACGACCCGGTTGCCGGTGAGCACGTCCTCTTCCGCGAAGAACGATGACACCTGCCTCCGTCGCCCCGCGGCGGAGGCCCCCGACGGGGAGACCGACGGTGACCCCCTCGTTCGACCCCGCGGAAGGAGACCGTGACGAAGGTACGCAAGTCCTTGCGCTCGTTGAAGGTCAAGCCGGGCGCCCAGGTGGTGCGCCGGCGGGGACTGAGGACGTCTCGCCCGCGATGGCCGACGACCTCTCGGGCCTGCCGACCCCTTACATCGACACCAAGTTCGCCGAAACCTTCCGTAACGAGGACACCCGCTGGGCCACCCGCATCCGGCCGCAGGCGGCCAGGCCGAACTCCACGTCTGGGTAGGTGACTTCCACGGATTCGACGCCCTCTGCCCGCAGGCACACATCTCGGCCACGGTTCGCCGAACCCGCGCCGACCGGCTCGCCCGGCTCCTGTCCGCGAAGGGCTGTGGCGACGGCAGCGAGCGAAAACGAGTTGACCGGGTGGCGCCCCATGGGCAGGCTCCTTCCACGACCTGGACGAGGCCCTGTTGCCGGCGGACTGCCCCACGCGATCGGCGGGTGGGGCAGCGAGTCGGCGGATCGGATATGCGGGAAATGACGTCTCAGCTCCACGCGCTCTGCTTCGATGCGCACGATCCCCTCCGCCTCTCGCGCTTCTGGGCCGGTGTCCTGGGCCGGGAGACGGCCGACGACTCCGACGGCGTGCCCACTCTCCAGCCGAACGACGACACCGGGTTCCGGATCCGGTTCCTCCCGACCCAGGAACAGAAGTCGGGCCAGAACCAGATGCACTTCGACCTGACGAGCACGTCCCTCGACGACCAGCAGCAGGTGGTGGCGAGGGCGCTCGGACTCGGTGCCCGCCACATCGACATCGGTCAACGCCCCGAGGAGGGGCATGTGGTGCTCGCCGACCCGGAAGGCAACGAGTTCTGCGTCATCGAGCCGGGCAACAACTTCCTCGCCGACTGCGGATTCATCGGAGCACTCGCGTGCGACGGATCGCAGGAGGTCGGGTACTTCTGGAGCCGGGCCCTGGGCTGGCCGTTGGTCTGGGACCAGGACCAGGAGACCGCGATCCGCTCGCCGCGAGGCGGCCCGAAGATCACGTGGGGTGGTCCACCGCTGATGCCGAAGACCGGGAAGAACCGGCTGCACTTCGACCTTGCTCCACCCGCCCACGGTGATCAGCAGGCAGAGGTCGACCGTCTCGTCTCCCTCGGGGCGAAGCGCATCGACATCGACCGGGGCGAGGCCGGTCGGGCGGTGATGGCCGATCCCGATGGCCATGAGTTCTGTGTGCTGACGCCCCGGGACTGAAGGAGAGCGACTACCGCTTCGGAGGCGGTCCTGTTCGGGGCATGGCGATGACTGCGACAGATCGGTTGGCGTGGTGGGAGTGCCGTCGGTCGAGTGACCGGTGCCTGCAGGGGCCGTGATCGGGCCGGGTGGTCCCGGCCCTCTCGGTGGCGAGGCTCCGTGCGTGGAAGGCAGCGGCTTCCACGCTGCTCCTTACCCACTGCACCCCAGCGGTCCGCAACTCCGTTGCCCATCCCTTGCAGTGGCGCGTCAGGTCACCAGCCCTACCGCACCTGTTGCCGGTCCCAGGCCGTCGACCTCGTAGTGGCCGAGGACGGCGATGTCGGCGATGACGGCCCCGAACAACGCGACGCCGATCAGCAGCCTGCGGCCTGTCGCCGCCCCGGCTCCCTGCCGGGCGAACTCCGTGACCGGGCGGTGTTCGGTCCGCTGCGCCACCCACCTGTAGACCAGCACGCACAGCGCGGCTGTCAGGACACCGAGGACGAGCGTCAGCCAGGGATTTCCTTCCACCGCGGCGACACTCTGGCCGCTGACCGAGCTGACCACCAGCACAGCGGCGAGCTGCCAAACCAGTCTCACGAAAACTCCTTCACCACGTCCGCGGCAGGCGCACCGCGGCGGATCCGACGCCATCGATCCGGCGGCCGGAAATCGTCACCGCACAGTGGACACCTGCATGTAGCTCGCACGAGGGACAGGCCCTCAGGTCCGCCGGATCGGCAGAACTCATCGGCGGACGCCGCGCGGTCGCATCACACCAGCAGGGCTTTGCCTTCTCTTTACAACCCGTGCTGCCGCCGCCTCGTCTCTCCGCACGATTCATGACTGAGCCCGCCGGGTCACCGCGCGGGCGAACCGATGAAAGAGAGCGTTCCATGCGCCGAACTGTTTTCAGCGCCGCGGCACTCGCGTGCACCGCCCTGTTGGCGAGCGCGGTGCCCGCGTTCGCCGACGAGTCAACTCCCGTCGCCGAGGCCACAGCGACCCCGAGCGTGTCGCCGGCGCCGACCGCCTCCCCGGAGCCGGCTCCGGCCGAGGAAGGGAGCACGGGCGGGGTCTCCGTCGTACCGAGCGGAGCCCCCGACACCGGTGCGGCTCCGGAGTCTGCGCAGTCCGGAGTCGGTGGCGGGCTGATCGGCGGGGGTGCCACCGCCGTGCTCGCCGCCGGGGGCGCGACGGTGTTCCTCGTACGCCGCCGGCGGGCGACCGCAGCATGACGTCGCTCTCCAGGCGTGCGTTCGTCACCGCGGCGACGGCCTCGTTGCTCGTCGGCTGCAGCGGCGACCGGACCGGCCCGGCCAGGGCCGAACGCCCGGAAAGCACCTCACCGTCTTCGCGGCCCTCCGCCAGGACGACGCATGTCCTTGGGCGTTCGGTCCCGGTCGGTCTGGAGATCCCGGCCATCGGGGTCGACACCCCGGTCATGCAACTGGGGTTGGCCCGGGACCGCACGGTGCAGGTTCCCCCGCTCACGGCTGACGACGTGGCGGGCTGGTACCGGCACTCACCGACGCCGGGCCGGATCGGCCCGTCGGTGATCCTCGGACACGTCACGGTCGGCGCCCACGGGGACGGTGTCTTCCGCCACCTTGCGCGGCTGCACCGCGGCGACCGGATCGTGGTACGCCTGGAGAACGACACGGCGGCGGTGTTCGCCGTCGACTCGATCCGGACGGTCGCCAAGACGGACTTCCCGACGGACGAGGTCTACGGGAACGTGAACCGTCCGGAGCTGCGGCTCATTACGTGCGGCGGCCCGCGGACCGGTGAGGAGTACCGCGACAACGTGATCGTCTTCGCCGCGCCGAGCTCGGCGAGTCCCTGATCCGCCACGGAAGTCCCGGGCCGGTGGACCGTGTGCCGGCGGCCCGGGGCCTTCCCCGCGAGTGGCACCACGCCACCGGTACCACCACGACCATGGAGAGCATTGAAACGGTCCCGCGAGAAGGCAGCGTCCGAGCTGTTCGCCGCCCTCTACCCGCGCCTCGCCGGCTGGTGCCGCCGGCTGGTCGACGACGACGAGACGGCCCACGAGATCGCCTCGGAGGCGTTCACCCGGCTGTGGGCCCGCTGGACATCCGTGGCGGAACCGCGGGGCTTCCTCTACGTCACCGCGGCCAACCTCGTCCGGGACCACTGGCGCAAACTGGAGCGCGAACGCAGAGCGGTACACCGTGTCACCGCGGAAGCCGCCGTCCGTCCTCACAGCGAACCCGCCGACCCGTCCGTACGCTTGCTCGTGCAGTCGCTGCCGGAACGACTGCGCGTCCCGATCCTGCTGCACTACTACGCCGACATGCCGATCAGGGAGGTTTCCGTGGTGACCGGGCGCAAGGAAGGAACCATCAAGGCCGACCTTCACGCGGCCCGCGAACTGCTCCGCGCCCACCTGAGGAGAAGCCTTGATCACATACTCTGACGATGGTCCGGACTTCGAACCCGACGACCCCCTCGCCGTCATCCTGCGGCCGGCCTCCGACTACCTCGGCCCGCCCGCCGGCCGGTACGAGGAGATCCGCCGCGTCGCGGCGCGCCGTCGGCGGGTCCGCGCCGCGGTCGGAGTCGGTGTGTCATGCGCCTTCGCCGCCTTCGCCGCCCTCGTCGTCCTGCCGCTCCAGCCGGCGGCACCCGACAAGCCGGCGTCCCCCACCGTGCCCCTTGCCCCGCCTCCCGTGAGCAGCCCTTCGTCCGCGCCCGCTCCGACGGCAATACCCCGGCCGGTCAGCCCTAGCCCCAGCGAACAGGCCCGGACCGACGTCCCCGACGCCCCGACGCCCCGGCCCACCGCCGTACCCAGCGCGTCACCGGTGCCGGCCTCGCCCTAGCGTGGCCGGGCGGGCCGACCGCCGTATCCGCCCTCGGCCTCCGGCCCGCCGCCCGCCCTCGTCGCCTTGCCGAGGTGCGAGCTGTCCGCGGCCCAGGAGCGGAAGCGGAACTCCGAACAGCTCAACCCGACCGCCACTACGCTCGACCACTTGCCGTCCGCATCGGTGAGGAGATCTCGAGGGACCCTCATGGGGCCGGAGCCTCGAACCCTCTGCCGTAGCTCCGGATGCGGGAAGGGGCTGTCCCGTCAGTCCGACGGAGCGTCATGAGCGAGGAGCTGACTGTGGGGGCGGAGAAGACGTGCAGCTCCTGCCCGTGACCCGCACCGTCATCCTGCCGATGGTGCGGTGAGCCGCTTCTCGAACCAGTGCTGGGCGTACGGCTCGTCGTTGAAGGCGGCGACCTCCTGGAAACCGCAGGAGCGGTACAGGGCGTTCGCGGCGTCGAGCACCGTGTTGGTGTCCAGGCGCATTACCTCGCGGCCGTGCTGGGAGGCTTTCGCCTCCAGCTCGGCCAGCAGCCGACGGCCGAGACCGAGACCCCTGGCATGGGGTGCGACCCACATGCGCTCGACTTCCGCCGGTGCCCCGGGCGGCAGCTTCAGACCGGCGCAGCCGACGGGCTCGCCGTGCAGGCGGGCGATGAGGAACAGGCCCTGCGGCGAGGAGAGTTCCGTGGGGTCGGGCAGCAGGCCCCGTGCGGGGTCGAAGCCGGTCTCGAAGCGTTCCTGCAGTTCGGCGCAGTAGGACCGCAGACAGTGCTCGGCATCGGGGTGGTCCGGGGCTACGGCGTCCAGTGTGACCGTCGCGGCGCTCAGCAACCGGTCGACCTCGGACATGGCGGCGACCAGCAGGGCGCGCTGGGCGCTGTTGAGCGGTTCCAGGAGGCGGCCGGCCAGGTCGTCGCTCCGACGGCCGAGTTCGGCACGCTCCGCACGGCCCGCGTCGGTGAGCCCGACGGTGCGCACCCGCCTGTCCCGGGGATGCGGCTCCACGCTCACCGGACCGTCGGCCTCGAGGGAACGCAGCAGTCGGCTGACGTACCCGGAATCGAGCCCCAAGCACTCGCGCAGCCACCGTACGTCCTGGCCCTGTTCGCCGATCTCCCAGAGCAGCCGGGCCTCACCGATGGGCCGGTCACGGCCCGGGTACTGATCGTGAAGCACGCCCACGCGTTCGGTGACGGTGCGGTTGAACCACCGCACCTGGCCGATTTGCGCCGCATTCATTCTCTGATGTCAGTCAGAGAATTCTGGCGACGCCGAGAGGATTCCCTCATGCTCGTGGAGGCCGGCCAGACGTGGTTCGATCAGCGTGGGCCGACCCGTCCTCCGGCCTCCGCGGGATCACGAGGGCCGTAGAAGAGACCAGAAGCGGGAGCTGCCGTCCTCGGAACGCTCGCGCGAGACAGGGAACGGCAGCACACCGATGCGCTACTCGAGGCATGGTGCCCCGGCGTGTGCGTTCAGCCGAGGGCTGCGATCATGTCCTCGGCCATGCGGGCGCTGGACGCCGGGTTCTGCCCGGTGAACAGGTTGCCGTCCTGCACGTTGTGCTGCTGGTAGGCCGGCCCGCCGATGTGGTCGGCGCCCCTCTCCCGCAGTCGGGCGGCGAGCAGCCACGGAGCACCTTCGGCCGTTTTGAAAAGTTGTTCCTCCTCGTCGGTGAAGGCCGTCATCCTCCGGTCGGCAAACAGCCACTTGCCCTCCGTGTCCACGGCGCTGAGCAGGGCGGCCGGGCCGTGGCAGACGGCTCCGATCACCTTCCCGGACGCGTCCGCGGCGGTCAGCAGACGGCCGAGGCCGGCGTCCTGGTAGAGGTCGACGACCGGGCCGTGGCCGCCGGGCAGGACGACCGCGACGTAGTCGTTGACGTCGACCTCGTCGAGCTTCAGCAGAGGGCCGAACTCCCGCAGGACCTTCTCCGCGTACTCCACGTGGCGGGCGCAGTCCGCCCCGGCGATCTCTGGGTCGGCGCTGTGCTGGTCGAGTGGCTGCAGCACTCCGCCCGGCGAGGCGAAGTCGACCGTGTAGCCGCTCCGGACGAACTTCTCGTGCGGAGCAGCCAGCTCCTCGGCCCAATAGCCGGTCGGGTACGCCGAGCCGTCCGTGCGCTCCCAGACGTCGGCAGCCGACATGATGATCAGGACCTTGCTCATGGGGCAGTTCCTCTCCGTGGTGGTGCGGTGGAAGGGCGAATGGTGGGGGTCAGATGGTGGCCGGGAAGTCGGTGGTGGGTGCGGTGTCCGCGGTGGCGTCCAGGTCGGCCTGGAGGGCCTGGACCTTGGCGGTGGCGTAGGCGTGGGAGTCCGAGCCGAGGATCCGGCGCAGCGGGCCCTGGCCGGTCACGCCCCGGTTGATGATCGCTTCGGCGCCCTTGGCCGGGTCGCCGGGATGGCTGTCCTGGAGTTTGAGATGGTCGTCGAGCATGTCGCGGACGTCGCGGTCGCCGGGCTCCTCCACCGCGGTCAGGAAGCCGTAGCCGGCGTTGTTCATGACCACGTCCGGGCCGCCGAAACGCTCGATGGTCCTGTGGACGGCCTGCTTCACCTGCGCCTCGTCACGCAGGTCGACGGTGAGCGGGAGAAGACGCGAGGTGTCGGCGCCGTCCCCGAGCGCGGTGAGCAGCCGCTCGGACGAACACGTCGTCGCCGCGCCCCTGTCACCACGCTCCAGCAGCCGCCTGACCAGGTCCAGCCCCAGGCCACGGGAAGTACCGGTCACGCACCGGACCGCAGAGCGGTCAGTCGGAAAAGCCATGATCGTCCATACCTCGTATCGGATGCTGGGGTCCGACCGGAGTGGTCCCTCGGGGCCGGCACATCCAGCGTGGTCCGCCGCATCCCGCCGTGGATGCGCATATCGCGCCCTGGGCGGGCGCGGACGGAGGAACCCAGGACTCGCAGGGCCAGTCAGGAACGCCCGACAGGGGCGAGACTGGTACGCGTGGCTGAGACCAATCGTGAACTGGCCGACTTCCTGAGACGAGCCCGAGGACAGGTCGATCCCTCGCGAGCGGGCCTCCCTCCGGACGGCCGCGTCCGCCGTGTGCCGGGCCTGCGCCGCGAGGAGGTGGCCCTCCTGGCCGGAGTGTCAACCGACTACTACGCCCGCCTCGAACAGGGCAGGCGCATCACACCCTCACCCGCCGTGCTCGAGTCCCTGAGCCGTGCCCTCAACCTCGACGCCGCAGGAAAGGCCCACCTCCAGGACCTGATCGGGGTCACCACGGTGTCGGCCCGTCGACGCCCCGTCGGGGTCCAGCGCATCCGACCGGGCCTCTACCAGCTCATTGATGCCCTCGACGGTGAACCCGCCCTGATCCTGGGCCGGCGTACCGACATCCTCGCCGCCAACCGGATGGCACGCGCGCTCTTCGCCGACTTCGAACAACTGCCGCCCGGGCAGCGCAACTACGCGCGCTGGATGTTCCTCGACGACCACACCCGCACCCTGTTCCTGGACTGGGAGGAACAGGCACGCGCCGCGGTCGAGAGTCTGCGACTCGAGGTGGGCCGCGACCCCCACGACCGGGCCACGACGGCCCTCGTCGAAGAACTGCGCGAACACAGCCCGGAGTTCGACCACTGGTGGCAGCAGCACCGCGTCCACCAGCGTACCTACGGCTCCAAACACCTCCACCACCCCCTCGTCGGTGACCTCACCGTCGAATACGAAACCCTCACCCTGCCCGGGGACCCCGACACCACCCTGTTCCTCTACACCACCGAGGTCGGGTCACCATCGAAACGGGCTCTGGATCTTCTCGCGAGCTGGACCCTCACGGGTTCGAGCCCCGACCCGGAGCAGCAACGCCACAGCCGGCCCAGCCCCGCCCAGGACCAGTGAGCACGCACAGGCGGTGGGGGAGGGCAGGCCACCGATCTGCACTTCCACGAGACCGTTGCCCCCTCGCCGGTCATCGCAGAGCTCATGGAAGCCGGCGCCGCGCCACCCCTGGTTCGCCCCACGTGCCGCAGACGTGCTCGGCGTTGCGGCTCCGCGTCGGCACGAGGGGCCGACGCGAGGAGTCCGCGACGCTCCCGCCGTTGTCACCGCCTCACTCAGGCCGTCAACTCGTCGTCGACGGGGGTGCCCAGCTGGTCGGTCAGCGTGGTGAGGGCCGTTCCCAGGGGAAGCGCGATCCGGGCGGCGGCGTGCCGGTCGCCCCGGGTGGGATCCCGGTTGACGATCAGCACGGGTTTTCCGGCCTGGGCTGCCTGGCGGACGAACCGGAGCCCGGACATCACCGTCAGCGAGGAGCCCAGGACCAGCAGCGAGGCCGCCTCACGGACCAGCGTGCGGCAGTGCTCGACCCGCCGTGGCGGAACGGCTTCGCCGAAGAACACCACGTCCGGTTTGAGGATGCCGTCACAGACCGGGCAGGGCAGCACGCGGAAACCCTTGACCTGTTCGTCGGTGAGGTCGGCGTCACCGTCCGGGTTGATTCCGGCGGCTGCCGGCTCGAAGCCCGCATTGGCCTCCTCCAGCCGCCGGGCGAGTTCCTGGCGCGGGCTGAGAGTGCCGCAGGAAAGGCAGACGACCCGGGCCAGGCTTCCATGGAGTTCCACGACGCCCTCGCTGCCGGCGGCCTGGTGCAGGCCGTCGACGTTCTGGGTGATCACACCCGTGAGCAGGCCGTGCCGCGCGAACGCGGCCACGGCCCGGTGCCCGGCATTGGGGCGGGCGCGGCCGAAGGTGCGCCAGCCGAGGTGGCTGCGCGCCCAGTACCGGCGCCGGGCCTGGGCGCCGGCGGTGAAGTCCTGATAGGTCATCGGAGTGTGCCGGCTCAGGCTCCCGCCCTCGCCCCGGTAGTCGGGGATGCCCGACTCCGTGGAGATCCCCGCCCCGCTGAGCACCAGCACACCGCCGGTGCTCAGCGCATCGGCGACCGGCTCCAGATCCGTGGTGCCCGGCGGCAGGTCCTCGGCAGGGAGCCAGTTCAGAGTGGGGCGCATGCGCATACCGCCAGAGTACGGAACAGGCGGCCGCCTCCCGCTTGCGCTGTCCATGGCACCCGTTGCGGCCGACCTCTACCGGACGCGATCGTCTGCCTCTCCCCGGGCCCGGCCCCGCTGGACGTCCTGCCCTGCCTGCCGACAGTCCGGTGCGCATCCGGGTGACCACCGACAGCGAGGTCACGGACCCGCCGCTCACGAGCGAACAGATCCGCGGCCGCAGCATGGGCTGGGCCCTCCTTACCGCCCTCGGCGTCGCCCCCACCGCGCCGCCGCCCACGCCGTGACCTGTCTCGTCGTACGCCGGAACATCGCCGACCGGGACACGGCATGGGCGCCGACGGCCCCAGCTGGACGGCACCCACATGCCCCCACGTTCGGCCCAGGGGCATCGATCCTGCCGGAGTAGGGCAACGGCTGCGTGCCGCCCGGCGCCCCACCGTGCCCCGGGCCGAGACGCGGCGGACTAATAAGCATCTCGCCTCGCGTCCACATGGCCCGTACCGCGGCCGGAGTGAGAGCGGAACCCCGGCGTCCGTTGGAAGGCGGCATGAAGAACGCGTAAAGATTGCCGGGTTCTGGCAATGTGCCCGGACCGGGTCGCATGGGAACATGCGGGTGCGGGAGATCTTTCGAGTGAAAGCGGGGCCCGAATGGACTGGTTTGTGGGTCTCGGTATCGCGGGACTGGTTCTGCTGCTGTTCTCGCTGATCTTCGACGGGATCCTGGAAGGCGTGTTCGGTGGCGTGCTGGACGGGCTGTTCGACGGGCTACTGTCGCTGCCGGTCATCGCCGGGTTCGTGTCCATGCTCGGCTTCGGCGGCGCGATCGTCCTCGGCACGACGGGCCTGGGGGTCACCGGAGCGACGGCGGCCGGTGTCGTGGCCGGGGCCGCCGCGGGGTGGCTGACCTGGAAGTTCAGCCGCGCCCTCATGCGGGACCAGACCGCTGCCACCCCACGCGGCGGCGATCTCGTCGGCACCTCCGGCTCCGTGGTGACCGCCATCCCGGCCGAGGGATACGGCGAGGTGCTGGTGTATCTCGCCGGGCAGCCGCTGAAGCTGGCCGCGAAGAGTTCAGGGCCCGTGGCGCGGGGCGCCGAGGTCTGGGTGGAGTCCGCGCTGTCCGCGACATCGGTGGCGGTCCGGCCGGTCGAGCACTGACGGTACGTCACCGCAGCGTGCCCCCGCCCGCGCCTGCCGTTTCCGCGGCCGGCGTGTCTCCCGCGTCTCCTGTGTTTTTTACGTCGCCCATGTTCATGTTCGATCCGAACCACATCGCCGTCCCCCGGGAGGGCTGAGGAGATTTCACACATATGAGCTCTGTACTGATGGCAGTGGTCGGAGTTGTCGTACTCCTGGTCCTGCTGGCTCTCGTGGTGGTCACCCGCTACAAGGTCGCGGGCCCCAGCGAGGCCTTCATCGTCACCGGCCGACGCGGCAAGAAGTCCACCGACCCCGAGACCGGCCGGATCTTCACCGACAACAGCGGCCAGAAGGTCGTGGTCGGCGGCGGTGTCTTCGTCGTGCCCTTCGTCCAGCAGAAGTTCACCCTCGAACTGTCCAGCCGGCACATCCCGGTGGCCGTCCGGGGCGCGGTCACCCTGCGCGGGGTGAAGGCGAACCTCGAGGGTGTCGCCATCGTCAAGGTGGGCGGCACCGAGGACTCGATACGCGCCGCTGCCCAGCGCTTCCTGGACCAGCAGGACGGCATCGTCGGCTTCACCCAGGAAGTACTGTCCGGCGCGCTGCGCTCCATCGTCGGGCGCATGTCCGTCGAGGACATCATCCGTGACCGCGCCGCCTTCGCCGGACAGGTCGCGGAGGAGGCCGAGGCCAGCCTGTCCGGGCAGGGGCTCGTGCTGGACGCCTTCCAGATCCAGGACATCACCACGGAGGGCTCCTACCTCGCGGACCTGGGCCGGCCCGAGGCGGCCCGGGCCAAGCAGGAGGCCGACATCGCCGAGGCCGTCGCCCGGCGCGCCTCCGAGCAGGCCCGGCTCAAGGCGGAGGAGGAGATCGCGATCGCCCAGCGGACCTACGCCCTGAAGCAGGCCGAGATCAAGGCCGAGACGGACGAGGCCGCCGCCCGCGCCGACGCCGCCGGCCCGCTCGCCGAGGCAGCCCGGCGGCAGGAGGTCCTGCAGGAGCAGGAGAAGGTCGCAGCCCGGCAGGCCGCGCTGACCGACCGCGAACTGGACACCAAGGTCCGCAAGCCCGCCGACGCCGCCCGCTACCAGGCCGAGCAGGAGGCCGAGGCCCGCCGTATCGCCTCGGTCAAGGAGGCCGAGGCGGCTGCCGAGCGGGCACGGCTGACCGGTGAGGGCGAGAAGGCCCACCGCGCGGCGCTCGCCGACGCCGTACGCCTCGAGGGTGACGCCGAAGCCGCCGCGATCGCTGCGAAGGGCTCGGCGGAGGCCGACGCCATGCACAAGAAGGCCGACGCCTTCGAACGCTACGGCGACGCGGCGGTGCTGCAGATGCTGGTCGAGGTGCTGCCGCAGGTCGTCGGCAGGGCCGCCGAGCCGCTGGCCGCCGTGGACAAGCTGACCGTGATCTCCACCGATGGCGCGGGGCAGCTCACGCGCACCGTCACCGACAACGTCGTCCAGGGCATGGAGCTCCTCAACTCCGCCACCGGCGTCGACCTCGCCCAGCTCCTCCAGGGGCTCACCCAGCGCGGTACGTCGACGACGCCCGCTCCTGTCGAGCCCGCCAACGGCAAGGTCGACATCTCGGAGTGACGTCCCCGGCGTCGGAGCCCGCACGCCCTCCCGGCGTCCGGGCTCCGACACTGTGTGTACGACGCTGTGTGTACGACATGGAGTGGCGCGGACGGCTCTGCACCGGACGTCACGACGTCCCCCACGCCGACGGTGAAGACACCGGAGGGCCTCGGCAAGGTATTCACCGGCGACTGCACGCTGTACAGGCATTGAAGGACGGTGACCGGCCACGGAGCGGGACGAAGCCGGACCATAACTCGTGATCGTCTGCCTCTGTCCTGCTCCGGCCAGGGGCGACAGAATCGGGAACAGGACCGACCGGTGGGCAGTCGCCCACGCCGGGTCCTCTCCTTCGGCCCTTGCCGGGCAGGAACCGTGGGAGAGGGCCCTGGGACGAACAGGAGCTTTCGTGACGTACGACGTCGAAACCATCCGCGCGCAGTTCCCCGCGCTGGCCGCCGGGACAGCCCACTTCGACGGCCCGGGCGGCACCCAGACCCCCCGGCCCGTCATCGAGGCCGTCTCGGACGCGCTGAGCAGCCCGCTGTCGAACCGGGGACAGGGGGCGATCGGGGAGCGCAACGCCGAGAGCATCGTCACCGGGTGCCGGCAGGCTCTGGCCGACCTCCTGGGAGCGGCCCCGGCCGGGATCGTGTTCGGGCGCAGCGCCACGCAGCTCGCCTACGACTTCTCGCGCACCCTTGCCAAGACGTGGTCGCCGGGGGACGAGGTGGTCGTGACCCGGCTGGATCACGACTCGAACATCCGCCCCTGGGTCCAGGCCGCAACCCTGGCCGGAGCCACCGTACGCTGGGCCGACTTCGATCCGGCCACCGGGGAACTGACCGTCGATGACATCCGGGCAGTGCTCTCGGAACGCACCCGGCTGGTCGCTGTGACCGCCGCCTCCAACCTGATCGGCACGCGTCCCCGGATCGCCGAGATCTCCCGCCTGGTGCACGAGGCGGGTGCGCTGTTGTACGTCGACGGTGTGCACCACACCGCCCATTCCCTGGTCGACGTCGAGCAGCTGGGCGCGGATTTCTTCACCTGTTCCCCGTACAAGTTCCTCGGTCCGCACCACGGAGTGCTCGCCGCCCGGCCCGAATTGCTGGAGACACTGCATCCCGACAAGCTGCTGCCCTCCACCGACGTCGTCCCAGAACGCTTCGAACTCGGCACGTTGCCCTACGAGTTCCTCGCGGGCACCCGTGCCGCCGTCGACTTCCTCGCCGGACTCGACGCACGTGCATCAGGCACCCGACGACAGCGACTGGCCGCGGCGTTCGCGGCGCTCGAGGGACACGAGGAAAACCTGCGGGCCCAGATCGACAAGGGACTGAGCGCCCTCGACGGCGTCACGGTCCACTCCAACGCCACCGACCGCACGCCCACCCTGCTGCTGACCGTCGACGGTCGCAGCACGACGGATGCCTGTCGGTTCCTCGCGGAACGCGGTGTCCACGCGCCGTCCGGGGCCTTCTACGCGATCGAGGCATCCCGCAGGCTCGGCCTCTCGGACACCGGAGGACTTCGTGTGGGCCTCGCCCCCTACAACAACACAGAAGATGTGGAGCGGCTGCTGGCCGGCCTGTCCGATTTCCTGGCCGGGCGTTCCTGAGGTCCGATTCCTGGATCCTGCATGCCCGGACGGTCGAACTGCGTCCCCCGGACCGCACGTAACGCGAACCGCACGGAGGCCCGGCCCGTCGCCCGGCGACGGGCGACGGGCCGTCGAGAGCCAACTGCGGCACTGCGGGACACGGGCTGACGATCTCTCCTCCCGAGTGCTGAAGGGTGCAGTGAGCGAACGACCTGTCCGCACGGTCGAGGTGTCGTTGGAGGACGACAGTGACGAAGCGATCCGTGTTCACCTCCGCGAGGTGGACGAAACCCTCGTCCGAGTGGGACGCGGAGGCCGCTCCGTAACCCGGGCGGAGCGGTCGTGCGGACAGAAGCTCGACACAGTGCGGCCAGTGGCGGAGAGCTTCGTGAACAGGGTTCTGTGGGCCGGCAAACGCACCAGACGAAAACGCGCTGGAGTTCGAGCTGTCGCTGTCGCTGTCGGCCGAGGCGGACTTGGCCAACACCGCCACGGCGGCCAATTTCTCCGTGAGCCTGACGTGGAACAGAAGCGACACAGGGGACCCAAGTGGGCCCGATTACCCGATAAGTTGACCTGACTAACTCGCGGGGGACGTGGAGGTCGCGGTGGTGGCAAAAGAGTCACGGAGCGCCGACGAGGAACTGAACGTGACGGTCGTACAGGGCAAAGGAGAGAACGGCACGATTGCCGCTGGTGGTGCCCTCGCGCAGGCCCTCGTCGGTCTCGGCCCGCTTCACCCAGGTCCGCAGGGCCTCGGGGTGGACATCGAGCTGTTCGGCGATGCGGCGGATCGCTCCCGTCCGGCCGGCGGGGTCCTTGCGGGCCTCGACCGCCATCCGTGTCGCACGCTCACGCAGTTCGTCGGAGTACTTCTTGGGCGCAGCCATGATCGGCATCCTTCCGGGTCTTCGATGTCTCCATCAAACCCGGGGCGATTCAGGATTGTGGAAACGGGCCTACCGGGGGGACGCGTGCCGACTGACGGCGACCATTTTGGTTGCCGGGCGACTCCCCGGGTCAGGCGACAACGCGAGTCCGTAAACAGCGCGAGTCAACCGGAAGAGGAGCCGTGGAGAAGGC
The DNA here is from genome assembly GCF_042655885.1 of Streptomyces chlorus. Lineage (NCBI taxonomy): Bacteria > Bacillati > Actinomycetota > Actinomycetes > Kitasatosporales > Streptomycetaceae > Streptomyces > Streptomyces chlorus. The sequence goes on from NZ_JBHSOA010000050.1 coordinate 24,436, forward strand.
GAGCACCTCGCCGGTGCTGCACGAACTGCTCGACCCGCCGTAGGGTCGCCCTGGGTCCGTAGCCCGGTGTTGGCCGGCGGTGTCTCGATCCCCCCCCGGGGGGCACCGAGCTGACGCGGCTTCCGTACCGACCCGGCTCCACCGCCCACGAGCACACCAGTCCGCCGTGACCGGCCTCGGTGGTCGCGTACGCCTGCGTGATCACTTCACCCTTGGCCGTCCCGCACGACCAGGCTGCCGCCCGCGCGGCGGGAGTTCGGCCCGCGGCAGGAGTGTTGGCGGCCGGTGCCTTGGCTAATCTGCGCGGGTGACCACCGACCTGACCCTGCTGCCGCGTGTCGCCTATCGCGGACAGGAGGTCACCGCGCCCCGGCTCCGGGGCCTCCTCGCGCTGCTCGCGGGCGACTTGCGCACGGGCTGCAGCACCGAGCGGCTTGTGGCAGGGCTGTGGCCGGACGAGTTGCCGGAGCGGCCGGGAAAGGCGGTGCAGGTCCTCGTGTCCAGGGTGCGGGCGCAGCTGGGCGCCGATGTCCTCGTCAGCACGCCGACCGGATACCGGCTCACCCTCGCCGAGGATCAGGTCGACAGCTCTGCCCTGCTGCTGCACGCCACCGCGAGCGCGGACTGGGCCAGGGCCGGGGACCATGCGGGATCGCTGGCTGCGGCCGAGGCCGGGCTCGCGCTGTGGGCGGGCACCCCTGACGGGGCCGGCGCCCCCGACGACCCCGTAGCCGCGTTGCGCACCGAGCGGGCCCCCGTCCGCGGCACGCTCGTACGCGCGAAGGCGCTCGCGTTCGCCCGCCTCGGTCGGCACGCGGAGGCGGCCGGACCGCTGGCCGTGGCCGCCTCGGAGCATCCGCGCGACGAGGAAGTGCTCGCCGAGCTGCTGCGCGGCGAGGCGGCGACGGCGGGCCCGTCCGCCGCGCTGACGCGGTACGAGGCGTACCGCCGTGAGCTGCGCGAGGCGCTCGGCACGGGTCCGGGCGCCGGGCTCAAGGCGGTACAGCAGGAGCTGCTGCGCGGCGAGGCGCCCGTGGTCAGGCACGGCGTGCCGCACGAGCCGAACCCGCTGCTCGGCCGGAACGAGGACATCGCGGCGGTGGAGCGGCTGCTGGGCGCATCCCGCGCCGTCACCGTCGTCGGCCCCGGCGGCCTCGGCAAGACCCGGCTCGCGTACGCCGTCAGCCGCCGGGCCGAACAGCGCGTGGTGTATTTCGTGCCGCTCGCCGGCGTCACCGCGGACGCGGACGTGGCCGCGGAGGTGGCCTCCGCGCTCGGCGCGGGCGAGGGACGGCCCGGCGCCATGAGCGGCCACGCCCCGGCCGACCTGGTGTCCGGCATCCTCGGTGTACTCGGCTCCGGGCCCGCTCTGCTGGTCCTCGACAACTGCGAGCAGGTCGTCCGGGGCGCCGCCGACCTCGTACAGGCCCTGGTCTCGTCCTCGAAGGACCTGCGGGTGCTCGTCACCAGCCGGGCCCCGCTCGGCCTCACCTCGGAGGCGGTGTACGCGCTGCCGGAGCTCGGGCTCGACACCTCGGTCGAGCTGTTCACGCAGCGGGCCCGGGCCGCCCGGCCCGGCGTGGAGCTGCCGCCGGACGCGGTGGCCGAGCTGTGCCGCCACCTCGACGGGCTGCCGCTCGCCGTGGAGTTGGCCGCGGCGCGGGTGCGAGTCCTTTCGGTGCCGGAGATCGCGCGCCGCCTCGGCGACCGGTTCGCGCTGCTGCGCGGCGGGGTGCGGGATGTGCCGGAGCGCCACCGCACGCTGCACGCGGTCGTGGAGTGGAGCTGGAACCTGCTCGCGGAGGACGCCAGGGCGGCGCTGCGCACGCTGTCCGTCTTCCCCGGCGGCTTCTTGGGCGAAGCGGCGGAGCAGGTGCTGGGCGAGGGGGCGCTGATGCTGCTGGAGCAGCTGGCCGATCAGTCCCTGCTGACCGTCGTCGACACCCCGGTCGGCGTGCGGTTTTGGATGCTGGAGACCGTACGGGAGTTCAGCGCGGCCCGGCGTGCGGAGGCGGGCGAGGAAGACGAGGCCATCGGCCGGGTCCTCGCCTGGGCGCGGGACTTCGGGGTCGCGTACCACGACTGGCTCTTCGACTCGGAACCTTCCCCGAGTTCTCGGCTTCGCTCGAGCAGGGGAGAAGACCCCGTTGCCGCCAGGGAGCGGATCAAGGCCGAGCAGGACAACCTCGTGCTGGCCCTGCGACACGCCCTCGCCCGTACGGACGGCCCCACCACCGCCGCCCTCACCGCCGTCCTCGCCTCTTTGTGGTCCAACGACTCCAACTTTCCCCGCCTCGCCGCCCTCGCCGCAGACACCGGCCCGCCACTGTCGCACTACTACCCCGGGCCCGAATACGTCGAAGTCGCCCGCGCCGCTGCGGTGTTGTGCACGGCGGGTCTGTTCATGGGCTACGGCCCGGTCGCCGTACGCCAGCTCGTCACCCTCCGGCGACTGCCCCCGGCCCCGCCGGACACGCTGCTGCGCGCCGCCGCGGCAGTGCTGAGCGCGGTCCCCGAGATGCTGCCTCCCGACTACGACGTGCTGAGGGGGCTCTGCGACAGCGACAGCGAGCAGCCGCTGGTCGCCGGCATCGCCGAGAGCGTCGCCACCTACGTCTGGGAGTACGAGCACGACATCGACCGCGCGCTCGCCTCGGCCCACCGGACAATCACCGAACTGGCTCCGGTCGACAACCCGTCCGTGCAGCTCATGGGGCATTCCCGGCTGAGCGAGCTGTGCTTGCGGATGGGGCAGGGCGAGGAAGCGTACGGGCATCTCATGGCGGTGCTCGAGGTGCTGCCGCGGCTCGGCGACGGGCACGACTACCTCTTCATCCGCTGGCTCCTCGTCCTCGCCTGCCTGCAGCGCGGCGACCCCGACGAGGCCGAGTACTGGCTGCGGCAGGCGGAGAGCGACAACATCCCGCAGCAGGACGCCTTCTACCGGCCCGACCTCGGCGGGCGCGCCGAGATCGCGCTCGCCCGCGGGCTGACGGAGGTCGGGCTCGGCCTGTGGCGCGGCGCCGTGGAGCGAATGCACGAGGCCGGCTCGATGCACGGCGGCGCCCCCTGGCTCGATCCGTGGGCACTGCAGGTCCAGTCGGCGGCGGTGACGGCGCACGCGCACGCCGGCCGGCTCGAGCTGGTCGCGGAGCCGGTCGACCGGCTGCGGCAGGGGCTGCGGACCCTGCTCTCCGGTCCGGCCGGCTCGCCCATGGAGCTCCCTGTGGTCGGGACGGTGCTGCACGCCCTCGGCATGGCGGGGCTCGCGTCCGGCGACGACGGTGCCGGTGCCGTACGGATGATCGCGCTGGCCGAACGGCTGCGGGTGCTGCGCGACTTCCAGCCGACGATGTCGGTGGACCGCGCCCGGAAGGCGGCCCAGGACGCCGACAGGGCGGCGTACGCCGACGCGGTGTCGGAGTACGCCGCCCTGGAGCGGGACGAGCTGCGGGAGGCAGCCCGCGCGGTTGTATCGGCTACTTCGGGTCGCGGTTGAACAACGCCGTCGACCAGCGGTGGCCGAGCACGGTCAGGCCGACGCACCAGACGATCGCGATCCACCAGTTGTTGCCGATCTCGGTGCCGAGCAGCAGGCCGCGCAGGGTCTCGATGGCCGGCGTGAACGGCTGGTACTCGGCGATCGGCTGGAACCAGCCCGGCATCGTGTCGGCCGGGATGAAGGCGCTCGAGATGAGCGGAAGGAGGATCAGCGGCATGGCCATGTTGCCGGCCGCCTCGGGGTTCGGGCTGGCCAGTCCCATCCCGACGGCGATCCAGGTGAGCGCCAGGGCGAACAGCGCGAGCAGTCCGAACGCCGCCAGCCACTCCAGGGCCGTGGCGTCCGTGGACCGGAAGCCGATGGCCACGGCGATGGCGCCGACGAGGACCAGGCTGGCGAGCACCTGCAGCACACTGCCGACGACGTGCCCGATGATCACAGAGCCGCGGTGGACCGCCATCGTACGGAAGCGGGCGATGAGGCCCTCGGCCATGTCCATGGAGATGGACACCGCGGCCCCGATCACGGTGCTGCCGATGGTCATCATCAGCAGGCCCGGGACGAGATAGGCGAGGTACTCGGAGCGGTCGGCGTCCCCGCCACCGATGCCCGCGCTCATCACGTCTCCGAAGATGTAGACGAAGAGCAGTAGCAGCATGATCGGAGTGAGCAGCAGGTTCAGGGTCATGGACGGGTAGCGCCGTACGTGCAGCAGGTTGCGGCGCAACATCGTGTTCGAGTTGCGTACGGCGAGGGAGAGAACGCTCATCGGACAGCCTCCTTGGGCTGGTCGGAGGCGTTGGCTGTGCCGGTCAGGGCGAAGAACACGTCGTCGAGATCGGGGGTGTGCACGGTCAGCTCGTCCGCCTCGATGCCGGCCGAGTCCAGCCGGTCGAGGATGGAGCGCAGCTCGCGCTGGCTGCCGTCGCTGGGGATCTGCAGCGACAGCGCCTCGTCGATGGGGGCACCCCCTGCCCGAGCGAAGCCGAGAGTTCGGGGGAAAGTGACCTCACGCAGGGCGACGGCGGCGGACTGGTATGCGGCCGGGTCGGTGAACCGCAGTCGCACGTGCCCGCCCGGGATGAGCCGCTTCAGCTCTTCGGCACTCCCTTCGGCGGCGAGCCTGCCCTCGCTCAGCACCGCGATGCGGTCGGCGAGTTCGTCGGCCTCCTCCAGGTACTGGGTGGTGAGGAAGACGGTGACGCCTCCGGAGACCAGCTCGCGGATGATCCCCCACATGTTGTGGCGGCTGCGCGGATCGAGGCCGGTGGTCGGCTCGTCGAGGAAGATGATCCGCGGATTGCCGACCAGCGTCATGGCGAGGTCGAGGCGGCGCTTCATGCCACCGGAGTAGGTGGAGACGGGCTTCTTCGCGGCCTCCACCAGGTCGAAGCGCTCAAGAAGTTCGGCGGCGGTACGGCGGCCCTCTCTGCGGGAGAGTAGGTGCAGGTCCGCCATGAGGAGCATGTTCTCCTCGCCGGTGATCAGGCCGTCGACAGCGGAGAACTGCCCGGTGACACCGATCGCGGCGCGCACGGCCTGCGGGTCGGTGGCCAGGTCGTGGCCGCCGACGCGCAGATCGCCGGCGTCGGCGGTGATGAGGGTGGAGAGGGTCTTGACGGCGGTGGTCTTGCCGGCGCCGTTCGGGCCGAGCAGCGCGAACACGGACCCGGTCGGCACCGCCAGATCGATACCGTCGAGGACCGTCTTGTCCCCGTATGCCTTGCGCAGCCCCTTGGCCGCGATGGCGGGAGAGCGCGATGTCGTTGTCGTCATGCCGCAGAGGTTGCGGCAGGGCGCATTCAGCGCGGTTTCAGGATGCTTTCAGCGCCCTGAACCGGGCGGCGAAGGCGGGGTTCGGTCTCGGATCCCGGGCGTCCGAGATATTTGGTTTTTGAAGGTTCGGGGGAACGGATGTTCCGTGGTCGTGAAGTACTGTCCGCGGGAATTCAGGGCGGTCGCGGTCGTGTGGTGCGGGTCGCGGCCGGGAGTGGTGACCAGGTCGGTCGCCGCTGGTCTGGGGGGGGGCAAGGCGGAGACGCTGCGGAGTTGGGTGCGGGCGGCCGGAGCGAGCCGGCCCCGGGACGCCGGGCGGAGGCGCCGGCCCAGCCGCCCACGCCGCAGCGTCTCTCTGCTGCCCCACCCGGCGGAGAACGACCAGCCCCGCCCGCGGATGACCTCGCCGGGTCGCAGCGAGCAGGCCGGCGACCGCAGCACCTGCGGCCTGGGCGAGGGTGGTGGTGCGGCCGGTATTGAAGGCGGCCTTCGGCGTCAGGGTTGTGGGTTCGGCGCCAACTGCCCACTGCGTTCAATCTATTGACACGTGCATTACAGGGGCTTTACGTTCCGGCCATCTGAGAGCGCTCTCAGTCCCCCCTCCTGTGATGACTCGAGGTGCCGCATGCCATCCCCCCGCACCAGACCGGCAGCAGTGCTGCTTCTGGCCTCAGCCCTCGCCGTCGTCGGCCTGGGCCCGGCCGCCGGACCGGCGGCCGCCGCCACCGTTCCCGTAGGCTCCGGCAGCTACTCCGACACCCGGCCCCCCGGTACGTCGGGCCCCACCACCAACACAGGAACGCCGGTCACGCCCAAGCTGACCGCCGCCGCCCGCAACCGGCCCGTGCCCACCAACGACTGGTGGTCCTCCCTCGCCTTCCAGCGCTACGGCGACAACCCGTACTCGACCCCCATGTACGGACACCCCCTCACCTACCAGGCCACGGCCGGCGGGCTCGACGTCGGCTACCCGACGACCCCCGCGATCGTCGGTGACGGCCGCCAGTACGAGTACGCCCACAAGCGCGACCTCACCATTGGACTGACCGGCCTCAACTCACCCGACACCAAGGCCGACGACTGGTCCGACTGGACGGTCACCCCCCAATGGTCCGACGGCGCCCGCACCCTGCGCACCACCATCGGCCACGGCTCCCCGTTCGTATACGCCAAGGGCTCCGGCGGCAACGCCCAGATCACCACCGCCGGCGCGCCCACTGTCTTCGCCGACCAGGACAACGTCCTCGGCATCACCGTTGCCGGGCATCACTACGCCCTCTTCGCGCCGACCGGCAGCGACTGGAACGTCGCCGGCTCCACCGTCACCGCGGCACTCGGCTCCAAGGACTACTTCTCCGTCGCCGTGCTGCCGTCCACCGGCGCGCTGGCGACCTTCAAGAAGTACGCCTACAGCTTCGTCACCGGCTCCGAGGCCACCTGGAGCTACACCGGTGGCACCGTCAGGGCCACCTACACGCTCACCACCGACGCGAAGGAAGGCACCGAGCGCGGCACGCTCCAGGCCCTCTACCGCCACCAGTGGCTGAACACCACGGACCCCCTCACCTCCTACACCTATGTCTCACCACGCGGCACCATGAAGGTCCGCGAGTCGGCCTCCTTCACCACAAGTCGGAAGGCAGCAGCGGTGCTGCCCGCGCTGCCCAAGTCGAACGGCGTGGACACCGCCAGACTGCGTGGTTACCTGAACGAGGTCGTGAACGCCGCCGACCCCTTCTCCGGAGCCTCCGACACCTACTGGACCGGTAAGGCCCTCGGCCGCCTCGCCCAGCTCGTCCCGGTGGCCGACCAGATCGGCGAGACCGGCATCCGCGACAGGCTTCTCGGCCTGATCAAGGGCAAGCTCCAGGACTGGTTCACGGCGGGAGGCGCGAACGAGTTCAGCTACGACAAGGACTGGAAGACGCTCACCGGCTACCCCGCCTCCTACGGCAGCGACACCGAGCTCAACGACCACCACTTCCACTACAGTTACTACGTCTACGCGGCGGCGATCGTCGCCCAGTACGACCAGGGATGGGCCGCCGACTCCGCCTGGGGCGGCATGGTCAAGACCCTCGTGCGGGACGCCGCCAACCCCAGCCGCACCGACACCGCCTTCCCCTTCCTGCGCGGCTTCGACGTCTACGCGGGCCACAGCTGGGCCTCCGGCCATCAGGGTTTCGCCGCCGGCAACAACCAGGAGTCCTCCTCCGAGTCCACCAACCTCAGCGCAGCCCTCGTCCTGTGGGGCTCCGCGACCGGTGACACTTCGCTGCGTGACCTCGGCACCTTCCTGCTGACCACCGAGTCGGAGTCGATCGCCCAGTACTGGTTCGACGCCGACGAGCAGGTCTTCCCGTCCTCCTTCGGTCACGACACAGCCGGCATGGTGTGGGGCAGTGGCGCCGCCTACGCCACCTGGTGGACCGCCAACCCCGAGGAGATCCACGGCATCAACGTCCTGCCCGTGACCGGCGGATCGCTCCACCTCGGCGGTGAGAAGGCCGCGATCCGGCGCAACATCGCGGAGATGGAGCGGGAGAACGGCGGCCCGGCCGTCGAATGGCGCGACATCCTCTGGGAGTTCCAGTCCTTCGCCGACCCGGCTGCGGCCAAGGCGAAATGGGACGCGGGCCACGCCGACTACACCCCGGAGCAGGGGGAGTCGAAGGCGCACACCTACCACTGGATCAACACCCTCGACACCCTCGGCGCCCCGGACGCCACCGTGACCGGTGACATCCCCACCTCCGCCGTCTTCACCAAGGGAACGACCCGGACCTACGCGGCCCACAACCACGGACCGACGGCCCGCACCGTCACCTTCTCCGACGGCAAGACCCTCTCCGTGCCGGCCCGTTCCACCGCGAGCGGCACCGGGACCGGTTCAGGGGACCCCGACCCCGACCCGGAACCGCCGACCGGCAACACCTTCCAGTTGCGCAGCGGTGGCGCACTGACCACGGCGACAGGCGGCACGGCGGGCAGCGACACCATCGCCTCCGGTGGCGGCGCCAACCACGACGGCACCCCGTACCAGCCCCTCGTCTACGAGGTCCGCGGCGTCAACGGCACGCTCACCCCGGGCGCGCAGACCGCCTTCCGGCTCCAGGTGGACGCGGGCAGCACGGTCGGACTCGGTCAGCAGGCCCGGATCAGCTACGACTTCACCGGCGACGGCGATTTCGACCGGACCGAGACATACCACTACTTCGCGACCGACCCGGTCACCGGATGGGAGGAGTACACGCAGGCACGCGGTCTCAAGGCGTCCACGGGCGCACCGGGCAATCTGAACGGCGGCACCGTACGCCTCGAGGTGTGGAGCGCTATCGGCAACGGCGCCTCGAAGCTCCAGACGGGCACGGACAAGTCCGTGCTGGTGATCCCTTACAGCTGAACCGGCGGAAAGCCGGCAGCGGGCATCGGCGTCGGGCCGATGCCCGCCGCACCAGCGTGGTGGGCGACCGACGACGGCATTCCCGGGCTGTCCGCCGCCTGACCGGGCTCAGCAGGGCCGGCGGCATCGCGGCGCCTACATGCCTGACCCTGGGTATTCAGCGGAATTGGGTGACCTGACGTCCCGATAGCAGAATGATGCCGCTGACCTGCGAGGATGCGAGTGTCTAGTCCGTAACCGTTGCGAGAATCAGGGCGCCAATCCGGTGAGCGGGACTACAGGGTGGGACCGTCGGCTGTCCGTGGTGGCTGACGGGAAGAGACTGATCGGGCATGCCGGGGTGGTGCTGTTGCGCCGGTGCGCGGACCGTACAGGGCTGACGGACGCGCCGGCCGGGGTGCTCGGTCGGATCTTTCTGTCGCAAGATCGTTCCTACCGGGGGCCTTGCGGCTGCACGGACTTGGGGAGGGCAGAGGCACAGCACAGCCCGGCGATCACCGAGAGCAACGACCGGTTACCGGGAAAGGCTCACTGCGCCTTGTCGGCCAGTCCGACAGCCTCCTCCTCTTCATTGGTGAAGCCCGTGATCCGGTAGCCCTTGAAGGGCGACTCGCCGTGGATCCTGGTGGCCGGCATCGAGGCAGGGGCGTGGCACACGATTGCGAGTGGTTTGCCCGAGGCGAGTTGTCCGGTCAGTATCCGTCCCGCATCGGCGTCTACCCACACGAAGACGCGTCCGAGGACTTCCAGGGCGAAGGTGACCTCGCACGGCTCGCCCGCGTCCGGGCCCGGCAGCGCGGTGATCGGGACGACGATCCGTTCGGCGACGTCCATGAACAGTGCGGGCATTCGCGGCTCGGCGCCGGCGAACTCGCGGGCGGCTTCGACGTCGCCGGCCCGGACGGCCCGGAGGTAGTCGAAGGCGCTGATGGCCGCGTCCGGGGTCATCGGAGCGAGCGGCGTGGTGGTGTCGGGCATGACGGCTCCTCACGTACGGGCCGCCTCGCTGATCGCGGCGGCCTCACGAGCGATGCTCGGGGCGCGGGCCTGTGGATAGAGTCCGCGCACCGACGGTGAGCAGCCGTCTCCTGGCCGCCGCGCCACGTTGCACTCCGGCCGGAGTGACAAGCCCCTGACGTGGAACCCGTACCGACGTGGACGTCCGCGACACAGGACGACAGAGAGGAAGGGGCCGGCGCATGGAACGGGCTGCCCTGTTCGACGTCGACGGAACCCTCGTCGACACCAACCATCTCCACGTGACCACTTGGTGGGAGGCGTTCCGGCAGGCGGGCCACCAGGTGCCGATGCACGCGATCCACCGGGCCGTCGGGCTCGGCTCCGACGACCTCGTCGCCCATCTGCTCGGGGACGACCGGGACAAGGACCGGGACGAGGAGCTGAGCGCCGCCCACAAGGCCCTCTACGGGCAGTACTTCGACCGGCTGCCCGCGCTGCGGGACGCCGGCCGGCTGCTGCGCCGCCTCGACCAGGACGGCTGGACGGTGGTGCTCGCCACCTCCGCCGGGGGCGCGGAGCTGTCCGCGCTGCGCCGGGCGATCGACGCGGACGACGCGATCAAGGCCACGACCAGCGCCGACGACGTGGAGCAGGGCAAACCAGCCGCCGAACCCGTCGAACACGCCCTGGAGCTGGCGGGGGTGCCCGCCGAGCGCGCGGTGTTCGTCGGTGACACCGTGTGGGACATGCAGGCGGGCAGCAGGGCCGGGGTGCACTGCGTCGGCGTGCTGTGCGGCGGGATCCCGCGCGCCGACCTGAAGGAGGCGGGTGCGCGGGCGGTCTACGACGACCCCGCCCAGCTGCTCGCGTCCCTGGCCGACAGTCCGCTGGCGTGAGGAACGATCACCCACGGCATTGTCGACGCGCTTGCCGAGGCCGACATCACGTGCTGGGCCGACAAGGGCTACCGGGGTGCCGGCGGCACGGTCCGCATCCCGTGCTGGGGACGTTGGGAGACCCTTTCCGCCGGTCAGAAGGCTGTCCACCGGTCCCACGCGAAGATCCGCGCACTCGTTGAACAGGCCATGGCCACCCTCAAGTCCTGGCGGCTCCTCCGCAAGCTCCGGTGCTCGACCACCCGCATCACCCGCCTCGTCCAGGCCGTCCTCACCCTGCATCTGGCCAGCTCAGACCGATGATGGAAAAGCCTCACTGGCATGAGGCCGAGATATCGCACCTCCGCTCCGTGGTTCGCCCATCCCGCCTGGCCGGTGCCCCGTGGGTGGCTCTGCTGCGTAATTCGCCAGTCCCGTAGGAACAGCCGCTCGGAGCGCCGGGCATGGCCGCGTCGCCGCAGGTCGCGGAGTGCGGTCCCGCGGCCCCGAGGAATTGGCGGCAGAGTCGTGGTTTCCTCAAGCGCGCCGGCGGCTGTTGTCTGCTTCCCTCCGGTGGACGGCCGGGGCCTTGCCGGGGCCGTCGTTCGCGTCGGGGGGCAGGCCGATGGCGAGGAGCGCGACATCGTCGTCGAGGTGTCCTGCGGCGTACCGGTACAGGTCGGCGAGCAGGGCGTCCAGCACGCGGTCTGGGTCCGGCGGGAGGGGGCGGGACAACCACGGGACCGGGTCGTAGAAGACTCCCCGGTGGTCGCGGGCCTCGACGACGCCGTCGGTGAACAGCACCAGGACCGCGCCCTCGGGCAGGACGTACCGGTCGACCGGGACGTCCGGGTCGCCGAGGTCGGCCAGGCCCAGCGGCAGCGAGGGCACACCCGGCTCCAGCGGGCGGGCCCGGCCATGGTGGAGCAGCAGCGGCGCCGGGTGTCCCCGATTGGCCACGTGCAGGGTCGAGCCGTCGGCGGAGAGTTCGGCGATGACGGCGGTGGCGAACCTCTCGGCTTCCCCTCCGCTCTCGGCGGCCTGGGTCTCCTGGATCCGCTCCTCCAGGCAGCGGACCACGCCGGGCAGGTCCGGGATGCGGAGGGTGGCCTCGTGGAAGGTGCCGAGCAGCGCGTTGACGGTCTGGACCGCGCCCAGACCCTTGCCCCGGACATCGGCGATCATCAGCCGGATGCCATAGGGAGTGGAGTGGATCGCGTACAGGTCGCCCCCGATGGCGGCCTCCCGCGCGGCGGCCTCATAGCGGGCGGCCACAGCCAGTGGCCCGATCCGCCCGGGCGGGGAAGGGAGCACGGCGCGCTGGACGGCTTCGGCGACCTCGCGGGAGGACTTCAGCTGTTGGCGCTCGCGGGCCAGCAGCCGGTTGACGACCGAGGCCAGGAGGGTCAGGGTGACGAAGGTGGAGAAAGGGAAGACATCATCGATGCCGAACGGCGTCCTGCCTCTCACCAGGGGCAGGACTACCGCGGCGAGGAGCGCCGCCCCGCCGGTGGCGATCGTCCCGGCCAGGGAGAGCCAGGGCGCGACCAGCACGGGAGCAGCCGCCAACAGGATGAACACCCTCACACCTCGCGGGGTGAGGAGGTCGAGGAGGAACACGCCGAGGATCAGCACGGCGGGCAGCCATCGAAACCACCGCCTCTCGCGGGGCGGTGACGCGCGGGTGGGTCTCATTCTCCTGCGCTCCGGGGGTGTTCCTGGACAGAATCCGGGTTTCAGTCTCTGCCGCATCCACGACCACGGCGACCGGAGCACCACGGTCGGGGAGATCGATCCCTTCAGCCCGTGGACGCTGCTGCGCGGCGCGTTGGAGAACCTCGCCACCGGCATCTCGCTGCTGGATGCCGGTTGTCAGTTACCTGTGTAGTTGCAACATCTGGAAACTGTTGTCTTTCCGAGTGTGATCGCCGGGTTTCCGCTGGTCAGGCGTAGAGTCACCTTCCCTGCAGTAGAGATGACACGTCGTGTTCTCTCTTCTGTGGAGGTGCCGGATGCCGTCGGTGATGGGGTTGCTCGAGGAGCGGGAGGTCGCTGCCCGGCAGCGGGTGGAGTCGCTGCGGGACAACTTGGAGCGGCTCGTTGCCGAGCTGGAGGAGGCGGAGGCCGCGCAGGATCGTCTTGTGATCGCGAAGGAGACGGTGAGCCAGGTGCTGCCCGAGGCCGGCGAGCTTAAGGACGTGCACGTTTCCGGGGATGCCCGGCCGATTGGGCCGGAACCGGCGGCGCCCGGGGCGATGCCCCGTTCGGCGGTCCCGGTGCGGCGGGAGGGGCTTGATGTGTCGGTGCTGTCGCCGGACTACCAGCGGATCATGCACGTCCTGGCCGACCGCGAGCGGTCCGGCGAAGGGCCGGCGATCTGCCGGCAACTTGCCGCAGCGTAACCACCCGCTGTCCATGACCAGGGGAACTTCAGGTGGTTGGTGTGTCTGGTTCAGTGGTTATGGTGGGGGTCGTCGTGGGGGTCGTCGTGGGGTTGTCTTCGGGTGGTGTTCAGTGCCTGTGCCAGTTGTTCACGGGCTCGGTGCTGGATGGTTTCGCTGTCGAACAGTAGTTCCGTGGTTTCCTCGGGTGTGAGCGGGGACTGTGGGGGGCCCTTGTCGGTGAGTCTGGCGTACAGGCCGCGGCAGGCGTGGTCCTCGTCGGGGAACCGCTCCAGCACTGTGCGTACGCCTCGCTCCTGGACGCCCACCACCCATTGCCCCGCCTCTTCTTCGAGGTACAGCCACGTCTCTGACCGAGGGACATCGGGGCGGGGGCGGCCTGCGATCTCGTACAGGCCTGCTGGGACCCCGGCCGCCTTCAGCGCCTCATGCAAAAGCTGACGGTCCATGCCCCGATCCTGTCACCTCGCCCTCCCGCTCGCCCTTCGTGCTAGTTCGCCCGCTCCAGGTTGCCGCTGCCCACCAGAGAGTTGACGGTCGTGCCGTCCCGTACCGTGGGGCAGTACGGCTTCACCTCCCCTTGCCCGACCCGGATCGTGGTCACGTACTGCACGCCCCCGCCGGGCTGTTCGAACCACGGGGCGGTCGGCCCGGCGCATACCGTGGTTGGCTTCTTCACCCGGTACAGGTGGTAGTTGTAGGGGTATCGCGGGTCCTCGGTGTTGAGGTTGGACGGCGGAATCGAGCGTTCCCCGTACTTGGCCCTGGCCGGCGCGAGGAATGTGCCGAATTCGTTGCCGAAGCGGTCCAGCAGCTGGCCGGGCACAAGGGTCACCTCGGTCGCGATGACCTGGCTGTTGGTGTCGGTGCCGAAGCCATCGTTCGGCGGGAAACGCCAGTTGCCCTGGCCCGAGTCCAGGACCGGGTTCCAGTACTTGTTGAGGAACTCCACCGGAGTGAGTGTGCCGAACCGGTTGTAGTCCTTGAGAAGGCCACCGAGGATTCCGGTGCGCGGCAGTACGGCCGGGCCGAACCGCCAGTCGTTGCACACGAACCCCGTGCGGGCGTAGGGGTAGGGCGACGGCACCAGTCCCAGGCAGCGCGTCTTCTCGCCGTCGGACCGGGACCGCTGGGGCTGCCCGCGCTGCTCGTCGGAGTCAAAGTCCTGCCCCCGCGCGGGAAGCGGGACGGAGCCCGCCGACGCCGGGGAGCCCCCCACGGTGGACATCCGCGCGGTCACGGCGGCGGACGGGGGGACGCTGAGCAGCAGGGAGCCGACAAGCCCGAATGTCACAGTCACGCCCGCACGCCATCGACGAGATGTCATGTTTCCTCCACAGGGTCGAGTTCACCGGGCATCACAGACGCCCTGCTTCATCACAGAGGCCCCGGTGAGGCACGGCAATCGCAGCTGGCCCGGACGGAGCATGGGACAGCCATTGCTTCACCCGTGCGCCGGGGATCCGGCGGGATGTCCGGCGTGAGCGGGGCGGGGTCGGCGAGGGCCTTCGGGTCGGTGGTCCGCTTGGTGCCTTTGCCGGGAGGCCGGAGCCACGCCACCGGGCGGGGCGTGTCGGTGTCGGGGGCGCGCAGGGTTCCGCGCCGGCCGGTCGCGGTGTCCTCGGCGACGCGGCCGATCCAGGGATGGCGGCGGTGGGCGTTGTCACGTTGTTGGGTGCGTGACTGTCTGATGGTGCGTCGGGGCGTGGCGGGGCCGGGTTCCGGCCGCGTGTTCAGGCCTCGGCGGGCTGGCCGGCAACTCCGGTGACCTGGTCCCAGATGGCGAAGCGGACGGTCATCTCGGCTCGGTAGTCGTGTGCGGTCATCAGGTGACGTCGGGGTCTGAAGTGGGGTGAGATGCTGCTGAAGGCGGACAGGAACCGCTGCGCCCCGCCGGTACTGCGGAAGCCTTTCCTCGCGCGTTCGCGTTGCCGGGTGGGCTGGCGGCTGTTCTCGGCCCGGTTGGTCAGGCCCTGGTGCGAACGGTGCTCGACAGAGGGCATGTCCTGGCGGTGGGCGGCGCCGTAGGAGCGGAGCCTGTCCGTGACGATCACCCGGGGCACCGTGCGCGTCGTCTTCAACAGGCGGCGGAAGAATCGCTGGGCTGCGGCCTTGTCCCGCCGGTTCTGCACGAGGATGTCCAGGACGGTGCCGCCGTCGTCGACGGCCCACCTGCGATGTGCCGGTTTGGTGTCAGAGTGCGGTAAGTGATGTTTCCTGCCGTTTCACACCGATGTGATGACATGCCATAACGGGGCGATTCCGGCGGTCGAATGATCAACATCACCGCCCTGGCCGAGCGCACGGCTCCGGCTCCCCGGTTTGGCTCGACAGCCGAGGTCAGGGGCCTGCTACCCACTGGGACGAAGTGGTGCGAAATTAGCTAGACCATCACTTACCGCACTCTCA
>NZ_JBHSOA010000050.1:39785-45899 GCF_042655885.1 Streptomyces chlorus
CCGCCCTGACCGAGCGCACGGCTCCGGCTCCCCGGTTTGGCTCGACAGCCGAGGTCAGGGGCCTGCTACCCACTGGGACGAAGTGGTGCGAAATTAGCTAGACCATCACTTACCGCACTCTCAGTGGGTGGGTGTCAGTGACGAGGTGTCAGATATCAGTGTTTGTGCTGGCGGGGTGTTGAGGTCGGGGTGGGGTCACTGACGTGGGGTGGTGTCTGTTGCCGATGCCACTGTCGCGGGGCGGTACACCCCATCTCGCCTCGCTGTCACGGGAACGGTACTTCTGATCTTTTTGCGGGGCGGGCGGGTTCACGGTGGTCTTCTGTCGGGCGTGTGGCGGGGGAGGACCGGGTGGGGGAGCGGGAGCTTGAGGGCTTGGTCTCGGTGTCGCGGCCGGTGTTGGTGGGGCGGTTGCTTCAGCTGGATGCGGCTGGTGGTGTGACGTCGGCGCATGTGCGGGCGGGGGCGCAGTTGGCGGGGGTGCACCCGCGGACGGTGTGGCGGTGGGTGGAGGCGGCGCGTAGTGAGGGCCGTGTGGAGCGTCGCAGGCGTGCCCGGTTCGAGTTGTCGGACGAGGCGTGGGAGGTACTGGCGCAGGCGGGCGGCAATGTGTCTGTGCTCTACCGGCATTTGGAGGAGTGCGGGGACGGGGATGCGGGGGTGTCGCTGGCTTCGGTGTACCGGGCGGTTCAGCGTGAGCTGGCCGCGGGGCGGGTGTTGCCGGACCGTGCCGTGGTACGCCGGGCGCGGGCTGAGCGGGAGACCCGGCAGGCTCTGTCGGACCTCGCTGTCGGGGGTGTGGGCACCGGTACGCCGTCTGCTTGTGCCGCGGGTGGTCCGGCCTCGCTGTTGACGTCTGCAGGGCGGGGAACCGCGCCGGCGGGGGACGTGCCGGGTGTGGTGGTGCCGGTGGGTGCTCAGGCGGTGCGTACGGCGTCGGTGCGTGCGGTGGCCGAGGCGGTGGGGCAGGCGATGGCGGCCGGGGGCGCGGCGTGTGTGTTCGGGGATGCGGGGCGGGGCAAGACGGTGGCGCTGCGGATGGCGTTGTCGGATCCGCCGGTGGGCTGGGGCGTGTCGTGGGTGCGGGTGCCGGTGCGTCCGTCGGTGTCGGAACTGCGGCGGGCCGTGTTCGAGGCTCTGGTGTTGCCGGGCCGGTTTCCGCACCGTTCGGCCGAGGCCGATGAGCGGATCGTCGGCGCCCTGGACGAGGCCCGGGTACTGGTGGTGGATGAGGCGCAACGGTTGCCGGTGCCGTGTCTGGAGTATCTGCAGTCGTTGTGGGACCACCCGCAGGCCCGGATGGCGCTGGTGCTGTGCGGGGCGGGCAGCGAGCGCGCGGTGGCGCGCGTGCCGCAGTTGGCGTCGCGGGTCTGCGCGTGGCAGGAGGTAGGGCGTCTCGCCGGGAGCGAGGTGGCTGCGACGGTGTCTGCCTTTCATCCGCTGTGGGCCGGCGTCGTGGGTGGGGAGGTGGCGTGGATCGACCAGTCCTGCACGCACGGTGTCTTCCGTACCTGGGCTGCCTTGACGACGCATCTGCAGAACGCGCTGCTTACCGTGCCGGATGCGGCGGTGGACCGGGCGCTGCTGCGTCGTCTGTTCCGGCGTCTGAGCCCTCCGGTCTGAGCGAATGTGCGGACAGGAGGGGGAGATGGAAGACGGTGGTGCGGTCGGCGCCGCGCGGGGCGGGCTTCCGGAGGCGTCGCGTACCGCGCTGCGCGGTGTGGCGGTGCGCCGGCTGCTCGCTCTGCGGGTGCGGGGCGAGCTGACGACCGGCCATGTCCGGGTGGCGGCGGATGCGCTGGGGGTGTCGGAGCGCACCGTGTGGCGGTGGCTGGCCGAAGCTGGCCGCGACGAACGGGCAGCTGACGAGCCCGGGGCACGGGCCCAGACCGGCACGAGGTTCACGATCACACCGGAGGTCCGCGCGCTGCTGGCGTTGTGGAAGGGCAATGTCGCCGCGGTGCAGCGTGAGCTCGCTGTCCGCGCGGCCGGGCGCCCAGTAGCTGATGTCGGTACACAGGCCGGGCCGCCGCCGGGTTCAGGTCTGCCGCCGGATGTGCCGTCGCTGACGACGCTGCACCGGGCGATCCGCCGTGATCTGACGCCGGGGGAGCGGGCGGGGCTTGCGGGAGGGGAACGGGCGGCACGCAAGCACGATGTGTTCCTGGCAAGGCCGCGGGGCTGGCGTAACCAGGTGTGGGAGACCGACCACGTCCAAGCGGCGGTGCTGGTCGACGTCGAGGGCAAGGCCCGCCGGCCGTGGATCACGTGGTTCACCGACTGCGCGACGAACGCGATCACCGGTGTCGCGGTCACGCCGGGGGATCCGTCGCGGGAGTCGGTGCTGGCCGCGCTGCGTTCCGCGGTCCTGCGTGAGGACCCCTACGGCCCGATCGGCGGCCTGCCCGAGAAAGTACGGGTCGACCGCGGCAAGGACTTCCTGTCCCGGACGGTGACCGCAGCGTTTGATCTCCTGGACGTGACGGTGGAGGACCTGCCCGCCTACACCCCGCACCTCAAGGGCACTGTGGAGGGCCTGAACCGTGCGGTGGAGAGTATGTTCCTGACCGCGCTGCCCGGCTATGCCCGCCAGCCGCGTCCCGGTAAGCGTGCTTCCCGTCCGAAGGACGAAGTGCTGCTCGGCTTCGAGGACTTCACCGCCCGGCTGCTGGCCTGGACGCTCTGGTGGAACACCGAGCACCGCCCGGCGCCGTTGCGGGGAAAGACTCCGCTTCAGGCGTGGCAGGACGATCCCACCCCGCTGCGGGACGTGCCCGCAACAGATCTGTGGACGTTAACCCTGGAGGACGCCGGCACCCGCACGCTGACCACCCGCGGCATCCGCTTCAGGAAACGCGACTACGTGGGGCCGTGGATGACCGGGCAGGCCGGCATCCAGGTCCGCGTCCGCTTCATGCCCCACCACGACCACCGCATCGAGGTCTACCACGCGGCCACCGGCCGCTACCTGGGTCCCGCGGACCTGGCCGACCAGGCCACCGACGAACAAATCAGCGCTGTACGAAGAGCGCGGGCCGCTCGCTCCCGCCGTCTGAAGAAGGACCTGGAGGCTTCCCAGCGCGAGCGCTACGCCGCCGTGAACCAGCCCGAGGCGCCCCGGCGGCTCGGCGCGCTGACCACCGCGCAGGCCGAGGCCGAACTCGCCCAGACTGCCGACACCGACCTCGCGCAGCTCGCGATGCCGGACCTCATCCCGCCCGCCGCGCCCCCGGCCGACTGGCGCACCCCTGTTTCCCTGGCCGCGCTGACCACGCCAGGCCCGCGCGTCCCGCACCCGCCCGGCCGTGATGGCGCTTCCGCCCCGGACGGCCGCGACGGGCGGGCCGCACCTCCCACCACCGACGAAGACGGAGACGCCTCGTGACCGCGGCCACCTACCAGTACGTCGACCTGCCCGATGCGTCCGTGGTCACCACCCGCGCCCTGCTCACCGCCCGGGAGAACATCGCCGACACGGTCGCCGCCCGCGCCATGATGTGCATCCACGGCGGGGCCGGCTTCGGCAAGACCCTCGCCGTCAACACCTGCCTGCGCGCACTCGAGCCCGGCGAGGACGTCCGCAAGATCACCTTCCGTGCCCGGCCCACCGCCCGCGCGGTGCGCTACGAGTTGTTCACCGCGCTCGACCTGGCTGGCGAACCACCGCGTCACCCCAGCGAGTTCGACCGCCTGCTGAAGACCGCCCTGGCCGAACGTCCCCGCACCTTCCTCGTCGACGAGGCCCAGTGGCTCAACGGGGAAGCGTTCGAATACTTCCGCTACCTGTGGGACGAACCCGCCACCCAGCTCGCGATCATCTTCGTCGGCGGCGAGGGCTGCCACACCGTGCTGCGCCGCGAACCGATGCTCTCCTCCCGCATCTTCATCTGGCAGCACTTCACCCGCCTCACCCCCGGCGAAATCCTGGAGGCCATTCCCCTGTTCCACCCGGTGTGGGCCGACGCCGATCCCGACGACATCGCCTTCGCTGACCAGCACGCCGCACACGGCAACTTTCGCGCCTGGGCCCAGTTGACCGCCCACACCCGCACGGCCCTGGCACGCACCGGCCGCTCCCGTGTCGATCAGGAGCTGCTGCGCTGGGCCTTCAGCCGCCTCGCCTGACCACCACGCCGCCACGCCGCCATGCCGCCCGCCGTGCCCCCGCCGCCCGTCGCCGTGGTTATCGACCCGGGCGACGATGCGTCCCACACGCACACTGCCCTTGCCGCCCACCATCCGCCCTCAGGGCGGATCACCCTGCACCCCGGCCCGGGCACCACCAGCGAGACCGGCCTCGCCCACGACCTTCTCGCCGCTCTGGGTAAACCGCCCCTGCTCCCGGGGCGTTTCCCCGCCGGCGGTCAGCCCGCCTGGGAAGCCGCCACCGCCTGGTTCACGGCCCTGCCCGTGAACCGGCTGACCGTCCTGCGCGCCCACCGCCTCACCGCCCGCCGAACGATGCGCCTCTTGCAGTTGCGCGCCCTCACCGGTATCCACCTGACCCTGGTCTGCCACCGCCCTCACCTGCCCGCCGCCCTGCACCAGGCCCTGCAGACGGCCGACTACTGCGTCACCGCCGACTTCCAGGCCGCCCGCCGCCACTACTACGGCACACCCGCTCCCGTACCCCCGCCTGCGGACGAGCCCGCCCGCCCAGCCAACCGGTGGCTCACCCTGCCCGCGCTGGACCGCCTCGTCTCCTACGACAGCCCCACCCCCTGCACCGCCCCGGGCACACCGCCGCCGATCGCCTTCCGGCACCGTCCGCCACCGGCGCCTCTCACTGGGCAGACGGCCCAGAAAGCCGCCCAGCGCCTGGCCGCCGTGACCGCCCATCCCCGCTTGGCCGCCGCCCTCGCCGCCGCGCTCTTCACCGGCGCCTCCTTACAGCAGCTCGCCACCGCCCGCCCCGGCGACTACGACGACGCTGCGGCCACCCTGGCCCTGCACGACCGCGCCCGCTACACCGACGGCTGCGCCTCGCACCAGGTGCCGCCCTGGGCGCGCGTCTTCCTGAAAGCTGCCGTGTGCTTCGCCCGGCTCGCGCCCCGCCAGGACCAGCATCTGCTGGCCGGCCCCCACGACCGCACCAACCTGCTGCGCGTGGCCGAGAGCGCTAGGCTCCGCCCGCCGCAGCCGCCCGCCGACCAGCGCACCGGCCGTATCCAGTGGGACTGGCGCGAACGCAAGGAAGCCCAGCACTACGACGCGATGCTGACACGGCACCAGACCCCGCCCTCGCGCTGAGCCCGAACCCTGGTGCACGGTCAGCCGATGGAGAACTCGGCGAACTCCACGTCGGTGAAGGCGATCCCGAGACCGTGGGCACGCAGCCCTCCGTCCCGAAAGTAGGCATGCCCCAGAGCACGGGCGAGGATCACCAGCTGCTGCTGCTCACCCCCGCCGGCGTCCCGGGCGGCGAACAACTCGCGGGCCACTGCTCCTGACAGGTACTGGGTGATCAGCCGTACCCGCGGATCGTCCGACGATCCTGCCGGAGCGGCGAAACCGAACCGCGCCCTGGTGTGAAGGACAAACCCGTCGGCCTCGGCCCAGGCCCGCTGGCGGGCTCGCACCCGGGGCTGCCACCGTGCCCTGACGGCCTCTTCGATCAACCCCACGTGTACAACGCTGGGGCGGCGGCGCACTGCCGGCCGGGCGGTGACCCACCGCTGTACCGTGCGCTGGGAGATTCCCAGGAGGGCAGCCACGTTCTTCGTGGAGCCCTTCTCCGCCCTGAGCAGGAAACGCACAGCGGCGTCACCAGTGGGCACGGGACGGGTCAGCAGCGCTCGCTCAAGCCCCTTGACGATCTCCTCCATGCCTGCCCCCGAGCCGTTCTGGCGCCGCGCAGCGGCCGTCTGCGCCCTCAGGTCTTTCACACCCGCGCGCTGTCTCTGGCCGGTTCCGGCGTACGCAAGACATCCCTGCGGGTCCTCGACTAGAGGACCTGCTCCTATCGCACTGAGCCTGAGCTCGTCTCACTGAACCTGATCGCCGCTCCGTAGGCTCGCGCGCCCACGCAGCCGGTCGAGCAGCGTCCATTTTTAAGAAGTCATCTCATTTGGTGAGTCTGCGGTAGCAGATCAGGGTGCAGGCGATGCTGGTGAA
>NZ_JBHSOA010000051.1:0-153538 GCF_042655885.1 Streptomyces chlorus
CCGGCCCGGCGGCTACGGCTACCCGCAGCCCGCGGGCGGCCAGCGGCCCCCCGCCGCACCCGCGTCCGCCGGGCGCGCCCGGTACTGGATCGAGGTCAACGGCAACCGCCACCAGATCTCCAACGCGACGCTCGTCATGGGCCGCAGCACCGAGGCCGACGTGCGGATCGACGACCCCGGCGTCTCCCGCCGGCACTGCGAGATCCGGACCGGAACGCCCTCGACGATCCAGGATCTCGGATCCACCAACGGCATCGTGGTGGACGGACAGCACACCACCCGCGCTACGCTCCGCGACGGCTCGCGGATCGTCGTGGGCAGCACCACCATCATTTACCGGCAAGCCGAAGGGTGAAGCGGGGGCAATGTCAGAGCTGACCCTCACGGTCATGCGGCTGGGTTTTCTGGCCGTTCTGTGGCTGTTCGTGATCGTGGCCGTGCAGGTCATTCGCAGTGACCTGTTCGGCACACGGGTCACCCAGCGCGGAGCACGCCGGGAGGCCGCCCGGCCGCAACAGAGCGCCCGGCAGGCACCACCGCCGCAGCGCCAGCAGTCCGGGGGCGGCCGCCGCGGCCGCAACGCCCCCACCAAACTGGTCGTGACCGAGGGCACCCTCACGGGCACCACCGTCGCGCTCCAGGGCCAGACCATCACGCTGGGCCGGGCACACGACAGCACCATCGTGCTGGACGACGACTACGCTTCCAGCCGCCATGCCCGGATCTACCCGGACCGCGACGGCCAGTGGATCGTCGAGGACCTGGGTTCCACGAACGGCACCTATCTGGACCGGTCCAGGCTGACGACCCCCACACCGATCGGACCGGGTTCACCGATCCGCATCGGCAAGACCGTCATCGAGCTGCGGAAGTAGTACGACAATGAGCGAGCGGAGCGAGCACGCAGTGGGGGTCCCCACCCCGGGCCCCGGCGCGCTCCCGACCGGAGGGTGGGCAGTGTGGCTCGACACGACCGGCTGTACCCGGAGCCGACGGGCGAGGTGCGCATGAGTCTGTCCCTGCGCTTCGCCGCCGGATCACACAAGGGAATGATCCGGGAGGGCAACGAGGACTCCGGTTACGCCGGTCCCCGCCTGCTCGCCATCGCCGACGGCATGGGCGGCGCCGCGGCCGGTGAGGTCGCCTCCTCCGAGGCCATCTCCACCATCGTCTCGCTCGACGACGACGTCCCCGGCTCCGACCTGCTCACCTCCCTCGGTACGGCCGTGCAGCGCGCCAACGACCAGCTGCGCATGATGGTCGAGGAGGACCCCCAGCTCGAGGGCATGGGCACCACCCTGACCGCGTTGCTGTGGACCGGCCAGCGCCTCGGCATGGTCCACGTCGGCGACTCCAGGGCCTACCTGCTGCGCGACGGCGTCCTCACCCAGATCACCCAGGACCACACCTGGGTGCAGCGGCTGGTGGACGAGGGCCGGATCACCGAGGAAGAGGCGACCACCCACCCGCAGCGGTCCCTGCTCATGCGGGCCCTCGGCAGCGGCGAGCACGTCGAACCCGACCTGTCGATCCGCGAGGTCCGGGCGGGCGACCGGTACCTGATCTGCTCCGACGGCCTGTCCGGCGTGGTCTCCCACCAGACCCTGGAAGAGGCCCTCGCCGGCTACCAGGGCCCCGAGGACACCGTGCAGACCCTGATCGAGCTGGCACTGCGCGGCGGCGGCCCGGACAACATCACCGTGATCATCGCCGATGTCCTCGACCTCGACACCGGTGACACCCTGGCCGGCCAGCTGTCCGACACCCCGGTCGTGGTCGGCGCCGTCGCCGAGAACCAGAACCAGCCGAACGACAACAGCGCCATGCAGACCCCGGCCGGACGCGCCGCCGGACTCGGCCGCAGACGCGGCCAGGGCGGCGGAGGCGAGTTCGGCCCGCCCGGCAGCGGCGACGTCACCGGCTTCATCCAGACCGACGG
The DNA here is from genome assembly GCF_042655885.1 of Streptomyces chlorus. Classification (NCBI taxonomy): domain Bacteria; kingdom Bacillati; phylum Actinomycetota; class Actinomycetes; order Kitasatosporales; family Streptomycetaceae; genus Streptomyces; species Streptomyces chlorus. Next base: position 1,940 of record NZ_JBHSOA010000051.1, read on the forward strand.
CTTCGACTACGACGAGGGCGACTTCGTCAAGCCCCGCAAGAACCGCCGGTGGCTCAAACGCTCCTTCTTCAGCCTGCTCACCCTCGCCGTCATCGGCGGCGGCGTGTACAGCGGCTGGCACTGGACACAGACCCAGTACTACGTCGGCACCAACGGCGAACACGTCGCGCTCTACCAGGGCATCAGCCAGGACCTGGCCTGGGTCTCGCTCTCGAAGGTGGAGAAGGACCACCCCGAGATCGAACTCAAGTACCTGCCGCCCTACCAGCGCAAGCTCGTCGAGGCGACCATCGCCGACGGCGACCTGCACGGCGCCCGGTCGAAGATCGACGAACTCGCGGTCCAGGCTTCCGCGTGCAGGAAGCAAGCCGAGCGCCGTGCCGCCGAGAGCAAGAGCAGCGCCAAGACCGGCGAGGGCGAGGCCGGAGGCACCACGGGAACCACACCCGCCTCCTTCACGTCCAAGGCCTCGCCGACACCGACGCCGACCCCCTCGGGCTCGACCGAGGCCCCGCAGAAGTCCACGCCCCCGTCCGCACCTACTCCCAGCCCCGGCCCCAGCCTCTCGGAGGAGGAGCAGAAGGTCGTCTCGCTGTGCGGTAAGCAGTAGGCAAGCCGTGAGAGGCCCTGTCACACGATGAGCAGTACTACCAACCCATCGGCGCAGCACACGTCCACGATCGGTGCGATCGGGGCACCGAGCCGGCGCAACACCGAGCTCGCGCTGCTGGTCTTCGCCGTCGTCATCCCGGTCTTCGCCTACGCCAACGTCGGCCTGGCCATCAACGGCGAGGTCCCGGCAGGCCTGCTGAGCTACGGCCTGGGCCTCGGCCTGATGGCGGGCGTCGGCCACCTCGTCGTACGGAAGTTCGCGCCGTACGCGGACCCGCTGATGCTGCCGCTGGCCACCCTGCTCAACGGGCTCGGACTCGTCGCCATCTGGCGGCTCGACCAGTCCGAACTGCTGCAGTCGATCCATCAGGCGGGCACCGCCGCCCCCCGGCAGCTGCTCTACACCGCCTTGGGCATCGCCCTGTTCGTCGCTGTACTGGTCTTCCTCAAGGACCACCGCGTCCTGCAGCGCTACACCTACATCTCGATGCTCGGCGCACTGGTCCTGCTGCTGCTGCCGCTGGTGCCCGGCCTCGGCCAGAACATCTACGGCGCGAAGATCTGGATCAAGATCGGCAGCTTCACCATCCAGCCCGGCGAGTTCGCCAAGATCGTCCTGGCGATCTTCTTCGCCGGCTACCTGATGGTGAAGCGCGACGCGCTCGCCCTGGCCAGCCGCCGCTTCATGGGGTTGTACCTGCCGCGCGGACGCGACCTCGGACCGATCCTCGTCGTGTGGGCCGTGTCGATCCTCATCCTCGTCTTCGAGACCGACCTCGGCACCTCCCTGCTGTTCTTCGGCATGTTCGTGATCATGCTGTACGTCGCCACCGAGCGGACCAGCTGGATCGTCTTCGGTCTGCTGATGTCCAGCGCCGGCGCCGTCGGCGTGGCCAGCTTCGAAACGCACGTCCAGGGGCGCGTCCAGGCCTGGCTCGACCCGATGAAGGAGTACACCCTCAGCCGGGCAGGCCAGGGAGGCCACTCCGAACAGGCCATGCAGGCCCTGTGGGCCTTCGGCTCCGGCGGCACCCTCGGCACCGGCTGGGGCCAGGGCCACTCCGACCTCATCCGGTTCGCCGCCAACTCCGACTTCATCCTCGCCACCTTCGGCGAGGAACTCGGCCTGGCCGGCATCATGGCCCTGCTCCTGCTCTACGCGCTGATCGTGGAACGCGGCGTGCGCACCGCCCTCGCCGCCCGCGACCCGTTCGGCAAGCTGCTCGCCATCGGCCTGTCCGGCGCCTTCGCGCTCCAGGTCTTCGTCGTCGCCGGCGGCGTCATGGGCCTGATCCCGCTGACCGGTATGACGATGCCCTTCCTGGCGTACGGCGGTTCCTCCGTCATCGCCAACTGGGCACTCATCGGCATCCTGCTCAGAATCAGCGACACGGCCAGACGACCTGCCCCCGCCCCCGTCACCAACCCCGACGCCGAGATGACCCAGGTGGTCCGACCGTGAACAAGCCCCTGCGCCGAATCGCGATCTTCTGCGGCCTCCTCGTCCTCACCCTCCTCCTCCGCGACAACTGGCTCCAGTACGTCCAGGCCGACGAGCTGAGAACCGACAAGAACAACCGCCGGGTCGCCATCGAGCGGTACGCGTCACCGCGCGGCGACATCATCGTCGGTGGTGAGCCGATCACCGGGCACACCACCACCAAGGGCGAATTCAAGTACAAGCGCACCTACAAGGACGGCGCCATGTGGGCGCCGGTCACCGGCTTCGTCTCCCAGGCTTTCGGCGCCAACCAGCTGGAGTCCATCGAGGACGGCATCCTCACCGGCAACGACGACCGCCTGTTCTTCCGCAACACGCTCGACATGCTGACGGGCAAGAACAAGGAGGGCGGAAATGTCGTCACCACCCTCAACGCCGACGCGCAGAAGGCCGCTTACAACGGACTGAAGCAGCAGGGCGGCAAGGGCTCGGTCGTCGCCGTCGAACCCTCCACCGGCAAGATCCTCGCGCTCGCCTCCTTCCCCTCGTACGACCCGTCCGTGATCGCCGGCGGCAGCGACAAGGACGCCGAGGCGTGGCAGAAGCTGCAGAAGAAGGAAAACCCCGACGACCCGATGCTGAACCGGGCCCTGCGCGAGGTCTACCCGCCCGGCTCCACCTTCAAGGTCCTCACCGCGGCCGCCGCCCTGGAGGAGGGGCTGTATCAGAGCGCGGACGAGAAGACGGACACGCCGCTGCCGTGGACCATGCCGGGCACCAACACCGAACTGAAGAACGACGGCGACCTCCCCTGCGAGAACGCCACCCTCCGCGAAGCGCTCCGCGTCTCCTGCAACACCGTCTTCGGCAAGATCGGCGCCCAACTCGGCAACGACACGATGCTCGAGTACGCCAAGAAGTTCGGCTTCACCGAGGAACAGTTCACCCCGGTCCGCTCCAGCGCTTCGGTCTTCTCCGACGACATGAACGAGTCGCAGACCGCGCTCTCCTCCATCGGCCAGTTCAACACCGCCACCACCCCGCTGCAGATGGCGATGGTCACCGCGGCCATCGCCAACAACGGCACCCTGATGAAGCCGTACATGGTCGACGAACTCCAGGCCCCGAGCGTCGACACCATCGAGAAGACGGACCCGGAGGAGCTGAGCAAGCCGATGTCGGCGGAGAACGCCCAGATCCTCCAGTCGATGATGGAGACCGTCGTCTCCGAGGGCACCGGCGGCAAAGCCAAGATCGACGGCGTCACCGTCGGCGGTAAGACCGGTACCGCCCAGCACGGTGTGGACAACAGCGAGAACCCCTACGCGTGGTTCATCTCCTACGCCAAGGGTGAGGACGGCAGCTCACCGGTGGCCGTCGCCGTGATCATCGAGGACGACAACGCCGTGCGTGGTGACATCTCCGGCGGTGGCCTCGCGGCCCCCATCGCGAAGAGCGTGATGGAGGCGGTCGTCAAGGGCAAGCAGTGACCCCGCTCACGTCCACTTCACATCGGTGCACGTTGCGGTACCGGTCCTGTATCGGCTGCGGTACTTGGCCAGGTCACACAAAGCGAGCCGGGTACGGTAGGCCCGGACGGCAGCCTCCGGCCGCACGAACGTGCCGGCCGGGACCGACGGAGAGGGCTGGTAGCTAGCTATGGAAGAGCCGCGTCGCCTCGGCGGCCGGTACGAACTGGGCCACGTGCTCGGCCGCGGTGGCATGGCGGAGGTCTACCTCGGCCATGACACCCGCCTCGGCCGCACCGTAGCAGTGAAGACGCTCCGCGCCGACCTCGCGCGCGACCCGTCCTTCCAGGCCCGGTTCCGCCGGGAGGCCCAGTCGGCCGCCTCGCTCAACCATCCCGCGATCGTCGCGGTCTACGACACGGGCGAGGACTACATCGACGGGGTCTCCATCCCGTACATCGTCATGGAGTACGTCGACGGCTCCACACTCCGTGAACTCCTGCACAGCGGCCGCAAGCTGCTGCCGGAGCGGACGCTGGAGATGACCATCGGCATCCTCCAGGCCCTGGAGTACTCGCACCGGGCCGGCATCGTCCACCGCGACATCAAGCCCGCGAACGTCATGCTGACGCGCAACGGCCAGGTCAAGGTCATGGACTTCGGCATCGCCCGCGCCATGGGCGACTCCGGCATGACGATGACCCAGACCTCGGCGGTCATCGGCACCGCGCAGTACCTCTCGCCCGAGCAGGCCAAGGGCGAGCAGGTCGACGCCCGCTCCGACCTGTACTCCACCGGCTGTCTGCTGTACGAACTCCTCACCGTCCGCCCGCCGTTCGTCGGCGACTCCCCGGTCGCGGTCGCCTACCAGCACGTCCGGGAGGAACCGCAGGCGCCGAGCGTCTTCGACCCCGAGGTCACGCCCGAGATAGACGCGATCACGCTGAAGGCGCTCGTCAAGGACCCCGACTACCGCTACCAGTCGGCCGACGAGATGCGAGCCGACATCGAGGCCTACCTCGACGGCCAGCCCGTCGCCGCCACCGCCGCGATGGGCTCGGCCGGCTACGGCGGCTACTCCGCCGACCAGCCGACGACCGCCCTGCGCTCGGACTCCGGCGGCGCGACGTCGATGCTGCCCCCCATGAACCCGGACGACGGCGGCTACGGCTACGACGACCGCCCCGGCCGGCGCCGCCAGCAGAAGAAGAACAACAACAACACCTCGACGATCCTGCTGGTCGCGTCGGGCGTCCTGGTCCTGATCGGCGCCATCCTGCTCGGCCGTTGGGCCTTCTCCGGCGACGGAGGCGTGGGCAACGACACCCTCAAAGCCCCGAACTTCATCGGCATCACGAAGGAAGCCGCCGAGAGACAGGCCACCAACGCCGACCTGGTCCTGGAGTTCACCTCGAAGCCCTGCGAGAACCAGACCAAGGGCAACATCTGCGACCAGGACCCGAAGCCGGGCACCGACGTCAAGAAGAAGTCCACCGTCAGCCTGGTGGTCTCCACCGGGGCGCCCAAGGTGGCGGTGCCGAGCGTCATCGGCCTCAGCCTTGAAGATGCCACGACCAAGCTCGAGGGCGACGACTACGAGTTCACGGTCAAGACCGAGACCCGCGAGGTCTCCGAGGATCCAGGCACCGTCCTCGACCAGGATCCGACCTCCGGCAAGGAGGTGGAGAAGGGCACCACCATCACCCTCACCGTCGCCAAGGCGGTGGCCAAGTCGACGGTCCCGAACGTCCTCGGCAGGACGTGCGAGGAGGCCAAGGCGCAGATGACCGACAACGACCTGGTGGGCAACTGCACCGAGCAGGAGGTCGACGACCCGAACCAGGTCGGCAAGGTCATCTCGACCACGCCGCCAGCCAACCAGCCGGTCGACAAGAACTCCCAGGTGCAGATCGTCGTCGGCAAGGCCAAGGCGAACGAGAAGGTCGCGGTCCCGGACGTCAACAACCAGACCCTGAAGGACGCCCAGAAGATGCTCGGGGACGTCGGACTGGCGGTCGGCGAGATCAAGGGCTCGCAGGATCCCAACGCCCGCGTCATCGGCGCCGACCCGGGCCCGGGCAACCAGGTCGACAAGGGCACGGCGGTCATCCTGTTCACCGTGGACCAGGGTGGCGACAACGGAGGAAACAACGGTAACCCCGGCGGCCTCTTCGGTGGCTTCACCGGCGGCAACAGGGACTGACACCCTCACACAACCGGACACGACGGAGCCCCGGCCCCTCTTCGGAGGGAGCCGGGGCTCCTTCATGGACCCGGCCTGAACAAGCGTCCTCGCTTCGCTCGTGCCTTCGCGTGCCACCGCTCGTTGATCGGGTGGGGTGGGGCATCCGAGTTCTGCCCCGACCACGAAAAGAAGGGGCAGAAGATGATCAAAGAATCAGTACTGCTGGAATCGCAGACACTGCGCAGCAGCGTGCTGGACCGCACGGACGCACTCGACAAGGTCAAGGCCCTGTCACTGCTGCCAGATGGTATGCACGTGACGACGGCGATGGTAGCGGCCTACTTCGGAGTCGCTGCCGAAGCCATCCGGCAGCTGACCAAGCGCCACCGCGAGGAACTCACAATCAATGGGATGTCAGTGCTCCGAGGCGCTGACCTGCGACAATTCGAGAGTGACAACAAGTCACTCTCAAAGGTCAGTCATCCACAGGCCCGTCGGAGCCTCACCATCTACTCCCGCCGCGCCGTCCTCAATGTCGCCATGCTGCTCCGGGACAGCGAAGTAGCACGTCAGGTGCGTGCCTACCTCCTGAACATGGAGCACCTGGCCCGCACACAGCCTGTGGACAACCCTGCCCCGACAGAACCCGTCAGCCTCGATGCCCGCATCGACCAGCGCATCACCCACATCCTCGGCAGGACGGTCGTGCCGATGTTCAACACCCTGATCGCCACATCCGGCGAACACCGCCGCGAGCTCATCGAACTCCGCGAGGACATCGAGAACGTCGAGCGCAGAATGTGCTGGCACCACAAGCGCCTCGCCACCCTGGAAGGAGAAGCCCCCGCGGAGAACGTCAGGTCGACACTCAAGGCGATGACCTGGCAGGCGTTCGAACAGCATGTCGCCGATCTGCTGCGGCGCGACGGCTGCACCGATGTCGTCGTCCGGCAGGCCCGCAGCGACAGGGGCATCGACATCACCGGCCGCACCGCGGACGGGCGGACCGTGGCCGTCCAGTGCAAGAACCGGTCCGGCCGCTGGACCGTGCCCAGTGCCGACCTGCAGAAGTTCGCGGGCGCGGCGCGGGCCATCAACCGTGTGGACCTCGCGCTCTTCGTCGCCACCTGCAACTTCAGCCACGAGTCGCAGGCGATCGCCGACCTGACCGAAGTCGTCACGGTCAATCGGGAGGAAGTCGAGGCCTGGACCGCCGGAGTACGCCTCAAGGCGCTGCGATAGGCAGAGATCACGAAGGCCCGAAGCCGCAAGAGCAAGTTGCGGCTTCGGGCCTCCGCCATGTTAGGGGACCGAGGTCCTCGCAGTACCCCGGTCGCCTCAGCGCAGTTCCTTCGGCGGCGTCCGGTCCTCGTCGACCTTCTCCGTGCGGACCAATTCGCCCCAGACGATGTAGCGGTACTTGCTGGTGTACACCGGCGTGCAGGTCGTCAGGGTGATGTAGTGGCCGGCCTTCTTGCGGCCGGACTCCTCGGGGACCTTCGCGAGGACGTCCACGTTGTACTTCGAGGTCTCGGGAAGGATCGCGTAGGTCTTGTAGACGTACCAGGTGTCCTTCGTCTCGAAGACGATCGGGTCGCCGTCCTTGATCTTGTGGATGTCGTGGAACTGGGCCCCGTGGCCGTCCCGGTGCGCGGCCAGCGAGAAGTTGCCCTTCTTGCCGGACGTCGGCAGGGTCGCCTTCACCGGGTCGGTGTAGTAGCCGGCGACGCCGTCGTTGAGCACCTTCATCGTGGTGCCCTTCTCGATCAGGATGTCGTCGCCGCCCATCGCGGGCACGTGCAGGAAGCCGATGCCGTTCTTGCTGTCGAAGGAGGCGGGACCGTCACCGGTGCCGGCGCCGGGTCCCTGGGCCCAGTTGTCCCGCACCTCGTCCGCCTGCTTGCCCGCCGCGCGGTCGGCGAGCACGTTCGTCCACCACAGGGAATAGACGACGAACAGGCCGAGCACCAGGCCCGCGGTGATGAGGAGTTCCCCGAGAGCGCTGACCAGCATCGCGCCCGGTCCCATACGGCGGCGGCCCGGAGGCGACGGTGACGCGGGCATGGCGGTGTGCTCTTCGGTGTCGTCGGCGGTCGCTGCCACGTTTCCTCTGCCCTTAACTGACGAGCGCATCCGGCTTGCCCTTGCTGCGCGGCCGTTCCTCGTCCATCTTGCCCCAGACGATCATGCGGTACTTGCTGGTGAACTCCGGCGTGCACGTGGTCAGCGTGATGTAGCGGCCCGGTCCGGTGAAGCTCGACCCCTTCGGGACGGGCTCGAGGACGCTCACGTTGCTCGGCGGCGTCACCGGCAGGATCGACGCCATCTTGTAGACGAAGTACGTGTCCTGCGTCTCCACGACGATCGGGTCGCCCGGCTCCAGCCGGTTGATGTACCGGAACGGCTCCCCGTGCGTGTTGCGGTGCCCCGCGACCCCGAAGTTGCCTTTCTTGTCATTCGGCATCGCCGTCTTCAGGGCCCCCTCCGCGTAGTGACCCACCATGCCCCGGTCGAGCACCTTCTTGCTGTCGATGCCCTCGGCGATCGGCACGACCACGTCCAGCCTCGGAATGTGCAGCAGCGCGAAACCCTGACCCGGCTCGAACGCGCCCGGACTGCGCTTGCCGTTGGCCCAGTCGCTCTGGAGATCGCTGGCCTCCCGGCCGGCCTGTGCCTGCGCGCGCACATTCGTCCACCACAGCTGGTACGTCACGAACAGCAGCATCAGCACGCCGCAGGTGATGAACACCTCGCCGATACCCCGGCTCGCGACGACGGCGGGGCTCACCTTCCGCTCCCGGGCCCGTCGCCGCGCCTCCACCCGCGAGAGCGGCGCCTGGGGCTCGCTGCGGCCCTGCGGGGTATCGCGGTCCTCGGAGGGGCTGTTCGCGTCGCCACGGCGCCCCTGGCGGCTCTTGGCGGCCTTCCTGCGCGCCGCCCGGCCCCCGGGAACCGCTGGGGACTCCGTGCGCGCCCCGTTCACCCCGTACGCCGCAGTGCCGCCCGTGCCCGTCGTGTACCCCGTGCCGTCCGTGCGCTCCATGCGCTGCGGCGGTGGATCGGGGATCCGCAGCGCCACCGTCTCCTCGTCGACGGGCGGCAGATACGCGTGCTCGTCGACGGGCGGCAGATACGCGGTGCTGTCGTCGGCCCCGGCAGCACCACTGCCGGCCGCGCCTGCGCCGCCGTAGGCGTAGGCGCCCTGCTGGGTGGTGTCGTACCAGTCGCCGTCCCCGAGCGTGCCGGGTGCCCCGTACGGCTGCTGCTGCTGCCCGTACGAGGTCCCCTGCTCGCCGCCGGTGCCGTACGAGAAGCCGTCAGTGAAGGGCTCCCCGTATCCGGCGCCGGACTCGCGCTCGGGGCGCAGCGCGGTCACGCCGGCGACCTGCCCACCACCGGGGCTAGCCCCGCCGATCTCGCCACCGCTCCCTCGTCCCCGCACTCCACCAGCCAGTTGGCCAGCATCCGGTGGCCGTGCTCGGTGAGCACCGACTCGGGGTGGAACTGCACGCCCTCGACGCGCAGCTCACGGTGACGCAGACCCATCACGATGCCGTCCGGCGTCCGGGCCGTCACTTCCAGCTCCTTCGGCACGGTGGCCGGCTCGGCGGCCAGCGAGTGGTAGCGCGTCGCCGTGAATGGCGAAGGCAGGCCCGCGAAAACGCCCTTGCCCCCGTGCTCGACCGGCGAGGTCTTCCCGTGCAGCAACTCGGGGGCGCGGTCCACGACACCGCCGTAGGCCACCTGCATGGACTGCATGCCGAGGCAGACACCGAAGACGGGCACCCCGGTCGACGCACAGTGCCGCACCATGTCCACGCAGACCCCGGCCTGTTCGGGAGTGCCGGGCCCCGGGGACAGCAGCACGCCGTCGAACCCGTCCTGTGCGTGCGCCGTCGACACCTTGTCGTTGCGCAGGACCTCGCACTCGGCGCCCAGTTGGTACAGGTACTGGACCAGGTTGAAGACGAAGCTGTCGTAGTTGTCGACGACGAGAATGCGCGCGCTCACTGGTTGTCCACCGTCACATCGTTGAAGGGCAGCAGCGGCTCGGCCCAGGGGAAGACGTACTGGAAGAGGACATAGACCACAGCGATGATCAGCACGAGCGAGACGAGTGCCCTCACCCATCCGTTCCCCGGCAGATGCCGCCAGATCCAGCTGTACATGCCGTCCCTTCCGTCGCACCACGGCACCAGACCCACGCCGTACGTCACCAGACTAGCGGCGCAACGCCTCCGGTTTCCCGGCCTCCACAGGCTGCGTGGAGTCCAGGCGGGCCCAGACGATCAGCCGGTGACTGTGCCCCATTCCGGTTCGCACGTCGTCAGCGTCAGATAACGGCCCGGACGCGTGTATCCGGAAGTACGTGGCACAGGGTCGATCACCTCGATGTCCGTGGGCACGGTTTTGTACGGGCCCCGGTCGATCCGGTACGTGAACCAGGTCGCCCCGTCGGTCAGCACCGCCGCGTCACCCCGTCCGAGCCGGGGAAAGTTCTTGAACGGGTCGCCATGGGTACGCCGGTGGCCGGCGACGGCGAAGTTGCCCTCGCGGCCCGGCCGCGCGGTGTTCGCGTAGTGACCGAGGCCCTTCTCCAGGGTGCTGCTCTCCGTGCCCTCGAGCACGGGCTTGTTCCACGTGAAACCAAGGCGTGGGATGTACATGATCGCGAAGGGCTTTCCCGCGACGTACGGCTTCGGCTCCGGGGGCCGCCAGGGGATGCGCCGGCACCGGACCTCACGGTGGGCACGGGCGAGGACGTGGCGGCCGGCGCCGTGGGCGTGGCGGCCGGCAGGGCACTCTCCCGCGCCCACCGGTCCTCGAGGAGGGCGATCCGGTCGTCCATCACCTGGCCGGCCCTGACCCCGCTCCAGAACAGGACGTAGACGACGAAGAGCACGATCAGGGTGCCCACGGTGATGCACAGTTCGCTGACGGTCCTGACGATCACACGCACCGGCGGCTCCCGGCCTCGCCCCCGGAGCCCGTCCCGGTCCAGGGTCTGCCCCGTGGCCTCTACTCCACAGGCTTCGCGTGGTGCAGGTCCACTGTGCCCGAGTAGCCGGGCAGCGTCACCGGCCCGTCGTCCTCGACTTTCCAGCCGAGCCCGTAGACGTTGACGTACACCATGTAGTTCTGGATCGACGGGGAGGCCGCGAGCGCGTTCTTCAGCTTCTCCGGATCACCGACCGCGGTGATCTTGTACGGCGGCGAGTAGACGCGGCCCTGGAGGATCAGGGTGTTGCCCACGCAACGCACCGCGCTGGTGGAGATCAGCCGCTGGTCCATGACCTTGATGCCCTCGGCACCGCCCTGCCACATCGCGTTCACCACGGCCTGGAGGTCCTGCTGGTGGATGACCAGGTAGTCGGGTTCCGGCTCGGGGTATCCGGGAAGCTTGGCAGTGGCGTTCGGCGGAGCGTCGTCGAGCGTGACCGTGACGGCCTCGCCCTTGAGTTCCTGCGTGCCCGCGTGGCGCTCCAGGCCGGCGAGTTCGTCGTCCTCCGCCGCACTTCTGCCGGCATCGCGCTCGGCGAGGGATTCGACGTCCCCGCGCAGGGCTCCGTTGGACTCCTCCAGCTCACCGTTCTTGCGGCTGCGCTCATGAATGAGGTCGGACAGCTTCAGCAGCGAGTCGTCCGTGCGGATGTTGGTCCCCTTCGCCGTGTTGAAGCTGGTGAAGAAGAGCAGACCCGCGAGGGCGAAGACACCCGCGGTGAGGATCCGGACGGGCCGGAAACCCCGTCGGCGGGCAGGGCTGGATTCCGTTCCGGGAGAGTCGGCAGAATTGCTCAACGTACCCTTATCTCCTTCAGCGCCACGGAAGGACTACGCTAACGGACGCCCGGGGAGCGCTCGGAGTCCCCTTCCAACCGCCCCGAGCCCGACCCAGTTCCCTGCGCGGCCACGCAGCGCATCGACAGGAGAGACCCTCGTGCCGAAGTCACGTATCCGCAAGAAGGCCGACTACACACCGCCGGCGGCGAAACAGACGACCGCCCTCAAGCTGACCAGCCGCGCCTGGGTCGCGCCGGTGATGCTGGCCCTGTTCCTGATCGGCCTGGCCTGGATCGTCGTGTTCTACGTCACCGACGGCAAGCTGCCCATCGACGATCTGGGCAACTGGAACATCGTGGTGGGCTTCGGCTTCATCGCCGCCGGATTCGGCGTCTCGACGCAGTGGAAGTAGCGCCGAGCGGCGCTCACCACAGTCCGCTGGACCCAACCCTGCCCGGGGCTGCCCGACAGCTCCGGGCAGGGCTGTCACCAGCTCTGGGCAGGACTGTCCACCGAGTTATCCACAGGCGTTTCCACAGCGTGGGGAAAAGAAACGACGATCTGTGGATAACCCATCGAACATTGACGCCTGCGTAACAGAAATGCCGGCAACCGAACACCCGTTCGCACGCCCCTGACCTGGGGAAACGCCGGTCAGTGACATCGGGCACAGACGTTCCGCGCTGTATGCACAAGATCCGCCATACGCTGTGGACAACTTGCGCTCAGACGAGCTGAGCCGTCCTCACCAGGGTCATCACCACGACTGCGGCAAGAACCAGTGCACAGGTCCCGTACTGGATCAGCGCCCGCCGTTCACGCGGGGCATGAACCATGGCGTACCCGATCACGACACCGGCGACGAGCCCTCCGATATGAGCCTGCCAGGCGATGTTGCTCCAGCCGAAGGTGAAGATCAAGTTGATCACCAGCAGGGCGATGATCGGCCGCATGTCGTAGTTGAGCCGACGCACCAGGACCGCGGTCGCGCCGAACAGTCCGAAGATGGCGCCGGAGGCACCGAGCGAGGCCGTGGACCCCGAGGCCAGCAGATAGGTCAGCGCACTGCCCGCCAGACCCGAGATCAGATAGAGCGCGAGATAGCGGGCCCGGCCGAGGGCCTGCTCGAGCGGGCCACCGAGCCACCACAGACCGAGCATGTTGAAGGCGATGTGCCAGATCTCCTCGTGCGTGAACATCGAGGTGACCAGGCGGTACCACTCGCCCTCGGCGACGCCCTCGGTGGGAGAGAACGGCACCGGGGGCCAGGCCCCGATCAGCACGAGATGGCCCAGCAGCGACGACCAGACATGCACCGCGACGAACACCGCGACATTGATCCCGAGAAGGATCTTGGTGACCAGCCGGGGGTCCGCGGCGATGGTGCCGCCCGCGATCGTGCGGGGCATGGAGGTCGTGGGCGCGTGGCCGGTGCCCGAGCCTCCCCCACGGACGCATGCGGGGCACTGGAACCCGACCGAGGCGCTGATCATGCAGTCGGGGCAGATCGGACGCTCGCAGCGGGTACAGCGAATGCCGGTCTCACGGTCCGGGTGGCGATAGCAGACGAGGGCGTCATGGGCGTCCTGCGGGCTGCCGGCAGCCTGGTCTTCCATGGAATCCCCTAGGTCGTGTGGAAAAGCCCCGCCCCGCCCATCCTTACGGATGGGCGGGGCGTTTGGTTCCCTCTGAGGGCTTACGCACTCCTCGGGGACAGGGCCGTCCTCAGCCCTCGCGGATCTCGACCGACTCGATGACGACGTCATTGAGCGGACGGTCGGTGCGCGGGTTGGTCTGCGCGGCCGCGATGGTGTCGATGACCTTCTGGCTCGCGGCGTCGGTGACCTCACCGAAGATGGTGTGCTTGCGGTTCAGCCACGCCGTCGGAGAGACGGTGATGAAGAACTGCGAGCCGTTGGTGCCCGGACCGGCGTTGGCCATCGCCAGCAGGTAGGGCTTGTCGAAGCGCAGGTCCGGGTGGAACTCGTCCTCGAACTGGTAGCCGGGACCGCCGGTGCCGTTGCCCAGCGGGTCCCCGCCCTGAATCATGAAGCCACTGATCACCCGGTGGAAGACCGTGCCGTCGTAGAGCTTGGCTGTGGACTTCGCCCCGGTCTCCGGGTGCGTCCACTCCCGCTCGCCCTTGGCGAGCTCGACGAAGTTCTTGACGGTGATCGGCGCCTGGTTCGCGAAGAGCCGGACCTCGATGTCGCCGTTGTTGGTCTTCAGGGTGGCGTAGAGCTGGTCAGCCACGGTGTGCCTTCCGTTGTCTTTCCGTAACACCCTGATCCTCGCACGGACGGGGCGCGCAGTCGCCCGGCGCCCGTTCACCGGGGGCAACAGGGCCGAACAGCTTGCGGAAACCGGGTGAGTGCCGCCGCGACAGGGGCACTCGGCAACGATCCGTGGCATTGTCGACGACTAGCTCCTGTTCCCCCGTATTCATCCGCTATTGCACTCGATCAATGCCATCGGCACCCATATGCCCGCCCACACATGCCCAGCGCCGACGCGGGAGGCATGATCCGTAAAAGGGTGGACAGTCGAAAAACGTACGCCACCGAGGAGGAGGAACCGTGACCCGCATCGAAAGCGTGCGCGCCGCGACTGATTCGGCAAAGGGCAGCGTGCTGCACGCCGCGGACGTGGTGGCGCCCTACGCCGACACAGCCAAGGTGAAGGCCGCGCACTACGCGCAGGAGACACGCGTACGGCTGGCGCCCAAGGTGACACAGGCCGCAGGGCATGCCCTCGTCCAGTACGGCACCCATGTCCAGCCGTACCTGGAGCAGGCCCGCACCCATGTGCCGCCGAAGGTCGATCTGGCCGCCCATGAGGCCGCCGCCCGCACCCGCAAGGCCGCCCAGCAGGCGGCGGACTACTCCCGGCCGAGGCTCGAGCAGGCCAGGGCCGCCGCCGGCCCGGCGAAGGACGAGGCGGCGGCGCGCAGCGCGGCGGTGCTGGCCGCCCTGCGCGGTCAGGTATCGGCCCAGCAGATCCAGAAGCTGGTCCGCAAGCAGCAGCGGCGCGCGAAGGCCGGCCGTGCCGCGAAGGTGATCGTCGTCCTGGGTGCCGTTGCCGGCGGCGCCTTCGCCGCCTGGAAGTGGTGGGACAAGCAGGCCAACCCGGACTGGCTGGTGGAGCCGCCGCCCGCGACCGATGTCCGGGAGTCCGGCGCGCTGACGTCGGTGGACGGCAGCCGCGGGGCCACACTCGACCCCGAGGTCCGGGCGAAGGAGGCCGAGGAAGAGGCCAAGCGCGACGAACAGCCGTAGGCCTGTCCGCGCGCGGCGGCACGCCCGCCTGCGGTATCAACAGCCCGGTGGGGCAGGAGAGTTCAGCGTCTCCTGCCCCACCGGGCTGTTTCACGTGAAACAGGTCCCGGGGAGCGGCGAACGGGAGCCGGGCGGCGGGAAGCCGGGAATCTAGGAAGCCGGGCCAGAGGAAGCCGGGGCCGGAGGCCGGGAAGCAGGGGCCGGGAAGCGGAGGCCGACGGACAAAAACCCCTCCCACCTACGTTTCCGCAGGTGGGAGGGGTTCCCTTGTGGAGCCTAGGGGAGTCGAACCCCTGACATCTGCCATGCAAAGACAGCGCTCTACCAACTGAGCTAAGGCCCCGTGGACAAAGCGTCCACCAGGAAGAAGGACATCCGGGTGGGCGCCGGAACCAGAGTACCGGGTCACCCGGGGGGTTCCGCAAAAAGGATTGGGGGTCCCCGTGACCGACCACTCTCCGTAAGATGCTCGGCGTGGTTCGCTACAGCGAAGCACGGTTCTTGGGGAAGCGATGGGGAGACGCAATGGACGCCGCACAGCAGGAAGCCACCGCAAGAGCGCGGGAACTGCAGCGGAACTGGTACGGGGAGCCACTGGGGGCGCTCTTTCGTAAGCTCATAGACGATCTCGGCCTCAACCAGGCTCGTCTCGCGGGGGTACTGGGACTGTCCGCTCCGATGCTGTCGCAGCTGATGAGCGGCCAGCGGGCGAAGATCGGCAACCCCGCGGTGGTCCAGCGGGTACAGCTGCTGCAGGACCTGGCGGGACAGGTCGCGGACGGAAGCGTCAGCGCGGCCGAGGCGACCGAGCGCATGGAGGAGATCAAGAAGTCGCAGGGCGGCTCGGTACTCAGTAACACCACGCAGACGACAAGCGGTTCGGGGGCGCCCACGGTCAAGCGGGTGGTGCGCGAGATCCAGTCGCTGCTGCGCTCGGTGGCGGCCGCCGGTGACATCATCGACGCCGCCGACGTCCTCGCCCCGACCCACCCCGAACTGGCAGAGTTCCTCCGGGTCTACGGCGCCGGCCGCACCTCCGACGCGGTCACGCACTACCAGTCCCACCAGAGCTGAGGCCCCGGCCGCCGGAGGGGGTCCGGCGGCCGGAAACACGGGAGGGGCAGCCGGGGGAGTCGAACCGCTCGTCACGGGGGAAGCAGTCGAGGGGAAGCAGTCGGCGTGAGACAGAAAGGGTAGGGCAGGGCCAGGCACGGCACCGCTGGGGGAGGAGCGACGCACAGCCATGGGTGAGGTCTTTGCCGGCCGGTACGAACTGGCCGACCCGATCGGGCGCGGAGGTGTCGGTGCCGTCTGGCGTGCCTGGGACCACCGTCGCCGCCGCTACGCGGCCGCCAAGGTCCTGCTGCAGAGCGACGCCCACTCCCTGCTCCGTTTCGTGCGCGAGCAGGCCCTGCGGATCGACCACCCCCATGTGCTCGCCCCGACCAGCTGGGCCGCCGACGACGACAAGGTCCTGTTCACCATGGACCTGGTCGCCGGCGGTTCACTGGTCCACCTCATCGGCGACTACGGCCCCCTGCCGCCGGTGTTCGTCGGCACCCTGCTCGACCAGCTCCTGGCGGGACTCACCGCGGTGCACACGGAAGGTGTCGTCCACCGCGACATCAAGCCCGCCAACATCCTCTTGGAGGCCACCGGCACGGGCACGCCACGGCTGCGGCTGTCCGACTTCGGCATCGCCATGCGGCTCGGAGAGCCCCGCCTGACCGAGACCGACCTGGTGGTGGGCACGCCCGGCTACCTCGCGCCGGAGCAGATAATGGGCTCCGAACCGGATTTCCCCGCAGACCTGTTCGCCGTGGGCCTGGTCGCGCTGTATCTGCTGGAGGGCGCCAAACCGGACGCCAAGGCCCTCATCCAGTACTTCGATGAGTACGGGACGCCCGGGGCTCCCCAGGGCGTCCCCGAGCCGCTGTGGCAGGTCGTGGCGACACTCCTGCAGCCGGACCCCCAGGCGCGGTTCCGTACGGCCACGGGGGCGCGCAAGGCCCTGGCGGCCGCCAGGGAGCTGCTCCCGGAACCCGGCCCCGACGACGAAGTGATCGAGATCTTCGACCAACTCGGCCCGCTTCCCCCGGGCTTCGGCCACGACGGCCCGCTGAAGGCAGCCCCGGGCGTGCGCTCGGGCCGGGGCCGTCCCGGAGCGGAGGGTCGCCATCCGGAACGCGAGGAGACGGGCCGCCCGGGGGACGCCCGACCGGGAGACCTCGGACCGGCGGGTGCCGGACCAGCGGGTGCCGGACCGGCAAGCCCGGTGCTTCAGCCCTTCGGCGGAGGCGACAGCACTCCGGCGTCACCCGGTTCATCCTCCCTGGGCAGCGGTACCACTTCCACCGACCCGCGCCAGGGCATCGCCCCGGCACCACATTCCGCCCCCCACACCACCCGGACACCCGCCTCCGGCCCCGGCACCGTCCCTCCTCCGGCACCGTCCCTCCCGCCGCAGCCGTCCTCCATGTCGGACACCGGCAGCTTCCACCTGCCACCGCCCCAGGCCGCGGTCACGCCCTCCCCCGCGTACGCTCCGCCGCGTCACGCCCACACGCCACCGGCGCAGCCACAGGCGCCGTTACCGGCACAGCCTCAGGCACCGGGGTGGCCCCAGCCGTCGTACAACGCGCAGCCGCAGGTCACCCACGCCGGCCACGTGTCCCACGTATCCCCTCACGACCCCACCCACCCACTGCACTCCCCCCTGCCCCAGCCGTCCACGCATCCCCGCCCCGTGTCGCACCGCGCCGATCCCTCCACGGCCGAATACACCGCCGGGGTCCCTGAGCCCCCGTCTCAAGGCAGGGCAGGTCCCCGGCACGGAGCGGGCAGCCGACGCCGTCGCCGCCCCGGCCCTCCCGCGCGGGTGGTCGTCCCTCTCCTGCTCCTGGCCCTGGCCTGCTACGCCGTGGGGTTCTGGGCGCTCACCCGAATCTGAAGCCCCTGCCGCCCTGCGGACTGCCGCCCCAGGGACTGCCTCCTTAGGGACTGCCTCCTTAGGGCCTGTCCGGGGAGACGGTTCTCCGCCGAGCCGCCACGGTCCACACCCCGAGGCCCACCAGCAGTGCGCTGCCGGTGCCGATACCGCCCACCGCGAGCGCCGTCATCGCGGTGTCGTCGTTCGCTGCCCGACCCGCCGCCTGCCCGTCCGCCACTGCCTCGTGGTCCTGCTCACCGGCCGCGAAGACACCCGACGGCACGGGCTCCCCCGCGTACCCTGGCCCGTCCTGTGCCGTCCCGCTCACGCCTACCCGCAGCGTCAGCGGGACGGGCCCGTCGCCGAAGTCGTCCGTGACCTTCTCCGCGAGGTGCGCGACGAGGTAGTACGAGCCTGCGAAACGCATCGCCGCGACCTGGCTGTTGGGTGCATGGCGATTGGCGTACGCGACGGAGGGCAGCGGGGAGAGGCTGCCCGACTTCTGCCTGCCGTCGTAGCCGATGCCCACGTCCGCGACATGTCCGCGTACGGGGTTGTAGAGGTCCAGGTCCAGGGCGGCGGGAACGAATCCGGTACCGCCCGAGCTCGAACTGCCCAGTTCGGCGGTGGCGTTGAACTGCCGGCCCCAGCCGACCGGAACCTTGTAGAAGAGCGTTTGGCCGGGCCGGATGTCGTCCCGCCAGACTCCCTCACCGAGAGGGGTGGCCTCGGTGAAACCGGCGCCGCCGGCACGCCGTCGGGCTTCCCCGGCGACGGGCTCGGGCGAGGCGGAGTTCCACGCGTCCGGCGCGGTCGTCGCTCCGGACTGCGCCGACCGCGGTTCCGACACGGTGGTGAGCTCCAGCTCCCAGGCGTCGGGGGAGGCGCCCTTCCCGTCCGGATCCGCGCGTTCGACGGTCACGTAGTACGTAGCGGCGTCCTTGCAGAGGGACCGCCTGGGAGAGATCTCGCGAGCGGCCCACGCGGCGACCGGGTGCGGGCTGGCGGCAGCGCCGAAGGTCGCCGTGTCCACGTCGCAGGAGCGGCCGTCACCGTCCTGCACGGACACCTTGACGCCGTCGATGACAGCGGCGCTGCCGCCGCCCGGCGGGACGGCGGTGGCGGCGACATAGACGTTCGAGGTGTCGTCGAGTTCCAGGCGGTAGTGGACCGGGCCGCTCGCCGGAAGGGTGCTCCGGTAGGTGCGGCCGGTCTCCAGCCGTACGGCGTCCGCGGTGCTCAGGGCTCCTTCGACCCGCGGCGCACCCTCGTCGAAGGCATACGTCCCAAAAGCCCCTGCGGCGGCCGCCTCCTGCCCCGCGGGCAGGCCCGGCACGCCCATCAGCAGCACCGCCGCGAGCGTCACCACTCCCGCGCGTCCGGCAGCCGAGGCCCGGCCGCTCCTACCTGCCCGTGCACGCCGTCCCCACGCAGTACACCACCGTGCCCTCACGCGCCACTCCTCGTCGTCGCCGGACGCCGCACCGTGACCATCCTGCCCCGCGGACAAGGTCCGTCGGCAAGGCCCCACCACACACAAAACCCCGACCGCGAGCGCGGCCGGGGTCTGTTCAGCGTCGTATGTCGGTACTCACGAACCCGTGGGCACGGAGTCAGTCGCCTCCGTCCACAGATCCTGCTCGGCGCGATCCGCCTGGATCTGGCGGTACACGAGGAGCCCGCCGATGGCGGCCAGTGCGACCAGGAGAAGCTTCTTCACCGCGCGACCTCGTCTTTCTTGACGTAGGGGACCTCTGGCGCCCGACTATACACACCGGCCGAGACCGATCAGTGACCTGCGTCGGCCCGTCAACTCCCCTCCCGAACTGCGCAGTAGAAGCAGGGAACATCGGCCGGACCGGAGGGTGAGCACTCCCGCACGTTCGGTGATTTCGGCCACCTCCCTCCACGATCTTCCGCTTTTCGCCCCTCTTGCGCCCATCCGGGTGGTGTTCATCTGAACATCGACGCGCCACGTACAGAGGTCCACCACTTCGCGGCCCGCATACACATCATGAGGAAAGTACGCAAATCGCCCGACCCGAAAGTGAGGGGCCATGGCCCGGAACAAGGTCATGAAGCTGTGGACCGCCATCATCACCGCCTTCCTCGCGCTGTGCACGGCGCTCGGATTCGTCACCACGACCGCCTCCGCGGCCGTACCCCGGACCGATACGACGCGCAACAGCAAGAGCGCCCCGGACGCGACGGCGCCGGCGACGTCCATCCGGCCCTGGTCCCGTGCGAGGGCCCTGCCCCCCACGATGAAACAGCGCATCCGCGCGGAGGCCCACGGCGCATCCCCCAGCTGCCGCCACCGCCCACTCGCGAACCCGGCCCCGGCCCCAGTCCTTGATCCGGCCGCCTCCACACCCTGCTCCGACGACGACACCCCGCCCCCGGCGGAACCCCTCAGGGGCCGCCTCCCGCTCCAGCGCTGAGCCCCGGATCCCCACAGCACCCCTCCCGTGCCGTTCCGGCTCCCCCGAAGTCCCGGCGAACTCGCGTACAGCCCCAACGGCACGCGAAAAACAGCCCGGCAGCTCGAACACGAGCAGCCGGGCTTCCCCATGCCCACAACCACAACCACAACCACACCCACACCCACACCCACACCCACACCCACACCCACACCCACCGGATCATCAGGGCTCAAGGGTCCAGCACACTCATCGATCCCCTGCCACAGCGGCGAAGGATGCGAAGGAAAGTATCCAAGCCACGCCCCACGACGGGACGGGACGGGACGGGACGATGGGAATGATTCCAGGCGGAACAGGGCCACCACGACCACATCGGCCACGACCACCGCCACGCCGCCCGATGCCGGCCACAGACGCCCCACCCCCACCACCGGATGAGCCCCTCCGGCCACACCGCACACCGCACCGGACACAGAAGCCCCGGAGACACCGAAAACCCCCGGCCACATTGACCGGGGGTCTCGCAATGATGTGGGGCTAACAGGATTTGAACCTGTGGCCTCATCCTTATCAGGTCGATCACGTCGGATGGGCGTACTGCGTCAAGCGCCCTCTGGTTTGGATAGCTGGTCCGCTGAGGTTCAGTCCTGACCGCCGCCGTTCGCCCCTGTTGGTGTCAGCTACTGGTGTCGGGGTTGGTGTCAGCTACTGGTGTCGGGCGCCAGTAGCCGAAGGTCACCGGCCAGTGCGGCAGGAGTCCACGGCCCCTCATGGCGGGTTGCAGTCGCGGTGCCGAGGGATCGCGGTGATCCTGTCAGGGAAGCGTGGCTGGCGTCGCATGGGCGTTGTGCGTCGGTGAGCGCGCTGTACAGGAAGGTGACGGCTATGGCAGCGATGCCGAACGAGACACGAAGAGGGCACGGGGGGCCGGACAGCAGCGAAAAGCTCAGCGGCGCGTCCCTGTTCGCCGGGGCCGTGATGATGCTCAGCGGGCCCCTCAGCATTCTCATGGGGGCGTCCGGCATCGCAGGGGACAACTTGTTCGCCGCTTCCCAGTACGCCTATCGGTTCGACCTAACCGCTTGGGGCTGGATTCACATCGTGGTCGGACTGGCACTCGTCATTGCCGGCATGGGGGTCGTGACAAACAAGAGCTGGGGTCGCGGGGCTGGTGCAGTGGCGGCAGGGATCAGCCTGATCACCCAGTTCATGTTCGTTCCGTACTACCCGCTGTGGGCCATCCCCATGATGGCACTTGACCTTCTGATCATCTTTGCGCTGACGAGGTTCCACGTCGGAACCAACGGCGGTTGGTGACACACCTCAGCCCACCACTCTCCCCAGCTCCCATCCCGTCCGCCGTCGACCCACACACCGTGGAGCGGGCGTGGTTCCTGGCGTCCAGGTGGAGCGCGCCACTGTACGAACGACCTGGACGCCAGGGGCCGCGTCTGCTCGGCTCTGCCTGGGTCGGCGGTGGACGGGATGGGAGCTCCCGCGCACGCCACTACGGGCCCGCGGTCGGGAACGGCGCCCCCTCCATCCCGGTGCCGGCCGATCCCCCGCCGGAGGCATTGTCTTGACCGCTGGCCGTTCTCTGTGGTGATCGCCTCATGGCTTCCGGCCCTGTCCACATGTGGGCGCGCGTAGGCGCAGCGCGGGCGGAGCGGGCCGGAGGCAGGAGCGGCGCCCGCAGCGGAGCCGGGAGCGCGCCCGGCGGAGCGGAGCGCAGCCGGGGCTTGATGAGGTAGAGAAACCTGTAACAACTGGCTCGGCGTCCGTGGGATCTCGTGCCTTCGAGCGTCAAGCGGAGGGCGTGCCCGTAGTGAGGAGTCGGCTCGTGAAGCCGCTCTGGCACAGTCGCTCGTATGCCTCGATGACGTCGCCCGGTACCGGCTGGCTGACCATGAACCCCTGCGCCGGATAGATCATCAGCCGCTGAAGCGCGCCCACCAGCATGTCGATCACCAAACGAGCGTCACCGATGGAGTCGACGTACTCGTCCAACGTCATCGGAGTGGAAGCGCTCACGATCTCGACGTCGGGCCAGAGCTTGCGGGCTGTGGCGTACGCTCGCCGCTCCTCGTACGGCTTGCTGATCAGGAGGACAGAGGACACGTCGACGCCGGCCTCTTCCAACAGGTCCCGGGAGAAGCGGATGTTCTCACCTGTGTTGCGGGCGCGGGGTTCAACAAGCACAGCCGAGCTGGGAACGCCGAGCTCAAGGGCCCGCTCCTGGTAGTGGACGGCTTCGCCCCGCGGCATGCGGTCCCGCGTCGTAGGACTGGTGGCGCCGGTGAACACGAGCAGTGGAGCCATGCCGCGCCTGTACAGGTCTACCGCCGTGTCGGCGACCCCCAGATCGTGGCTGCCGAGACCGATGGCGACCGAGCACGGCCGAAGCGAGTGGCCCATCTGGTGGTACTCCCACAGGCGCCGCGTGTCTGCCCAATCCTGCGTCGAGATCACTGCTGACCTTCCCTGTCCTTCGCCGAGTCCGGCACCTTGAAGTCGTACTCCCAGGCAAAGCGTGAAGCCGCGTGTACCCCGATGGCGAACTCCACCACTGTGCCTGACGCCGTATAGGTGGTCCGGTGCAGCTCCACAACCGGTTCGCCCGGTGGCAGTTGAAGCAGCTTCACTTCATCCGGCGTGGGAGCACGGGCATAGAGTTCTTCCTTCATGTGATCGATCTCGTAACCCGCGTCGTACAGCACGCGAAATCCTCCGCCCCGGCCGGCTGGTCCTGGTGTGGGGTCCACCAGGCGCGTGCCTTCCACGTGTTCGGGACGGTAGTAGCTGGTCAGCGTGTGCGTAGGCTGCTCACCTTCCTTCACCAGCCGCGCGCGTGCGTAGACCTCGGCACCCACCGGCAAGTCATGCGCGGCGGCCACCTCTGCCGGCGCTTCAACAAGGCTGATCGTCTGGGTCTGCTCGTTGCGGCGATACCCGCGCCCGGAGGCCACCCTGTCCGCGATGAACGCCACCTCGTCGCCATCCCGCCACTTGGCTTTGTCGTAACGGGCGATGCCGAGTCGTTTGAGCGGTACTTGCTGTCGCACGACCGTGCCGTGCCCCCGTGACGAGGTGACCAGGCCCTCGGCTTCCAGTGCCTTGTATGCGGCATGGACGGTGGACTTTGAACCCTCGCCGGCCTCGACAAGCTCTCTGATGTGCGGCAACTGCTGGCCCGGTGCGTAGTCACCCCTCTTGATCTGCTCAGCCAGCCTGTCAGCCAGTTCTCGCCACTTGGGCGCCATCTCGAACCCCTCTCTACGGGCCCCAGTCAAACACAGTCCCAGGACTGTTGGCAGTCCCAGGACTGCGATGCAATATCTCTCTCAGGCGCCCGCAGTCCTAGGACAGCGGGCTCCGGGAGCCTTCTTTGGGCTGCCCGACGTCCACGCAGGGAGAAGTCATGCCGTCCTTCAAGATCGATCTTTCGTCCGCCATCGTGTTCGTGGCGACTGCCCCGGTGCCGAAACTGGTCAACCAGAAGACCGGAGAGCGGGCCGTCGACCGGGAGACCGGTGCGGGTCTGTCGACCGTGGGCCTGCTCGTCTCGGACGAGGGCGAGGGCAACCTCTACCAGGTCACCATCCCGGAGACCGGTTTCCCCGAGGGCCTGGCGCCGGGCATGCCGGTGCGGGTGGTCGGGCTCAAGGCCCGTGACTGGGAGAACGAGTTCAACGGCCAGAAGCGGCACGGCATCTCGTTCCGCGCGGTCGCGATCACTGCGGCGGCCTGATCATGGCTGACCTGACGATGTGGCTGGAGGCCACGGGAGCCATGGCGGGTGCCGGCGGGATCGGTTACGCGAAGGTACGCGCCCCGCGCGTGTACTGGTCGCTGGTCGGGATGCCGGTCACCTGGGGCCGCTTCGTCTTCTCCTACCGGTCGACGATGGACGTGTGCGGTCTGACGGTGCAGCCGTCCGGCCTGCGGGCGTTCATGACCCGCAACGTCGCCCGCCGCGAGGTGCAGCCGGTGCCCCCGAAGATCCGCCGCATCCGGCCCACCTCGACCGGTCTGCGGGCCACGCTGCGGCTCCCGGCCGGTCTGGAGCCCGCCGACGTGGCCGCCTCCTCCGAGCGACTGCGCCACGCCTGGGGGGTGCACTCGGTGACCGTGGTGGAGACCCGGCCCGGCTTCGTCGAACTGCGCATGACCGGCTACGACGTGCTGCGCCGGGTGCGTATGCCGCGCAACGCCGCACCGCGTGACCTGGTGGTGCCGGTGGCGCTGCGGGAGGACGGGACCGCCTTCGAGCGGGATTACCGCAAGGCCCCCATGGCGCTCACGTTGGGCGCGAACCACTCGGGCAAGTCGATGTATCAGCGCAACCTGATCAAGGGTCTGGCGCAACTGCCGGTGGCGCTGGTCGGCATCGACTGCAAGCGCGGGGTGGAACAATCCGCGTTCGCTGCCCGGCTGTCGGCGCTGGTCACCACCCCCGACACTGCCGCCTCGCTGCTGGCCGTCCTGGTGGCGGAGATGGAAGACCGCTTCGACCTGCTCAGCCGGCACGGCGTCTCCGACGTGTGGGAGCTGCCCGAGCACCTGCGCCCGGTGCCGGTCGTCGTCCTGGTCGACGAGGTGGCGGAACTGTTCCTGATCTCCTCGAAGAGGGACGAGGAACGCCGCGAGCGGATCGTGACCGCGTTGATCCGGCTGGCGCAGATGGCCCGTGCGGTCGGCATCTACCTGGAGATCTGCGGGCAGCGCTTCGGCTCCGACCTGGGCAAGGGCGCCACCATGCTCCGTGCCCAGCTCACCGGCCGTGTCGTGCACCGGGTCAACGACAAGCAGACCGCCGAAATGGGCCTGGCCGACGTGGCCCCGGACGCGGTCACCGCCGCCGGCCTGATCCCAATGGAACGCCCCGGGACCGCGGTCGCGGTGGACCCTGCGGGCGGCTGGTCGAAGATCCGCACCCCGCATACCTCCCGCGCGGAAGTGGTGGCGGCCTGCCGGGAGTTCGCCCACCTGGTCCCGGACTTCCCCGCCCTCGACCCGTTCCGCCCCAACGTGCCCACCGAGGCGCCGACGGCCGTTCCCTCGCTGGTCAAGCCCCGCCCGGTCACCGACTGACCGCCGGGACCGGGCGGTGGCTGGATACCGCTGACCGCCCGTCCCCGGCCCAACCCCCCTCGAAGGGAGGTGCCCCATGCTCCGCTCGATCCGCATCGACGCCGTGCTCGTCCAAGCCGTCATCGCCGGCGCGCTGTCCTTCGCCCACCTGCACGACCTGGCCGAAGCCGCCGGACAGACCGGCTGGAAAGCCTGGGCCTATCCGGTCTCCGTCGACCTGCTCCTGGTCGCCGCCTGGAGCCGACTGCGCACGGCCCGCCGGGACCGCTCGGCCTGGACCTGGTTCGTGATCGCCCTGTTCGCCTCCCTCGGCGCGAACATCGCGACCGCCGGGCTCCTCGACCTGCACCACGTGCCCGACTGGCTGCGCATCCTCGTCGCCGGCTGGCCCGCCCTGGCCTTCCTCGGCGGAACCCTGCTGGTCCACACCCCCGCCGCCAAGCCGACTCCCACGCAGCCCGTGGACGACGCACCGGCAACACCGCCGGAAGTCGACGTGACCCGCACCGACACCCCCGAGCCGGTTCCGGCACCCGCCGCACCGGAACTGACCCCGGCGCCGCCTCAGCCCACTGAGATGCCCACGGTCCCGGTCGCGTTGCTGGACCACGCCCGGAAGATCGCCGACGCACATCAGGCGTCCACCGGCACCCCGATGCCCGCCGACACACTCTCGGCCCGGCTCGGCCTGCCCGCACCGATGACCAACGCGATCGCCGCCCAACTCCAGCTCACCTGACCTGCGAAGGAGAACCACCCATGCGCCCATCGATCGAATCCGCATTACGACAGTCCGCGGAACTCACCCGGAACAACCAGTTGGTCAAGGCCGTGGAGGTCGCCGAAGCCGCCATCAGCCGGGCCGACGGCTACGAGCACGCCGAGATCCAGCAGTGGCTCACCGACCACACCGACGACTTCGTCGGACGGGAGGACTGACCCATGAGCGTGTACCGCCGCTTCCGCAACCGCATCCGCATCGGCCCCGTACAGGTCGCCACCTACTACGACGGCCGGGGCCGTGAGATGCACACCGCCGCCTGCACCGCCCCGCGCTGCGGCTTCTCCGCCGACTACCACGACCGCTCCGCCGCCGAACTCGCCGCCCGCACCCACCGCTGCAAGGCATAGGAGGACACCGCGCCATGGACGTTCCCCTCTGGCTCGCCCTGATCGTCGTCGGCTGGCTCGGCGTCAAGCTCATCCGCCCGCCCTGGTGGCTGATCGCCGTGCTTCTCCTCGGCGGCTACCTCCTCGCCGACAGCCTGCTCGCCCCGGTCATCGACACCGCCGTCAAGTAACCCGTGAAAGGAGAACCGCCCGTGCTCCGGCCCAAGCCCCCGACCATGCCCCAGCCCACCGGCCTGGTCACCCCGCCCACCGTCATCCAGCCGACCACCATCACCCCCGGCACTCCGACCCCGCCCCCGGCACTCCGACCCCGCCGCCGGCCCCGATCGCCCCGGTCCCGGCCCGGCCCACGGTCCAGCTCACGCCCGGTACCGCGCTCGCCCTCGTCGGCGGCGGCACCGCCGTCGTCCTGGTCGTCGGCGCGGTCCTGGTCTCCATGCTCCTCGCCATCGCCGTCACCGCCACCTCGGTCGCCGTCTGCGCCGTCGTCCTGCGCTCGCTGCTCAACGCCGAAAGGAAGCACTGACATGGGCCTCTTCAGCCGCAAGAACACCAACGCGCCGGCCAACCCGGAGATGACGGAACTGGGCCGCGAGTACGCCATCGCCAAGCGCCACGGCGACCGCAAGGCCGTGGGCCGGATCACCCGGCAGATCGGCACCTCCGGCATGAGCCAGGACGACCGGGACGCCTTCGAGCAGGGCCGCCGGGCCTACGACGCCATCCCGCCCGTCCCCGGGTTCCGCCGCAACCGCCGCCGCTGAACGGCCCCCGGAGCGGCCTCGGTCGCCAAACTTCCGCCGCTCCGGGCGCCTGCACCCCCATCCAGATCCAACGGACCCGAAAGGGAGATCTCATGATGCCCCAGCGCACCCGGACCACGCGCGTCTGCCGCGACTGCGATGGCTTCCCCATCGTCGCCATCACCACCGGCACCCGCCACGCCGACGGCACCCGCACCACCCTCCGCATCGCCTGCCCGACCTGCCAGGGCACCGGCCACACCGCCGCCCCCGCCA
Organism: Streptomyces chlorus; assembly: GCF_042655885.1. Taxonomy (NCBI): domain Bacteria; kingdom Bacillati; phylum Actinomycetota; class Actinomycetes; order Kitasatosporales; family Streptomycetaceae; genus Streptomyces; species Streptomyces chlorus. The sequence continues at coordinate 29,296 of NZ_JBHSOA010000051.1, forward strand.
TCGGCCTCGTCCGGTTCGGGAAGTGACCGAGTGACCGACACCGCCACTGCGGCGGGCCTGGACCCGGCCACCCTCGCCGATGTGCTGAGGCTGGCCGGGTCCACTGGCTTCGACCGCATACAGGAGCAGATCCGCCGCACCGGTGGCTGCACCGACCCGATCCACCTGATGGGCTCGACCGTCACCCGCGATGCCGCCACCGGGCAGGTGCTGCACTCCTACTCGACCGACACCGAGCCCGGCGGACGCCTCCGCCTCGCCTGCGGCAACCGCCGGGCCTCCCGCTGCCCGGCCTGCGCTTGGACGTATGCGGGCGACACCTACCACCTCATCCGCGCCGGCCTCGTCGGCGACCCCGACAAGGGCACCCCGCACACCATCCGCGACCACCCGCGCGTCTTCGCCACCCTCACCGCCCCCTCGTTCGGCCCGGTCCACAACCGGCCCGGCAACCGGCCCTGCCGCTGCGGCACCCATCACACGGAGGACGCCCAGGAGCTGGGCACCCCGCTCGACCCCGACACCTACGACTACGCGGGCGCCGTGCTGTGGAACAACCACGCCTCCGAGCTGTGGCGCTACTTCACGATCTACCTCCGCCGCGAGATCGCAAAGCGGGCCGGGCTCACCCAGAAGGCAGCGCGCGAAGCCTCCCGCGTCTCCTTCGGCAAGGTCGCGGAGTACCAAAAGCGCGGGGCCGTGCACTTCCACGCCGTGATCCGCTTCGACGGACCCGACGGGCCCGACGACCCGCCGCCGGCCTGGGCCACCCTCGATCTCCTCACCGATGCCATCCACGCAGCCGCCGCCCGCGCCGAAGTCGACGTACCCGCCGCCGGGGAGCTCCCGGCCCGCACCCTGCGCTGGGGCACACAGCTCGACGTACGCCCGATCCGGGCCTTCGGCGACGGCGAAGAGATCAGCGAACAGGCGGTCGCCTCCTACGTCGCCAAGTACGCCACCAAAGCCGCCGAAACCACGGGCACCGTCGACCGCCGCATCGGCAACAAGGAAGCCCTGATCCTGCTCGGCGTACCCGACCACCCCCGCCGGCTGATCGAGGCATGCCTGGACCTGCACGCGCTCTACCCGGACCGCAAGCTCCGCGACTGGGCCCACATGCTCGGCTTCCGCGGCCACTTCTCCACCAAGTCGCGCAGCTACTCCACCACCCTCGGTGCCCTGCGCCAGACCCGCGCCGACTACCGCGCGGCCCAGCAACGCGCAGCCCTGGGCCTGCCCGACCCCGACGACACGGAGGCAACCACCCTGACCCTCGCCCACTGGACCTACGCCGGCCACGGCCACACCCCCGGCGAATCCTGGCTCGCCACCACCATCCGCCGCGACATCCAACTCAACCGCGAAACCGCCCGCGAGGAACTACCCGCCCTGCTCGACCTGGAAGGAGCCGCCACATGACCACCGCCGCCCCCGAACTGCTGACCGTGCCCGAGGTCATGGCGCGGCTCAAGGTAGGCCGTACCAAGGTCTACGACCTGATCCGCACGCATCGCCTCGTCTCCATCAAGGTCGACGGGTGCCGTCGCATCCCGGATCACGCGGTCCGCGACTTCATCACCGGGCAGATCGGAGAGGCTGCCTGATGGCGAAGCGACGGCCCAACGGCGGTGGCACGATCACCAAGCGGTCCGACGGTCGCTACCAGGGCGCCGCGTACGTGACCGACACGGACGGCAACCGGGTCCGCAAGTACGTGTACGGCCGGACCTGGGACGAAGCGAACGAGAAGCTCGGCAAGCTCCAGGACCAGGAGCGCAACGGCGTCCCCGTGCCGTCCCGGTCCTGGACGCTCGGCGAGTGGCTGTCCTACTGGCTCGAGCACATCGTCGCTCCGGAGCGCGAGCACAACACGTACGTCAAGTACGAGTCCAAGGTTCGCCTCTACCTGCTGCCGCACCTCAGGAAGAAACCACTGGTCAAGCTCACTCCGGCACAGATCCGCGTCTTCATGGCCGCGCTGAGGCGTGAGAAGGTCGGCGCCTCCGCCCGCTTCGAGGTGCTGCGCGTTCTCCGCAACGCCCTCAACCGGGCGATCCGCGAGGAGCTGGTGACGCGTAACGTCGCGCTCCTGGTCGACATGCCCAAGGTCACCAAGGACAAGGTCAAGGCGTGGAACGCGCGGGAAGCGATCGCCTTCCTTCGCTCGGTCCGTGCCCACCGGCTCTACGCGGCCTGCGTCCTCGTCCTGGTCCTCGGCCTGCGGCGGAGCGAGGTGCTCGGGCTTCGCTGGCAGGACATCGACTTCGAGGCCGGCCAGTTCACCCCGGTCAAGCAGGTGCAGCGGGTCAAAGGCGTGGGCCTGGTCCTCAAGGACCTCAAGACGGAGTCCTCACAGGCGGTGCTCCCGCTTCCGGAGTTCTGCGCCCGTGCCCTGGAGGAGCGCCGGGAGCTGCAAGAGCTGGAACGGAAGATCGCCGGTGAGCACTGGTCGCAGGAGCCGGACCGTGACCTGATCTTCTCGTCCGAGCACGGCGGCATGATCGACCCGGTGGGCTTCTCCCGTACCTTCGATCGGCTGGTCAAGCGGGCCGGTGTCCGTCGCATCACGGTCCGCCTCGCCCGGCACACCTGCGGGACCCTGCTGGCCTTCCTGAAGGTGCATCCCAAGGTGGCTCAGGCGATTCTCCGGCACAGCCAGATCAGCATGACCATGGACGTGTACACGCACGTGGTCGGCGACAGTGAGCGGGAAGCGGTCGGCATGCTCGCCGAGCTTCTGGAAGACCCGCTCATCGGCTGATGTCACCCGTGGATGTCAAAGACCCCCAGTCTTGATCGACTGGGGGTCTTTTGGCTGGTGGGGCTAACAGGATTTGAACCTGTGGCCTCATCCTTATCAGGGATGCGCTCTAACCAACTGAGCTATAGCCCCGCCGCGCTCTGCGGTGTATGTCCCGCGCGCTGACTCCTGAAGATTAGCGCACGACCGGGGCAGTCCCAAAATCGGTTGTTGGGGGGCCGTCGGAGCGGACCGGGAAAGCACTGAGCGCCGCTCACTCGTCCTCGGCCAGCGTCAGCTCGACGCCGCCCACGAAGCCCGCGGAGAGGTTGTAGATGAACGCGCCGAGGGTCGCCAGGGCCGTCGCCAGAACGACGTCGATGACCGCGATGATCGTCGTGAACAGCAGCACGTTGGGTAGCGACAAGAACGACTGGAGGTCGAAGCCGTTCGACTCGTTGGAGCCGGTCGCCTCGGAGATCGTGCCGCCGACGGTGGAGAAGACACCCATCGCGTCCATGACCATCCACAGCACCGCGGAGGCGACGATCGTGCAGACGCCCAGGGCGATGGAGAGCAGGAAGCTGACCTTCATCACCGACCAGGGGTCGGCCTTGGCCACCCGCAGGCGCGCCTTGCGCACGCGCGGTGTGGTGCGCGCCCCGGTGCGCGGACGGCGCACCGTGCCGGCCTGGCCCCCTGCCGTACCGTCCTGCGCGGTGTAGGCCTGCGGCGGGTGGTACGGCCCCGCCTGCTGCTGCGGCTGCCGTTCCCCCGGCAGCGGTGAGGCCGCGTGAGCAGCGGCGCCCTGTCCGGGCGCGCTCTGCTGCTGACCTCGGGTGTCCGTCACAGTCCCCCCCTGGGATCCATGTCTGTCGGACGAAGGCGAGTCCTTGCCGGGCGACTTGATCGCTTTCAGGTTGGTCGTGTGCGGATCTGTCGCCCGCGCGGCAGAGCCACGGCCACCGCCGTCCGTGCCCGTACTGGTACCGGTCGGTCCGGCGCCCGTGGCTCCACTCACGCTGACTCACTCCTCGTGCTACTCGGACGAGGGCGCCTCACCCTCGTCCGTGCCGGTGGTCACGGCACCTTCATCGGTCTCGTCCACGGCCACGTCGCCGTCGACTTCCTCCGCCTCGCGTCCCGCCTCGGCGTTACGAGCGATACCGACCACGGCATCGCGCTTGCCCAGATTGATCAGTTGGACGCCCATGGTGTCACGGCCCGTCTCCCTGACCCCACTGACTCGCGTACGAATCACACCGCCCGACAGCGTGATGGCGAGGATCTCATCGGTCTCCTCGACCACCAGCGCACCGACGAGGGTTCCACGATCCTCGACGATCTTGGCGGCCTTGATACCGAGGCCGCCGCGACCCTGGACGCGGTACTCGTCGACAGCGGTCCGCTTCGCGTACCCGCCGTCTGTGGCAGTGAACACGAACGTACCGGGTCGAACAACATTCATCGAGAGCAGTTCGTCCCCTTCGCGGAAACTCATGCCCTTTACGCCTGAAGTCGCACGGCCCATGGGTCGCAAAGTTTCATCCGTCGCGGTGAACCTGATCGACTGCGCCTTCTTGCTGATCAGTAGTAGATCATCTTCTGGCGAGACAAGTTCGGCTCCGATCAGTTCGTCGTCGGAACCGTCCTCCTGCTCCCGCAGGTTGATCGCGATCACACCGCCCGAACGCGGCGAATCGTAATCCTTCAGCGACGTCTTCTTCACCAGGCCGGCCTTGGTGGCAAGAATCAGGTAGGGCGCCGCCTCGTAGTCACGGATCGCGAGGATCTGGGCGATCGCCTCGTCCGGCTGGAAGGCCAGCAGGTTCGCCACGTGCTGTCCGCGCGCGTCCCGGCCGGCGTCGGGCAGCTCGTACGCCTTCGCCCGGTAGACCCGGCCCTTGTTGGTGAAGAACAGCAGCCAGTGGTGCGTGGTGGACACGAAGAAGTGGTTGACGATGTCGTCTTCCTTGAGCTTCGCGCCCCGTACGCCCTTGCCGCCACGCTTTTGGGCCCGGTAGTCGTCGGCCTTGGTGCGCTTGATGTAGCCACCGCGCGTGACCGTGACGACGATGTCCTCCTCGGCGATCAGGTCCTCGATGGACATGTCGCCCTCATAGGGGATCAGCTTCGTCTTGCGGTCGTCCCCGTACTTCTCGACGAGCGCGGCCAGTTCCGCGCTGACGATCCCGCGCTGGCGGACCGGGGAGGCGAGGATCTCGTTGTACTCGTTGATCTTCGCCTGAAGTTCGTCGTGCTCCTGGACGATCTTCTGGCGTTCCAGTGCCGCCAGCCGGCGGAGCTGCATCTCCAGGATCGCGTTGGCCTGGATCTCGTCGATCTCCAGGAGGCCCATCAGGCCCCCGCGGGCGATCTCGGCGGTGTCGCTGCGCCGGATCAGCGCGATGACCTCGTCGATGGCGTCCAGGGCCTTCAGCAGACCGCGCAGGATGTGCGCGCGCTCCTCGGCCTTGCGCAGCCTGAAGCGCGTACGGCGGACGATGACCTCGACCTGGTGGTTCACCCAGTGGCGGATGAAGGCGTCCAGGGAGAGCGTGCGCGGCACGCCGTCGACCAGCGCCAGCATGTTCGCGCCGAAGTTGGTCTGCAGGTCGGTGTGCTTGTAGAGGTTGTTCAGGACGACCTTGGCGACGGCATCCCGCTTGAGCACGATGACCAGGCGCTGGCCGGTGCGGGACGACGTCTCGTCGCGGACGTCCGCGATGCCGCCGACCTTGCCGTCCTTCACCAGGTCGGCGATCTTCTGCGCGAGGTTGTCGGGGTTGGTCTGGTACGGCAGCTCGGTGACCACCAGGCACTGGCGGTTCTGGATCTCCTCGACCGCGACCACCGCGCGCATGGTGATCGAGCCACGGCCCGTCCGGTACGCCTCCTCGATGCCCTTGCGGCCCACCACCAGGGCGCCGGTCGGGAAGTCGGGGCCCTTGACGCGCTCGAGGAGCGCGTCGAGCAGCTCCTCGTTCGACGCGTCGTGGTGCTCCAGGTACCACTGGGCACCGGCCGCGACCTCACGCAGGTTGTGCGACGGGATGTTGGTCGCCATGCCGACCGCGATACCGGCCGATCCGTTGATCAGCAGGTTCGGGAAGCGGGCCGGCAGGACGGTCGGCTCCTGGGAGCGGCCGTCGTAGTTGTCCTTGAAGTCGACGGTCTCCTCGTCGATGTCGCGGACCATCTCCATCGACAGCGGCGCCATCTTGCACTCGGTGTACCGCATGGCCGCCGCGGGGTCGTTGCCCGGGGAGCCGAAGTTGCCGTTGGAGTCCACCAGCGGCATCCGCATCGACCACGGCTGCGCGAGGCGGACCAGCGCGTCGTAGATCGAGGAGTCGCCGTGCGGGTGGTAGTTGCCCATGACGTCGCCGACGACGCGCGCGCACTTGTAGAAGCCGCGCTCGGGCCGGTAGCCGCCGTCGTACATGGCGTACAGCACGCGGCGGTGGACGGGCTTGAGCCCGTCACGGACGTCCGGCAGCGCACGCGAGACGATGACGGACATCGCGTAGTCGAGGTACGAACGCTGCATCTCCGTCTCGAGCCCGACGGGCTCGACACGCAGGACGATGCCGTCCTCTTCGGACGTGACGGGAGTGTTCTCGTCGGTCATTGCTGGTGAAGATCCTTCCTGGTGCGGTCAGCTGAGACCGACTCAGATGTCGAGGAAGCGGACGTCCTTGGCATTGCGCTGGATGAACTGGCGGCGCGCCTCGACGTCTTCGCCCATGAGGACGGAGAACAGGTCGTCGGCCTGCGCGGCGTCGTCCAGGGTGACCTGGCCGAGGACACGGTGCTCCTGGTCCATCGTGGTGATGCGCAGTTCCTCGGCGTTCATCTCGCCGAGACCCTTGAAGCGCTGGACGGAGTCCTCACGGATGCGCTTGCCGGCCTGACGGCCCAGCTCGATCAGCGCGTCGCGCTCGCGGTCGGAGTACGCGTACTCGAAGTCCTCCCGGCCCCACTTGATCTTGTAGAGCGGGGGACGGGAGAGGAACACGTGCCCCGCCTCGACCAGTGGCCGCATGAAGCGGAACAGGAAAGTCAGCAGCAGGGTGTTGATGTGCTGTCCGTCGACATCGGCGTCCGCCATCAGGATGATCTTGTGATAGCGGAGCTTCTCGATGTCGAAGTCCTCGTGCACACCGGTGCCGAACGCGGAGATCATCGCCTGGATCTCCTGGTTCTGCAGGATCCGGTCGATGCGTGCCTTCTCAACGTTGAGGATCTTGCCCCGGATCGGGAGGATCGCCTGGTACTGCGGGTTCCGGCCGGACTTGGCCGAGCCGCCGGCGGAGTCACCCTCGACGATGAAGATCTCGCACTTGGTGGGGTCGTTCGACTGGCAGTCCGAGAGCTTGCCCGGCAGGGACGCCGACTCCAGCAGGCCCTTGCGGCGGGTCAGGTCGCGGGCCTTGCGGGCCGCCACACGCGCGGTGGCCGCCGCGATGCCCTTGCGGACGATGTCCGCGGCCTCGTTGGGGTTGCGGTCCAGCCAGTCCGCCAGGTGCTCGTAGACGACCTTCTGGACGAAGGTCTTCACCTCGGTGTTGCCGAGCTTGGTCTTGGTCTGACCCTCGAACTGGGGCTCGCTCAGCTTGACCGAGATGATCGCGGTCAGACCCTCGCGGATGTCGTCACCCGTGAGGTTGTCGTCCTTCTCGCGCAGCAGCTTCTTGTCGCGCGCGTACTTGTTGATGAGCGAGGTGAGCGCCGCGCGGAAGCCCTCTTCGTGCGTACCGCCCTCATGGGTGTGGATGATGTTGGCGAAGGAGTAGACGCCCTCGGTGTAGCCGCTGTTCCACTGCATGGCGACCTCGAGGGACAGGAGCTTCTCCCTGTCCTCGGCCTCGAGGTCGATCACGGTGGGGTGCACCGCTTCGCCCTTGCGGGAGTTGAGGTACTTCACGAAGTCGACGATGCCGCCCTCGTAGTGGTACGAGACGGCCTTGACCTCGTACTTCTCGTCCTCGCCCGCCTCGTCCGCCCCGGCGGTGGCCTTCGCCGACTCACGCTCGTCGGTGAGGTTGATCCGCAGGCCCTTGTTGAGGAACGCCATCTCCTGGAAACGCCGCGAAAGCGTCTCGAAGGAGTAATCGGTGGTCTCGAAGATGTCCGCGTCGGCCCAGAAGGTGACCGTGGTCCCGGTCTCGTCCGTGGCCTCCTGCTGGACCAGCGGGGCCGTGGGGACGCCCATCTTGTAGTCCTGCGTCCAGCGGTGGCCGTCACGCTTGATCTCGACGGAGACCCTGCTCGACAGGGCGTTCACCACGGAGACACCGACGCCGTGCAGACCGCCGGAGACCGCGTATCCGCCGCCGCCGAACTTGCCGCCCGCGTGCAGCACGGTCAGCACGACCTCAACGGCCGGCTTGTTCTCCGAAGGGACGATGCCCACCGGGATGCCCCGGCCGTTGTCGACGACCCGGACACCGCCGTCGGCCAGAATCGTCACATCGATCGTGTCCGCGTGCCCGGCCAGCGCCTCGTCGACGGAGTTGTCGACAACCTCCTGCACCAGGTGGTGCAGCCCTCGCTCACCGGTCGAACCGATGTACATACCGGGTCGCTTGCGGACCGCGTCCAGACCCTCGAGGACGGTGATGGCACTGGCGTCGTACGAAGCGGTGACCTCACCGCTGAGGGCGGTCGCCTCGTTCTTCGCGCCGATGTCGGTGGACGGGATGTTCTCGTTGGGGTTGCCGGAATCGGCCACGAAGCGCCCTTTCTGGCACACCACGAGCCAGGCTCGGCGGCGGGTTGCCGGAGCGGCTGCGGCATGTTGCGTTGGTAAGCCTTGATCAGCGTTGCTCAGCTTTTCCCGGGCGATCCCCACGATCGGGGCGGGATTGCTTCCAGTCTACCGGTAGCTCGGACATCGATGGGGGTTTGCCGGTGCCTGAGTCCGCATGTGCCGCCCTCAACCGGTCTCGCCCGACTCCCGATATGCGGATGGGGGCTCCAGGAGGCTCACGAGGGCACCTAGCGCTTCCAGCCATCAACCCTTTGCTACTTACGAGTCAGGTGGCGATCCGGCACCCCGCCCGGGGGTGCGACGAAAGGGGCACCGCCGGACCGAACGCGCCCCCGGAAGCCCCCGATGTGACGTCGGTCACCATCCCGTGGAAGGCCCGGAACATGGCCCGGAAAGGGGCCTCGGTCACCCGTACGTATCGCCGGGACCGGTACTTCCGGGGGCACGCAGCGGGCCGTAGCGCCGGGCCGGGCCACCCGGCCCGTTGACCTTGAGCAGCTTCACCGTGCCGTGGCCCAGGTCCTCGTTCAGCCGGGCAACCAGAGTCGGGGCGAGCAGCCGCAGATTCGTCGCCCACGCGGTGGAGTCGCAGCGCACGATCAGCACCCGCTCGTCCTCGTCGTAACGCTCCGGCTCACAGTGCTTGGCCACGTCCTCACCGACGATCTCGGGCCAGCGCCCCATCACACCGCCCACCGCGGCCGGGGCCTCCCAGCCGCGCTCGGTGAGCAACCGGTTGATCGCCGCGCCGAGCGCCATGGGATCGCGCCGGTCCCCGCGCGCACCCGAGCGCAGGCCACCGCGCCGCGCCTGCTTCTTCTGCTGCGCCACGTCCCCACGCGCGCGTGCCGCCTCCTTGGCCGCGCGCAACGCCACACGAGCGAGGTCGACACCCGAGGGCTCAGGGGTCGCCTTCTGAGCGTCTCCGGGGGTGCCGTCAAGCTTGCCCGGCTCGCTCATACCCGTTCCACCATCCCCTCGGCCACCGCGAACCGCGTCCCCGACAGCGCATGGGGGACGTCGTCATCGACCGCCGCGGTCACCAGCACCTGCTCGCCGGGCGCGACCAGCTCGGCAAGGCGCTCACGACGGCGGGCGTCCAGCTCGGCGAAGACGTCGTCGAGGACCAGCACCGGCTCGTTGCCCTCGGCGCGCAGCAGGTCGTAGGAGGCCAGGCGCAGTGCCAGCGCGTAGGACCAGGACTCGCCGTGGGAGGCGTAGCCCTTGGCCGGCAGCCGGCCGAGGTTGAGCAGCAGATCGTCGCGGTGCGGGCCGACCAGGGTGACGCCCCGCTCGACCTCCTGCTTGCGCGCCTCGGCGAGCGCGGCCGACAACTGCTCGAACAGGTCCTCGCGCGTGTGCGCCTCGCCGGGTGCCGACGGCTTGTACTCCAGGGCGACGGGACCGCCGCCCGGCGCGAGCCGTTCGTACGCCTTGTCGGCGAGCGGCTGGATCGCGGCGATCAGATCCAGTCGCTGGGCCAGCAGTTCGGCACCCACCCGCGCGAGGTGCTGGTCCCAGACGTCGAGGGTGGACAGGTCCATGGTGCGCCCGCCGTGGCGGCGGGCCAGCGCAGCAGACTTCAGCAGCGTGTTGCGCTGCTTGAGAACACGGTCGTAGTCGGAGCGGACACCGGCCATGCGCGGTGAGCGGGCGGTGATCAGCTCGTCCAGGAACCGACGCCGCTCGCCGGGATCACCCTTGACCAGGGCGAGGTCCTCGGGCGCGAACAGGACGGTGCGGACGATCCCCAGCACGTCCCGGGGCCTGACCTGCGAGGACCTGTTGATCCGGGCGCGGTTGGCGCGGCCCGGGTTCAGTTCCAGTTCGACGAGCTGCTGCCGCTCGCCCTGGCGGACCCGGGCCCGGATGATCGCGCGGTCGGCTCCCATGCGGACCAGCGGGGTGTCGGAGGAGACACGGTGGCTGCCGAGGGTGGCGAGATAGCCGACCGCCTCGACAAGATTCGTCTTGCCCTGCCCATTGGGGCCGACGAAGGCCGTGACCCCCGGGTCGAGCGGGACCTCGACCCGGGGATAGGACCGGAAATCGGCCAGCGACAGATGCGTGACGTGCATGGTCGTTCGCCAACCTCCCCCGGCGTTGTGGACCGTCGTGCGGTCCTGTGGACTGCAGTCCGGAGCTGCCCCGACTGCTCGGGCTGTGGCCGCTCCGGCTGCTTCGTGGATTGCTTCTCTGTGGATTACCTCTTCTCGACCGCGTGGCCGCCGAACTGGTTGCGCAGCGCCGCGATCATCTTCATCTGCGGCGAATCCTCCTGACGGGAGGAGAACCGCGCGAACAGCGACGCGGTGATCGCCGGCAGCGGGACCGCATTGTCGATCGCGGCCTCCACGGTCCAGCGTCCCTCACCGGAGTCCTGCGCGTACCCCCGGAGGCTCTCCAGGTGCTCGTCCTCGTGCAGCGCGTTCACCGCGAGGTCGAGCAGCCAGGAGCGGATGACCGTGCCCTCCTGCCAGGAGCGGAAGACCTCCCGGACATCGGTCACCGAGTCGACCTTCTCCAGGAGCTCCCAGCCCTCGGCATAGGCCTGCATCATCGCGTACTCGATGCCGTTGTGGACCATCTTGGCGAAGTGGCCGGCGCCGGCCTTGCCGGCGTGCACCGAGCCGAAGTCACCCTCCGGCTTCAGGGCGTCGAAGACCGGCTGCACCTTGGCGACGTGCTCCTTGTCGCCGCCGTACATCAGCGCGTAGCCGTTCTCCAGGCCCCAGACGCCGCCGGAGACCCCGCAGTCGACGAAGCCTATGCCCTTGGCTGCCAGCTCCTCGGCGTGCTTCTCGTCGTCCGTCCAGCGGGAGTTGCCGCCGTCCACGACGACATCGCCGGGCTGCAGCAGCGCGGCAAGTTCGTCGATGGTCGACTGGGTGGCCTCGCCCGCCGGGACCATCACCCAGACCACGCGCGGGCCCTCGAGCTTGCCCACAAGTTCTTCCAGGCTGTGGACATCGGCGAGGTCCGGATTGCGGTCGTATCCGAGAACGGTGTGGCCCGCGCGGCGAATCCGCTCACGCATGTTGCCGCCCATCTTGCCGAGGCCGACGAGACCGAGCTCCATCAGTTGTGTTCCTTAGGTTGCGACGTGGCATGGCGGCACGAGCGTGCCGCGGCACTTACGTACCGACCCGACCCTAAACCCGGGCGCTCACGCACATCTGTGGGCATACGCGCTCATGCGCACGCCCTCACCTGCGGTTTCACCAACGCCGACCGACCAGCCGTCTTCCGCCGCTTCCGGGCCCGGCACGATCCGGTACACACCCACGGTCCACAGGCGGGCCCGGAAGACCGCGCCCGCCTGTGGACCGATGCGGGCGATCGTGGGCAGGCGGGGCGAGGTCAGCCGCTGAGCCGCACCGGCATGATCAGATACTTGTAGGCGTCGTCCGCCTCCGCGTCCACTGCGGGCCTGCCGCTGAGCAGCGCGGGCTTGGTGGACGTGGTGAACGACAGCTGGGCCACCGGGGAGTCGATGGCGCTCAGGCCGTCCAGCAGGAACGTGGGGTTGAAGGCGATCGAGATGTCGTCGCCCTCCAGCTGGGCGTCGACCCTCTCCACAGCCTGTGCGTCGTCGCTGGAACCGGCCTCCAGGATGAGCACACCCTGCTCGAAGCTCAGCCGCACCGGGGTGTTGCGCTCGGCGACCAGGGCCACACGCTTGACGGCCTCCACGAAGGGGGCGGTCTCGATGACGGCGACGCTGTTGAACTCGGTCGGGAACAGCGTGCGGTACTTCGGGAGGTCACCCTCCAGCAGCCGCGTGGTGGTGCGTCGGCCCGCGCCTTCGAAGCCGATCAGGCCCTCGCCCGCACCCGAACCGGACAGCGCCAGAATCACCTGGTCGCCGCTGGTCAGCGCCTTGGCGGTGTCAAGGAGCGTCTTGGCGGGCACCAGGGCGACCGCCGAGGCCTCCGGGTTCTCCGGCTTCCACCGGAACTCGCGGACCGCGAAGCGGTAGCGGTCGGTGGAGGCCAGCGTCACCGTGTCGCCCTCGATCTCGATGCGGACACCGGTCAGGACGGGCAGGGTGTCGTCGCGGCCCGCCGCGATGGCGACCTGCTGCACGGCGGACGCGAAGACCTCACCGGGCACCGTGCCCGTCGCGTTCGGCATCTGCGGCAGAGCCGGGTACTCCTCCACCGGCAGGGTGTGGAGCGTGAACCGCGAGGAGCCGCAGACCACTGTCGCCCGTACACCGTCTGTGGAAATCTCCACCGGCCGGTTGGGGAGAGCCCGGCAGATGTCGGCGAGCAGCCGGCCCGAGACGAGCACCGTGCCCTCCTCCTCGACCTCCGTCTCCACCGAGACCCGCGCGGAGACCTCGTAGTCGAAGCTGGACAGGCTCAGCTGTCCCGACTCGGCCTTCAGCAGCAGGCCGGCGAGGACCGGCGCCGGCGGACGAGCCGGGAGGCTGCGCGCCGCCCAGGCCACTGCCTCCGCGAGTACGTCGCGTTCCACCCGGATCTTCACCGTAAGCCGCCTCCTGCTATTGCCGGCGTTCTCGCGCCCTGCTTCGCCTTCGTCATCTGACTCGGTGTGCTCGGCCTCTGAGAGGGGCAAGGACACCGGGGAACAGTCTGACGCACAGCACTGACAGTAGGTGCCCCTCGGGGTCAAGTCGTGACGAGGGGCAGTCGGCGTAGAAGCGGCGAGTTGTGCACAGGGCCCTCTTCGAAACGGATTCCTCACTCTCTCTAGTTGGGAGTAGTAGTAGGGCCTGTGGATACCGTGGATAACCTCGTTTTCCCAGCTCAGGGCCTAGATTTTGTCCACTGGTCCTGTGGGTGGAGCCGGTGGACAACTCGGGGTTTCTGTGGAGAACAGAAAGTTCTGCACACTCCGTGCACAGGTCGGGCCGAGTTCTCCCCAGCTTCGTCCCCAGGTTTGCCGGTCTTTCCCACAGGCCCCCTCGGCACCTTGGTGTGACGCCTTTCACTCGACCCGGTGAGGGGGCGCGTGACGTTGCCGAACAGTGGACAGGCGTGTGGAGAAGCGGATGATCGCTGGGGACAACCGGTCTCTGCCTGTGGATTGCCTGTGGAAAACTTTGTCCACAGGTTGTGGATCACCGCTTTGTCCACAGGCTGTGGAGATCGCTTGTCCACGAATCCACAACCAGTTGACCTGGCCCGATAGTGCCCCATCGGGCGGCCCTGTGGACAGGATCGGGACAACTTCGCGGTCCCCAGGATGTGGACGAGAAAAACTTGCCGAATCTGTGGAGGAAGGCCGTAACCCGGTGCCGAAATGGAACAGCGGACGAGACCTCGAGGACGACCGGGGGCGTCCGAGGACCGACGCGAGGACGGTGGGGGACGGCTGAGGGGGATGGTCGGCGAGTCCCGGGGGCTCCTGAAGGCTCCCGAAGGTCCTTCTGGGGCCTTCAGGTGAGCGGGCCGGTGAGTCGGCGGGCATACGAGGAAGGGCGTCCCCGGATGTGGTCCGGGGACGCCCTTCCTCGGTGTCTGAGACGGTTCTGAGGGGGCCGAGCCTGCCCGAGGGGCAGGGACAGCTGTGGGCGGGCGCTGTATCCCCTCGTGCCCGCGGCGGGTGGCCTGTTACCGGTCCCTTGTCACGGGTGCCTGCCTTGTTACGGGCGCTGTGAGGCCTCAGCCGGCCTTGATGCGGTTGGTGAGTTCGGTGACCTGGTTGTAGATGGAGCGCCGCTCCGCCATCAGATTGCGGATCTTCCGGTCCGCGTGCATCACCGTCGTATGGTCGCGGCCGCCGAACAGTGCGCCGATCTTCGGCAGCGACAGGTCGGTCAGCTCGCGGCACAGGTACATCGCGATCTGCCGGGCGGTTACCAGCGCGCGTCCGCGCGAGGTGCCGCACAGGTCCTCGACCGTGAGCCCGAAGTAGTCGGCGGTCGCGCCCATGATGGCCGTCGAGGTGATTTCCGGCGCGGAGTCGTCTCCGCCGGGCATCAGGTCCTTCAGGACGACCTCCGACAGCCCGAGGTCCACCGGCTGCCGGTTGAGCGAGGCGAAGGCCGTCACCCTGATCAGCGCGCCCTCCAGCTCACGGATGTTCCGCGAGATCCGAGAGGCGATGAACTCCAGCACCTCCGGCGGGGCGTTGAGCTGCTCCTGCACCGCCTTCTTGCGCAGGATCGCGATCCGCGTCTCCAGTTCCGGCGGCTGGACGTCGGTGATCAGACCCCACTCGAAACGGTTCCGCAGCCGGTCCTCCAGCGTCACCAGTTGCTTGGGCGGCCGGTCACTGGAGAGCACGATCTGCTTGTTGGCGTTGTGCAGCGTGTTGAAGGTGTGGAAGAACTCCTCCTGCGTCGACTCCTTGTCCGCGAGGAACTGGATGTCGTCGACCAGCAGGATGTCCATCTCCCGGTACCGCTTGCGGAAGCTGTCGCCCTTGCCGTCGCGGATGGAGTTGATGAACTCGTTGGTGAACTCCTCCGAGCTCACATACCGCACCCGGGTGCCGGGATAGAGACTGCGCGCGTAGTGCCCGATCGCGTGCAGCAGGTGCGTCTTGCCGAGTCCGGACTCTCCGTAGATGAAGAGGGGGTTGTACGCCTTCGCGGGTGCCTCGGCCACCGCCACCGCCGCCGCGTGCGCGAAGCGGTTGGAGGCGCCGATGACGAACGTGTCGAAGAGGTACTTCGGGTTCAGCCGCGCGGTCGGCTCACCGGGGCCGGTTGCCGGTGCGGGCTGCGCGGCCAACGGGCCGGGTGCACCGCTGGCGGACAGGTTCGGGCCGACGGGGCCGCCACGGTGGACGTGACCCGCACCGGAGGGAGGCTCCGGCAGCTCGCGGCGGACTGCGTCGCGCTGGTCGTAGTCCTTGCGGTCGTATTTGCCGCGGTCGTACTCCGCGCGTGCTGTCTCGTAGTCGGAGCGCTGCTGGTCGTAGGAGGGGCGTTCCATCGGCTGCGGACGGTAGTCCTGCGAGGGCGCGCCACCGTAGCCGTCCTGGGAACCGTACGTCTCCTGGGACGGCGAGGCGTACGGGTCGCGGTCCGGGAAGCCGAGGCGCTGCTGCTGCCAGCTGTACTCGTCCTTTGCCGGGCGAGGCCAGGAGCCGGGCTCCGGGCGCTGGTACTCCGAGGGGTAGGCCGGGCGGGCGGTGGGGAGTTGGTCGCCGGGCGGTCCGGGACGCTGGTCGGCGCGGCGCCGGCCGTAGCCCTCGTAGCTGTCGTAGTCCTCGTACTGCTCGCGCTCCTGGCGGTCCTGCCTGTCCGGACGGTCCTGGCGCTCGGGGCGGTCCTGCCGGGCGGGCGGGAGCTCGGGTTCCTCGTAGCGCGGCTGAGGGCGGGGGGCGAGCGGGGCCGGAGGCTCTCCCGCGGAGTCGTCGACGGTGATGGCGATACGGATGGGGCGCCCGCACTCGCGGCTCAGGCTCTCGCTGACGACCGGTGCCAGGCGGCCCTCCAGTACGCCCTTGGCGAACTCGTTCGGCACGGCGAGCAGGGCGGTGTCGGCGACCAGCGCCAGCGGCTGGCAGCGCCGGATCCAGTGTTCGTCCTTCCCCTCCACTCCCTGGCCCCGGCCCTCACCGAGGAGCTGCTCCAATACGCGTGGCCACACTGCGGCAAGATCGGCAGGTACGTCAGCCACAGGGCACGCTCTCTCACAGGTCCCTCGAAGCATGTGGTTCAGGGACGGGTTGGGTCGGTTCTAAAGGGGGTGCTGGAGGGACAAAGGAACGAATCGGAGTTCAGCCACGGTAGTCAGGGCGGCCGGTACGGTTCAAGTTATTGTCCCCAGCCTGTGGACAAGTGTCTCCCGGCGGCGGCCGGTTTGACCGAATGACTCAGCCGCGCGTACCGTGACGAGGTCGAGTTGTCGATGGCTGCTGCCGCCTGCCTCCGATGGGCACAGATCGCGCAAGATGATCGGTCAGCGGTGCACTCGGGCGTAACGCGAGCTACTCGTGGGCGCACGGTGACAGCCAGGACGGCACCCCGCAATCTACGAACTCTTTCTGGAGCCCCCGAGTGAGCAAGCGCACCTTCCAGCCGAACAACCGTCGTCGCGCCAAGACCCACGGCTTCCGGCTGCGTATGCGCACCCGTGCCGGCCGCGCGATTCTCGCGTCCCGCCGTGGCAAGGGTCGCGCCCGTCTGTCCGCCTGATCCTGATCAGGTCATGACGTCGTGCTGTCCACCCAGAACCGGCTGAGGCGGCGCGAGGACTTCGCGACCGCGGTACGACGGGGACGCCGGGCCGGACGTCAGCACCTCGTCGTACACCTACGCAGCGGTGTCACGGACCCGCATGCGCCTGGGGAGAACGCTGCCCCGACGCGTGCGGGTTTCGTCGTAAGCAAGGCGGTGGGTGGCGCGGTCGTGCGGAACAAGGTGAAGCGCAGGCTTCGCCACCTGATGCGCGACCGAGTCGCCCTGCTGCCCCCCGGTAGCCTGGTAGTCGTACGAGCGTTGCCCGGAGCGGGGGACGCCGACCATGCACAACTGGCCCAAGACCTGGATGCCGCTCTTCAGCGGTTGCTGGGAGGGGGCATGCGATGAAGTACCCGCTGCTGGTTCTGATCAAGCTCTATCAGTGGACGATCAGTCCCCTGCTCGGGCCTGTATGCAAGTACTACCCGTCGTGTTCCCACTATGGCTACACGGCCATCGACCGGCACGGTGCCATCAAGGGCACAGCACTCACGGCCTGGCGCATTCTGCGGTGCAATCCGTGGTCGCTGGGCGGCGTGGACCATGTCCCGCCGCGCAAGCGCCCACGGTGGCACGAAATGCTGCGTAACGCCTGGCGTGCACGCAAGGGTGGGCCCGCCTCCGCCGAACCGGCCACCGAAAGACGGACCCCTCCCATGAGTCCGAGTTCTTCGAGCCCGGCCGCAGAGACCTCGCCCCATGCCCAAGGAGCATGATTAGTGGACACGATTTCCAGCCTCTTCAGCTTCATCACGACACCTGTCTCCTGGGTCATCGTCCAGTTCCACAGCGTGTACGGGGCCATCTTCGGCCCTGACACCGGGTGGGCCTGGGGCCTGTCCATCGTGTCCCTGGTGATCCTGATCCGTATCTGCCTGATCCCGCTCTTCGTGAAGCAGATCAAGGCGACACGCGCGATGCAGACGCTCCAGCCGGAGATGAAGAAGATCCAGGAGCGCTACAAGAACGACAAGCAGCGCCAGTCCGAAGAGATGATGAAGCTGTACAAGGATGCGGGCACCAACCCGCTCTCCTCTTGCCTTCCCATCCTGGCGCAGTCCCCATTCTTCTTCGCCCTGTACCGCGTGCTCAACAGCATCGCTTCCAATGACACCGTCGGCGTGATCAACGAGCGTCTGCTGGAAAGCGCGCAGAAGGCACACATCTTCGGTGCCCCGCTCGCGGCGAAGTTCACGGACAACTCGGACAAGCTCGAGGCCCTCAATGCCTCCCTGACCGATGTACGCATCGTCACGGCGCTCATGATCGTGCTGATGTCGCTGTCGCAGTTCTACACGCAGCGCCAGCTGATGACGAAGAACGTCGACACCACGGTGAAGACGCCGTTCATGCAGCAGCAGAAGATGCTGATGTACGTCTTCCCCGTCATCTTCGCCGTCTTCGGTATCAACTTCCCCGTCGGTGTCCTCGTCTACTGGCTGACCACCAACGTGTGGACCATGGGCCAGCAGATGTACGTCATCCACAACAACCCGACGCCGGGTTCCAAGGCGCAGGCCTCGTACCTGGAGCGCCTCTCCAAGCACGTCACCCACCACGGCAAGACCCGTAACCGCCGTGAGCGTGCCATCGTCAAGGCCATCGTCACCAAGGGCCGGGACCGCAACGAGTACGAGCGCAAGTTCATCAACGGTCTGAACAAGGCGGGCCTCGCGGCCCAGGCCGACGGTGCGGTGACCAAGGGCGATTCCACGGCCGCCGCGCAGGCGGAGGACGATTCCTCGACCACGGCTCAGGCCGCGAAGCGGCAGCAGCCCAAGCGGCAGAGCAAGTCCCAGCGCCAGGGCGGTACGGCGAAGGCAGCCGGTGAGTCCCTCTCGCTGACCAAGGCCGAGGAGCCTCAGGACGACGCCAAGCCCGCCGCCGCTGCCAAGAAGGGCAACGCGAAGCCCGGCGGAAGCACCCGCAGCAAGGCCCAGTCCGGACAGCGCAAGGGCCCGCAGCGGCCCAAGTCCCCGTCCAAGAAGTAAGAAGGAGTCCATCCCGTGACGGAAGGCACCACCTCCGCCGCTGCCGAGGGCGCAGACACCCTGACCCGCCTGGAGCAGGAAGGCGAGATCGCAGCGGACTACCTGGAGGGTCTGCTCGACATCGCCGACCTCGACGGTGACATCGACATGGACGTCGAGGCCGACCGTGCCTCTGTCTCGATCATCAGCGATTCGTCCGGCCGTGACCTGCAGAAGCTGGTCGGTCGTGACGGCGAGGTACTCGAAGCGCTCCAGGAGCTCACGCGCCTGGCCGTGCACCGCGAGACCGGCGATCGCAGCCGGCTGATGCTCGACATTGCGGGGTACCGCGCCAAGAAGCGGGCCGAATTGTCCGAGCTCGGCGCGAAGGCCGCTGCCGAGGCCAGGAGCAGCGGTGAGCCCGTGAAGCTCGACCCGATGACGCCGTTCGAGCGCAAGGTCGTGCACGACGCGGTCAAGGCTGCCGGCCTGAGCAGTGAGTCCGAGGGCGAGGAGCCGCAGCGCTTCGTCGTCGTGCTTCCCGCCTGAACGGTTCCACATTCCACCGGCCCCGTCTGTTGCGCAGACGGGGCCGAATTTTGTCAGCCTGATAGTTCTGTGGTGTCGGCCGGTGGGCCGGCACGGTACGGAAGGACGGTCCCCCCGTGACGGAGGCAGCGGAGCTTCCCCCCGCGCCCGAGCAGGCCCGTGAGGTGTTCGGTGATCGCTTCGCGGACGCGGTGCGTTACGCGGAACTGCTTGCTGAGACGGGCGTGCAGCGTGGTCTGATTGGTCCGCGGGAGGTGCCCCGACTGTGGGAGCGGCATCTGCTGAACTGCGCGGTGCTCTCGGAGGTCGTCCCCGAGGGCGTGACAGTGTGCGATGTCGGCTCGGGTGCCGGCCTGCCGGGCATTCCCTTGGCGCTGGTCCGGGAGGACCTCAAGATCACGCTGCTGGAACCGCTGTTGCGGCGTACCACCTTCCTGACCGAAGTCGTGGAGCTGCTGGGCCTGGACCATGTGACGGTCGTCCGTGGGCGGGCCGAGGAGGTCATGGGAACGCTGCCTCCGGTCCATGTGGTGACCGCGCGGGCAGTGGCGCCACTCGACCGTCTCGCCGCATGGGGCATTCCCCTGCTACGGCCCTACGGAGAGATGCTCGCGCTCAAGGGCGACGCCGCCGAGGAGGAGCTGAAGAGCGCGACCACTGCTCTGAACAAGCTCGGTGCAGTAGCGACGTCGGTCGTGCATGTGGGTGAGGGCGTGGTGGATCCGATGTCCACAGTCGTGCGCGTCGAGGTCGGGGAAAGTCCCGGAGGCGTGCGCTTCGCGGCGAAGCGCGCGAAGGCCGCTCGCACGGGGCGTGCGCGGCGCCGACGCGGATAACGGGTTCGCACATCCTGCGGCAGGGCGGCTGACGGGCAGGCATACGCTCTGAGAGGCCAGACGTACTCCACCAAGCTGCCGAACCTCCACGTGCCGGAGTGTCGCGACAGTGCGGGCCTGGCTGCTGTGCATCGTGTTTCACGTGAAACGTCGCTCCCTGCTGCACGGCATCATCAGTCGCGGTCGCATCGCGGCCGAACCCCGCGACCGTAAGCCTCTCGGTTCACTCGGAGAGGGTCCTGTTTCCGGCGAGAGTTCGCCCCCCTCAGGGGGCGCGGAGTTGTCCACAGAAGTGGTTTTCTCCACAGAACGTAAGGCCTCGCTGGTTCACGACCCCGAAGACATGGGAGGCTCTGTTCATTGCGAGCCTGAAGTCGAGGAGAGTGAATCCTTGCGGTCCGACGCCAATATCGCGGGACCGATGACCGATCCGGTCCCCGGTCCCCGTACCGAATCGATGGGGGCGGATGTTTCACGTGAAACACCGCCTCCGATGGACGACACTCCCATCGGTCGTGCTGCCCAGGTGGCGGTGGACGCGCTGGGCCGCGCAAGTGAGGGCCTGCCACGGCCTGAGCAGACACGCCTCATGGTGGTCGCCAACCAGAAGGGTGGCGTGGGCAAGACGACGACGACCGTCAACCTTGCCGCGTCACTCGCGCTCCATGGTGCTCGGGTCCTGGTGATCGACCTCGATCCTCAGGGCAACGCATCCACGGCCCTGGGGATTGACCACCACGCTGAAGTTCCTTCCATCTATGACGTGTTGGTCGAGAGCAGGCCGCTGGCAGAAGTGGTCCAGCCGGTCCCCGACGTGGAGGGTCTTTTCTGTGCACCCGCCACGATCGATCTTGCCGGTGCGGAGATCGAGCTGGTGTCCCTGGTGGCACGGGAGAGTCGACTGCAGCGTGCGATCCAAGCCTACGAGCAGCCCCTGGACTACATCCTCATCGACTGCCCCCCGTCGCTCGGCCTGCTGACAGTCAATGCGATGGTGGCAGGTCAGGAGGTCCTGATCCCGATTCAGTGCGAGTACTACGCGCTGGAAGGCCTGGGGCAGCTGCTCCGCAATGTCGATCTGGTGCGGGGTCACCTCAACCCCTCCCTGCATGTATCGACGATCCTGCTCACCATGTACGACGGCCGGACGCGGCTCGCGTCCCAGGTCGCGGACGAGGTGCGAAGCCACTTTGGTGAAGAGGTGCTGCGGACGAGCATTCCCCGTTCCGTACGCATCTCGGAGGCACCGAGCTACGGGCAGACGGTACTGACCTACGATCCTGGATCGAGCGGCGCCCTCTCCTACCTTGAGGCGGCACGAGAGATCGCGTTGAGGGGTGTAGGCGTCAGCTATGACGCATCGAACGCGCATATCGGCGCACAGCAGAACGATCCGAGCATGGTGGAGGGCGTCCAGTGAGTGAGCGACGGAGAGGGTTGGGTCGTGGTCTCGGCGCACTGATCCCTGCTGCCCCAACAGAGAAAATGGTCGCCCCGGCCATGACGGGAGGTGCTGCTTCCGCTTCTCCCGCCAGCCCATCGGTGGCGCCGAACGAGCGCGGGGTGGCCGCCGCGAAGCTGGCCGCGCTGTCCTCTGTTCCACGTGAAACAGAGGAGCCCTCGACGCAAGGTGCGGCGGAGACTCCCATGCCTCCCCTGGGGGCACACTTCGCTGAGATCCCCATCGAGTCCATCAAGCCGAACCCGCGTCAGCCCCGCGCGGTCTTCGACGAGGACGCACTGGCAGAGCTTGTCACGTCCATCAAGGAGGTTGGCCTCCTCCAACCCGTCGTCGTACGGCAGGTCGGGCCGGCGCACTACGAGCTCATCATGGGTGAGCGCCGCTGGCGGGCCTGCCGCCTGGCAGGGCTCGAGGCCATCCCGGCGATCGTCCGGGCCACGGAGGACGAGAAACTCCTTCTGGACGCCCTTCTGGAGAACCTGCACCGGGCCCAGTTGAACCCGCTGGAAGAGGCAGCCGCCTACGACCAGCTACTCAAGGACTTCAACTGCACCCACGATCAGCTGGCGGACCGCATCGGCCGCTCCCGCCCTCAGGTGTCCAACACCCTGCGTTTGCTGAAGCTCTCGCCGAGGGTCCAGAGCCGGGTGGCTGCCGGAGTGCTTTCCGCCGGACATGCGCGGGCCCTGCTATCTGTCGAAGACTCCGAGGAACAGGACAGGCTGGCCCATCGGATCGTGGCCGAAGGGCTCTCGGTACGGGCCGTCGAGGAGATCGTCACGCTGATGGGGTCAGGGCCTCAGAAGGCGCCGCGCTCCAAGGGCCCGCGGGCGGGCGCACTAATGTCGCCGGCGTTGTCCGATCTGGCCACACGCCTCTCGGACCGCTTCGAGACGCGGGTGAAGGTCGACCTGGGGCAGAAGAAGGGCAAGATCACCGTCGAGTTCGCCTCCATGGAGGATCTCGAGCGCATCCTCGGCACGCTTGCTCCCGATGAGGGGCCGGTTCTGCAGAAGAGCCTTGTGGACGACGATGCCATAGAGGACGATTTCTGAGATATCGGATTATTTAGCCGAACAGTCGACCAAGGGCGGATCATGTCCGGTATGTGACGGAATATGGTCCGCCCTTTGCTTTTTATCGGTATCGACGGAATCGCTTCGTGGATACGATGCATTGGAATACAAGGTGTATCCACCGGCAGTACCTATGATTCTCTGAGCGCAAGGCAGGGGCCATGCGAATGATGAGCCGCACCGGACTGGTGAGAACAGGGCTGGCGATTGCTGTCTTCGGTGGGTTCATCGGCAGCCTCCTCAAGGAGCGACACACTCTGAAAGCCGTCCGCGAGGCAGCAGGCGAAGGAAGCGAGGCACAGGCTTCATGGGGCGTCGGCTCGTACCACTCACGCTGGACAACCTTCAGGACCTTCCCCAGAACTGTCGCTCGTGTGTCTTCTGGGAGCTTGATCCCGTCAGTGGTGAGGCAGCGGTAAAGGCGGGTACGTCAGCGGTCGAGAAGGAGTCGTGGATCTCCGCTGTACTCCTGGACTGGGGGTCGTGCGGAAGAGTCGTCTATGTGGATGACGTCCCCGTGGGTTTCGTTCTCTATGCTCCGCCCGCCTACGTGCCACGTGCCACTGCCTTTCCCACGAGCCCTGTGTCGCCCGATGCGGTGCAGTTGATGACCGCGTTCATCGTGCCGGGCTACCAGAGTCAAGGACTGGGGAGGGTGATGGTGCAGACGGTGGCGAAGGACCTGCTGCGTCGCGGGTTCAAAGCGATCGAAGCCTTCGGCGACACGCGCTGGAAGGCGCCGGCCTGCGTGCTGCCTGCTGATCATCTACTGGCAGTGGGATTCAAGACGGTCCGTCAGCACCCCGCGCATCCTCGGCTCAGGCTGGAACTGCGGACGACGCTGTCGTGGAAGGATGATGTCGAGATGGCGTTGGACCGCCTGCTCGGCGCCGTTCAGAAGGAACCGGCGTTGCGCCCTCTCTGAACCAGGTGATGCTGATCAACTTGGAGTTGATGCCCTGAGTCCAGGCCGACGATGTCGGCACCTGCGAGGCCGGGGCACCTCATGCGAATGGGCCGACCCATGGGAGTCGGCCCATTCGTGTTTCACGTGAAACATGCGCCGCCCGTGAAGCGGTCGGCGATCATTCGGCGATGAAGTCCTCAAGGTCGCGGACGATCGCGGACTTCGGCTTGGCACCGACGATGGTCTTGGCGACCTCGCCACCCTGGTAGACGTTCAGGGTCGGGATGGACATGACGCCGTACTTGGCGGCCGTACCCGGGTTCTCGTCGATGTTCAGCTTGACGACCTCGATCTTGTCGCCGTACTCCGCGGCGATCGCCTCGAGGGAAGGCGCGATCTGGCGGCACGGACCGCACCAGGCGGCCCAGAAGTCCACCAGGACAGGCTTGTCGCTCTTGAGGACGTCCTCGTCGAAGGAATCGTCCGTCACGTTCTTCAGGGTGCCGGCCACGGCGGGCTCCTTAACTGGTCGATGCGTGGGGCGGGTGGGGGTCAGACGGTGGTCTTCTCGGGCTCGGCCTTCTTCTCGTCGGCGAGAGTGGCAAGGAACCTCTCGGCGTCGAGGGCGGCGGCGCAACCCGTACCGGCCGCGGTGATCGCCTGGCGGTAGGTGTGGTCGACCACGTCACCGGCACCGAACACACCAATGATGTTCGTACGCGTCGACGGCGCCTCGACCTTCAGGTAGCCCTCGTCGTCCAGCTCCAGCTGGCTCTTGAAGAGCTCTGTACGAGGGTCGTGCCCGATCGCGATGAACAGACCGGTCACCGCCAGGTCCGAAAGTTCGCCGGTCTTGACGTTCCGCAGCTTCAGACCCGAGAGCTTCTGGTCACCCTGAACCTCGGCGACCTCGCTGTCCCAGACGAACGAGATCTTTGGGTCGGCGATGGCGCGTTCCTGCATCGCCTTCGAGGCCCGCAGGGTGTCGCGGCGGTGGACGATCGTGACGGACTTGGCGAACCGCGAGAGGAAGGTGGCCTCCTCCATCGCGGTGTCACCGCCGCCGATCACGGCGATGTCCTGGTTCTTGAAGAAGAAGCCGTCACACGTGGCACACCAGGAGACACCGCGGCCGGAGAGGGCGTCCTCGTTCGGCAGACCGAGCTTGCGGTGCTGCGAGCCGGTGGTGACGATGACGGCCTTCGTCTTGTGGACCGTGCCCGCTGTGTCCGTGACGGTCTTGATCTCGCCGGTCAGGTCAACGGAGACCACGTCGTCCGGAATGAGTTCGGCACCAAAACGCTCCGCCTGGGCGCGCATGTTGTCCATGAGTTCGGGGCCCATGATGCCGTCCTGGAAGCCCGGGAAGTTTTCGACATCGGTCGTGTTCATCAGCGCGCCACCGGCGGTGACGGCGCCCTCGAACACCAGAGGCTTCAGCGACGCACGGGCGGTGTAGAGCGCTGCGGTGTAGCCGGCAGGCCCCGAACCGATGATAATCACGTTACGGACGTCGCTCACAGCTTGATTCCTCGTCTCTGGTCTGTGTCATCCGACCGGTGGGAGCTTCTGTCGGAACTCTCACCCCACCCAACGGATCCTAAGGGGCGCGCATTCCCGCTGTGCCCGAGCACACGGACGTGGTCCTCGGACAGGTGCGGGGAGATGCACACCGTACGAGATACCACACAGGACGCGGGCGAAGCGTCGACCCTCAGCCGCGTGTGTAGGCATGCTCCAGCAGAACCTTCGCCTTGGAGGCGGAGGGGGGATCGGCAACACAGGCGGCATCGACGATGTAGGCGGTCACTCGGGTGTCGTCGGAGGCGTCGGGAAGTACCACCAGCAGAGCTTCTCGCCCCTCGTAGGTGCCCTCCTCCGTGGCGAGGGCGGCGTCGTCGCGGCCGATCCCGTCGCGGATGCACGCCGGGACCGTGGACTTGAGCACCCTGGGGCTGGTGGAGGTACCGGGTGCCGACTCAAGCCCGAAGGTCTGCGGGTTGTGCGAGGAGGCGGTCTTCATCTGGCTCTGTGCGAGGAGATCGGAGACCTGCTTCTCCAGTTTTCCCTCGGAGAAGGTATCCGTGGTGGCCGTCTGATGACCGTCCCCCGTGCCCTCGTTCTGGGACGACAGGAATACGGTGCCGAGCCCCAGAGCCGCGACGGTGAACACCGTCCCCAGCACTGCGGCCCTGTGGCGTCCACGCTGCATGCGGCCCTTGCGGCCCGGACCGGTCGTGGAGGGCCGAGGGCGCCCAGCGGGGCGGTCCGCCGACGCTGGCGCTTCACGCGATACCGGTGTTTCACGTGAAACATGCGCGCGATCGCCATCGGGCAGGACATGGGAAGTGCCGACCGGTTCTGTGTCGACCGATTCTGCGATGCCCTTGGGCTCCGGCGCTGTGGCAGGGAGCAGAGATTCTGCGGCGAGTGCGGCGTCGATACGGCTCGCCACCTCGACCGGCATGCGTGGTGGACCCGGCATCGTGCCGAGCAGCCCCCGGATCTCCTCCAGCGAAGCGCGGACGTCCGCGCAGAGCTCGCACTCGTCCAGGTGCCGGCGCACAGCAGTGTCCCGGGCGGGCGGCAGAAGTCCCTCGGTGAGGTCGGAGATCTCCTCGACGCCCGGGTGCTCCGTCATGTCTGTCGTCGAGGTCACGCTCGCCCACCTCCGCCCTTTACTGCCGCTGGGTCACTCGGTCCTGTATCCGGTGGATCCGCTCGACGCGGTCCCGCTGCAGGTGGGACGGATGCCCCCCGCGTCCGGTTCCGTTCCGCGCCCCGTTTCCTGCAGTCACCGCTGCCGTCCGGTCGTAGATGATGCAGAAGAGGCAGGAGTCTGGCTCTGCCCCGGGCACAGCGGCTCTTCACCGTGCCGGTGGGCACGCCGAGGATGCGGGCGGCCTCGGCCACCGGATAGCCCTGCATGTCCACGAGAACGAGCGCCGCCCGCTGATCGGGCGGTAACGTCCCCAGCGCTTCGATGAGCTGGCGATGCAGGTCGTTCCGTTCCGCAGGAGCCGAAGCGGACTCGTGGGGCTCCAGCAGTTGCTCCAGGCGCTCCGTGTCATCGACAGGAGAGGTCTTCCGGGATGCGGCCTTGCGCGCACGGTCCAGACAGGCGTTCACCGTGATCCGGTGCAGCCATGTCGTGACAGCCGACTGGCCTCGGAAGGTGTGAGCGGCCCGGTAGGCGGAGACAAGAGCGTCCTGGACCGCGTCAGCGGCCTCCTCGCGGTCCCCCAGTGTCCGCAGGGCGACCGCCCACAACCGGTCCCGGTGCCGTCGCACCAGTTCGCCGAAGGCTTCGGGATCGCCCTCCACATGACGGGTGAGGAGGTCCTGATCGCTTGCGTCGCGGTGTGTGGTGCCATCCGGCATCGGACCCCCTCCCCTCGCTCGGCGTGGCGTCAGCCGGTGAATTTCAGGTCGGTGATGGCCTGCTTGTAGCCGGGGGCACTGTACGAATCTCCGGGTGCCATGGGCATAGCGGTGAGCCAGACGAGCACGTACCGGGTCTTCACCGGCTTACCGACCTTCACAGCGGCCTTGTTACCGGTCGTCGTCACGGTCCCGAGCTTCTCCATGGAGCTGATCGGGGTCGACGAGCCGGCCGAGTCCGTCGCATACAGAGTGATCGTGGTGTGGTCGCCCGTGTACCGCAGATCTATCGACGACGACTCGACTGTCTGCTCGGTCCCGAGGTCGTAGACGATGCCCACCCCGGGTTTGTAGGCCGGGTTCATCTCCGGCCCGTCCAGGAAGCTCTTGGTTCGCCAGTAGGTCGAGCTGTCACCGTCGTAGGTGTTGGCCACGTTCTCCGGAGACTGCGCCCCACCCTTCGCGACATACTCCTGGGCGCCTTGGACTGTGAGCGGCTCGGCAGGCTTGGGCTTGTTGCCGCTCTTGTCGCCCTCGTCCGTTGTCTGCGTCTTGTCGGTGTCGTCCGCGTTGCTGCCCTGGCCGATGAGGGCGTCGGCGAGCTGCCAACTACCCAGACCGAGCGCGGCGATCAGCAGTGCCGACACGGCCCATTTCAGGGCCTTGCCCGTACGGCTCTGCAGCGGAGGCGGTGGGACAGGAACCGGCTGTGTGACGCGTACGCCCGGCCGGGGTGCCGGACGCCCGTAGGAGCCCTGCTGGTAGGTCGTGCGCTGGTAGTCCGGTGGGGTGGTGAACGCGGGCTCCGGCGGGCGGATGCGGGGCATCTCGCCGATCGCCTTCACCAGTTCCTCCGGTGTGGTGCAGGGGGACTCGTGGCGGGACGCGGTGGCCCCGTCGTTGGCCAGGGCGCGCATGGCGAGCTCGGACAGGCCGCGGTGGACGCCGGCCCGCACCTGGTCGGGCGGGATCAGACCGATGTCCTTCGGTAGCCCGGACAGACCGTAGGCGTCACTCTCGTACGGCCAGCGCTGAGTGAGTGCCGCGTACAGCAGGGCACCGATGGACTCGGTGTCGGCGCGCTGCGGGGTGTCGGAGTCGATACCACGCAGCGCCGCGTTCACCGCAAGGCCCCGGATGCGCCATTGGCCGGTCGAGGTGCGCAGTACCGCGTTGGGGTTCAGACGCAGATGGGCGAGTCCCCCGCGGTGGGCCGCGGCCATGGCGGAGGAAATCTGACTGGCCATCTGGTAGGCGTCGTACACCTCCAGCGGGCCGGCCGCCAGGAGGGCGGTCAACTCGGTCGCGTCGGGGAGCCATTCGTGGACGACGTAGACGATGTCGTCCTCCTCGACGGCGTCCAGGACCTGAACGAAGCGCGGGTCGCCCAGCAGGGCGGAGGAACGGGCCGCGGCCAGGACGGAGCGGGCACGCGAGTGATCCGCGGGCAGGATGTGCACGCCGACGGCGCGACGGAGCATCTCGTCCACCGCACGCCAACTGCTGAATCCGTCCAGACGGGTGACGCACTCTTCGAGGCGGTAACGTCTGGCGAGCTTGTGACCGCTGTGCAGTTCGAGCGGCGACGTCTTCTCGGAACCGTTGGTCCCTGTGTTCTCCTGTGCTGCGTCGCTGTCCGTGTCCTGCTCCCGGTTCTTGGCCACCCCGTCGGCCGTGGACTGGTCCGCCTGCGCGGTCAGCGACTGTTCGCCGCTGTTGTCTGCCACGTCGACGGCAGCTGTGCTCCGTTCTGCCACCGTCGTTCCCTGCCTCCCCATCCATGTACGCGTCGGGCGACGGCCCGTGCGTGCCGTCCGACGCCGAAACCAATTGTGCCCACAGTCTGCCGCTATGCACGACACGCAAGGGCTGACGATGGTTGTGCGCCTACCCCCGCCTCAGCGTCCCAGGCGCCCGCGGACCATACCGACCAGCGAGTTGACCTCCACAATGCGCATCCGGCGTGCGGCGACGAAGAAGACGCCGAGCAGCACGGCTCCTCCGACCAGCAGCGCGGCGAAGGAACCGCCGACGCCCTGACCGAGGGTGTGCCCGATCCCGTAGCAGACCGCACCGGCGAGGAGCGCGGCCGGAACCGAGGCGATGCACAGCCGGGCGTACGTCCGCAGGACTCGGGCGCCGTCCAGGTCTCCGCCCAGTTTCGTGCGCAGCCGCCGCCAGGCGATACCGACGCCGGCCGCGTAGGCCACACCGTACGAGGCGGCCATGCCGACCACGGCCCAGCGGGCCGGGAGGACGAAGTAGCAGACCGCCGAGGCGACCGCGTTGACCGCGGCCACGATGACCGTGTTGTAGAAGGGAGTACGGGTGTCCTCGTAGGCGTAGAAGGCACGCAGGACGACGTACTGCACGGAGTAGGGAATCAGGCCGAGGCCGAAGGCCATCAGCATGTAGCCCATGTTGGTTGCTTCGCTGGTGCCCGAGGAGCCGAAGATCAGGGTGCACATCGGGATGCCGAGCGCGATGAAGCCGAAGGCGATCGGCACGATCGCGACGGCCGTGGTGCGCAGGCCCTGGGAGATGTCGTCCCGGACGGCGCCGCCGTCGTCCTCTGCCGCCGAGCGGGAGATACGGGGCAGCAGGGCGGCCATCAGAGAGACGGTGATGATGGCCTGGGGCAGGCCCCAGATCAGCTGGGCGTTGGCGTAGGCGGCGAAGCCGGTGCCCTGGACGTCGGAGTCCAGGCCGGCAGCGGTGGAGAGCTGGGTCACGACCAGCGCGCCCGCCTGGTTGGCGAGTACGAACAGGATGGTCCACTTGGCGAGCATCGCCGCCTTGCCCAGCCCGTGGCCCTTCCAGTCGAAGCGCAGACGGATACGGAATCCCGTCTCGCGCAGGTACGGGATCATGGCCAGGGCCTGGACGATGAGGCCGAGCAGGACACCGATGCCGAGGAGACGCTGGCCCTCCGGCGGGATGCTCGTGACGGTCATCTGCGAGTTGGCGGCGGTGCCGTAGACATAGATGAACGTACCGAGCGTCACGATGATGACGATGTTGTTGAGGACCGGAGTCCACATCATCGCGCCGAACCGTCCGCGTGCGTTGAGGATCTGTCCCATCACCACGTGCACGCCCATGAAGAAGATCGAGGGCAGGAAGTAGCGGGTGAAGGTGACGGCGACCTCGTTGGCCGCGGGGTTGGAGGCGACCGGGTTCGACAGCGCACGCACGAGAAGCGGCGCGGCGAGCCACGCGACGGCGGTGAGCGCGGCCAGGGCCGCCATCACGAGGGTCAGCAGCCGGTTGGCGTACGCGATGCCGCCGTCGGCGTCGTCTTTCATGGCACGGACGAGCTGCGGCACGAAGACGGAGTTGAGGCCGCCGCCGACGGTGAGGATGTAGATCA
Source organism: Streptomyces chlorus (assembly GCF_042655885.1). Taxonomy (NCBI): domain Bacteria; kingdom Bacillati; phylum Actinomycetota; class Actinomycetes; order Kitasatosporales; family Streptomycetaceae; genus Streptomyces; species Streptomyces chlorus. The sequence goes on from NZ_JBHSOA010000051.1 coordinate 59,524, forward strand.
TGGTCGGCAACTGGTACGCGACCTGGAACGAGTCGCCGAGGAGGCCCAGACCGAGCGCTGAGACGATCAGCGCGGACCGGATGAAGCCCGTGAGGCGGGACACCATCGTGCCCGCCGCCATCACGGCGCTGGACTTCAGCAGTCCCCCGGCCCGGCCACCCTTCTTCGCGGGCGCCGCGGGAGCCGGTTCCGGCACTGGGGCCTCGGCGACCGGAGGCGGCGTGGCGCCCGCGTAGTGGCCAGGGGCCGCGGAGGCCGGGCCGGGCACGGAATCGTAGGGCTGACCGGGGTGCCCCCCGCCCTGCTGCTGGTCGCGGAAGAGATGGGCAAAGGCGCCGGGCTCATGACGTGGCTCCCCGACCTGGCCGACCAAGTCGTCCACGCCCACGAACTGCGTCGTGCGGGGGTCGTCCCCGTACGGGAGGTGCTGGGACGGACCGTCCGGCTCCGGCGCGGGGGCCTGGGCCCACACCCGGGGGTCGGGCGCGTACGGCGACCGGGGCGGCTGCCCGTACAGCGGCTGCTGAGGGGGGTATGTGCCCGGTGGGGGCGGGGGATGTGCCGCGCGGTCGTACAGGGCCTCGGCGACCGGGTCCTGGGCGGCGATGTCCTGCGCCCGGTAGGGGTCCTGGTCGTAGGTGTCCTGGAGGTACATATCGGCGGGCGGCTGCGGCGCCTGGTCGTGACCGGGCGGCGGGCCCCCCTGGGGGTCCGACTCGGGATGGCCCGAGTTGACCGCGGCATGGCCGCGGTCACCGTCGTACGGCGCGTTCATGGTTACCCCACCTCATCGTCCCGGGCCCACCGGCCACGACAACCTCAACGGTCCACTCTCTCACCCGTGCCGGACGGGCCTGCGTTTTCCGGTGCGGTGTCCGATACCGGGTCACTCGGCTGCTCCGGGTCGTCCGTCTCGGAGCCGGCTTCCGGTTGCTTCGTCTCAGGGCCGTTCTCCGGCTTCTTGGTAGGACGCTCCGCGGGGGCGTTCGGGTTCTGCGGGCCGTCGGGGCCCTCGCCCTCCACGCGGTTCTGCTCCTGGGCCTCGCGGGCTGCGGCACGCTTACGTTGCGTGTACATCCGGAAGCCGGCGAGGACGAGCAGCAGCACGCCGCCGCCGATGACCAGCATCACCGTGGCGGTGATCTCGGTGACCTTGACGTCGAAGGTGACGGGCTCGCCATACTTCTGGCCGTCCTGCGTGTACAGCTGGGCGATCACCGTGGCCCGGCCGTTGGCGTTGGCGGACGTGGTGAACTTCACCGACTGGCTGTGCCCGCCGGAGACGGTGACCGGCTGTTCCTCGTAGGCGTCGCCGCCGATCTCGAGGCGGGTCGGGTTGGTCGAGGTGAGCCGCAGCGTCAGGTTCTCGACGCCCTGCACCAGGTTGTTCTGGACGGTTACGGGGATGGTGGCGCTGCGGCCGGAGAGCTTCGTCTCCGACTTGTCGATCAGTTTCACCTGGTCGAGGAGTCCGTCGAGGTACGCCTCGACACCGCTGCGGTAGGTGGCAGCCTCGGCGATCCGGCCGCGCCAGGAGACGGACATCCCGCGGTTCAGGGCCCGGCCGAACGGGGTCACGACCCGGGACGGGTCCGAGAGGATCACCTTGAACGTGTCGAGCTTGTCCTGAGTCCTCGCGATCTGCTCGAACGCGGACCGTGGCAGCTCCTGCTTGCGCAGCGAGGAGGGGTACGAGGAGGCCGCGGGGACCTCGGTGGTGGCGGCAGGGTCCGGTTCGGCCTTCGCGGCAGCGGTGAGGTCCTCGGACTTTGACCAGTTCCCTTCCTGGACCGCCTTCAGCGCCTCGGCCATCGTCTGGGCCTGGCTGGCGGTGGGGGTGCGCTGCGGGGCGACGACGACGCTGCGCTGCCGGCCGGTCTGGAGGCCCAGCGCCAGGCTCTGGGCCAGGAACCGCTGCACGGCGAGTGTGGACGTTGAAGCCTTGGTCATGTCGCCCTGGAACACGGTGGACAGCTGGGCGTCCGCGACGACCGCCGTGGTGCCGCCGCCGATGGGGCGGGCGGCCGAGGGCGTGTACGCCAGATCGCCGGTCTCCCGGAAGTTGTCGCTGCGGGCGATCACCTTGTCGGCTCCTGCGGAGGTGGCGACCTTGAGGATGGAGGGGTCCACCGCCCCGTTGACGGGCCAGGCGAAGTCCGTGGTCGGTTTCACGTGGAGGATCGGCTCCACCGTGTTGACGATGACGTCTGTGGCTTCTTTGAGACGGCTCAGGGAGCCGGTGACCGAGGTGCCGTTGTGGGCGAGGGAGGCCAGATCCGGATCGCCGAAGGGCAGCGCGACGACCTCCTTGTCCTTCACCGCGCTCTGCACGTTGGCGAGCCACCGCTTGGCGGCGGCCTGATGGCCGCCGGCCGTGGTGGTGTCACCCGAGCCCTGGACTTCGTAGCTCTCGGTCATCGCGTCGACGGATGCCAGCAGATCCGGATCGATCACCCAGGTGATGTCGAGGTTCTTGCCCAGCGCCACCATCTGGTCCAGGCGGCCGCCAGGGGCGATCTCCTTGGCCAGATCGTCGTCACGGAGGACCGGAGTTTGTTGCTCGTTGGAGTCCGTCTCCGCCGTGGTGTGGACCGTGGAGATCAGCGGCCACAGAAATGTCGTGCTCGTCTTCGTGTCGACTTCATCGGGCTGCCACGGCAGGAGCGTCCGCCGGACACCGAGGGTCTGTTCCCAGGGCTGCGCGGCGGTCTGCCCGGAGAGGGCCACGGCCACTTGGTAGACGCCGTTCTCCCTCAGGTTCAGCTCGTCCACCGGTACGGAGATGCTGAAGCGCTGCGAGACGCCAGGCGTGAGTTCGGCGTACTCCTGGGCGTACTTGTCATCGACCTCCGGGCCGATGACGCTCTGGACGTCGTCGCTGTCCCGGGCGACGCTGTCGATCCCGGAGCGGGTGTTCAGCAGGGGACCCACACGCAGACCGACATGGGCGTCGGTGACCGCTTGCTTGCCCTTGTTGGTCACCGTGCCGGAGACCGTGACGGTGTCGTCCTCGCCGGGGACGCTGGGCGTGAGCGAGTTCACGGAGACGGAGACCGAGCCCGCGCCGGAGGCGGCCTGCACGGAGCTCTCTGCGGTGGCGGCCGCCGGGGGCGCGGTGGGCCACTGGAGCAGCCCCGTCAGCAGGGGGACTCCGGCGAACAGGGTGCCGGTGCGCCGCAGCCAGCAGCGGGCAGGTGAGGGACGCATCCCCTGGAAGTCTGCCGCCTCGGCCACGTGCTCGCCCGTCCCTCGTCGTCAGTGGTCGTCGTATGTGCGTCCACGCATGGTAACGATGCCCGGTGAGGCTGAGTGCCGCGGACCGGTCCGCAAGATCGGGTCAGCCGCCGTACTGTCCTGTATGTAGCTATATGGGAGAGTGCTTTCCGTATCCCGGGCACCGGTCCTGTGCGGGGACTGTGGGAGGTGACCGGGCAGATCAATGGAGGAGCTTCCGGCCGCCAGAGCCACGTACCCTTTTCTGTTGTGCCGAACGCCAACGAACAAACCAGTGCCCTGAGCCAGGTGCAGGACCGAGCGGTGAATGAACTGCTGCGAGTCGCCCCGGTCGCCGACGACCTTGCCCGCCGCTTCCAGGAGGCCGGGTTCTCACTTGCTCTGGTCGGTGGCTCGGTCCGGGACGCGCTGCTCGGCCGGCTCGGCAACGACCTGGACTTCACCACCGACGCCCGCCCGCAGGACGTTCTGAAGATCGTCCGTCCGTGGGCGGACGCCGTTTGGGAAGTGGGTATCGCCTTCGGCACGGTCGGGGCCCAGAAGGAGGCCCGCGTCGGAGACGTTGATCGAAGCTTTCAGATCGAGGTGACGACCTACCGCTCGGAGGCGTACGACCGCACGTCGCGCAAGCCTGAGGTGGCGTACGGCGACTCCATCGAGGAGGACCTCGTCCGTCGTGACTTCACCGTGAACGCTATGGCCGTCGCGCTGCCCGAGAAGGAGTTCATCGATCCGCACGGTGGTCTGGACGATCTCACGGCAGGTGTGTTGCGTACGCCGGGCACCCCCGAGGCATCCTTCTCGGACGACCCATTGCGGATGATGCGGGCCGCGCGCTTCGCCGCTCAGCTCGATTTCGAGGTGGCTCCTGAGGTGGTCGCAGCCTTGCGGGAGATGGCTGGACGCATCGAGATCGTCTCCGCCGAACGAGTACGGGACGAGCTGAACAAACTGGTTCTGTCCGCTTACCCCCGCAAGGGACTGGCCCTGCTCGTCGACACCGGGCTTGCCGACTATGTGCTGCCCGAACTGCCGGCCCTGCGTCTGGAGAGTGATGAACACCACCGGCACAAGGACGTCTACGAGCACACGCTGATCGTCCTGGAGCAGGCGATGGCCCTGGAGGACGACGGCCCCGACCTGACCCTCCGCCTGGCGGCCCTGCTGCACGACATCGGCAAGCCGCGCACGCGCCGCTTCGAGAATGACGGCCGGGTCTCGTTCCACCACCATGAGGTGGTGGGGGCGAAGATGACGAAGAAGCGCCTGACGGCCCTCAAGTACTCCAACGAGTTGGTGAAGGACATCTCGCGCCTGGTCGAGCTTCACCTGCGGTTCCACGGCTACGGCACGGGAGAATGGACGGACTCCGCCGTCCGCCGTTACGTTCGCGACGCGGGGCCGCTCCTGAGTCGACTCCACAAGCTGACTCGCTCGGACTGCACGACACGCAACCGTCGCAGGGCGGCCGCCCTCTCGCGTGCGTACGACGGCCTGGAGGAGCGGATTGCGAAGCTTCAGGAACAGGAGGAGCTGGACGCCATCCGTCCGGACCTCGACGGAAACCAGATCATGGAGGCCCTCGGCGTCAGCCCCGGGCCGGCCGTCGGTCAGGCGTACAAGCACATGCTGGAACTGCGACTGGAGAACGGTCCGATGGAATACGACGCGGCGGTGGCGGCCCTCAAGGAGTGGTGGGCCGGGCAGCAGGACTGAGAGCGTGGAACCGGCTCATGTTTCACGTGAAACATGAGCCGGTTCAGGATGCACGGAGGGGCGGTGTTTCACGTGAAACACCGCCCCTCCGTGTGCCTGCCTTACTTCTTGTAGTCCTTCAGGCAGAGCAGGAAGTCCTTGCCGTCGCCACTCTGGGTGTACACGTACTGGAAGTCCTTGGCCTCGACCTCGCACTTGCTGGAAGCCAGAGTGTCGGAGAGGAACGAACCGTCGATCTTGGCCAGCACCTCGTACTGAGCGTTCGAGGAGTTGCAGTCGACGACCTCGAGGTCGGGATTGTCGTCACTGGTGCTGCCACGGTGCATGCAGTCGCCGACCGCCGCGGTGTTGGCGTCGTCCCGGCTGGAGATGAAAGCGCCGATGGCCGCACCGACGAGCACCACGATGATGACGATGTTCTTGATCGTCTTGAAGCCGATCTTGCGGCGCGGCTGCTCCGGGGGGACGGGGGCGCCCTGCGGGGGGAATCCAGGCTGACCGGCCTGCTGGGGAAAGCCCGGCTGGCCCTGGGCGAAGGGGTTCTGGCCCTGGGGCTGCTGCTGGCCCTGAGCGAACGGGTTGCCCTGAGGCGGCGGAGTGGTCACTTGGAGGTCCCCCTGGAACACGAGTGCGTGGCGTGAATTACGTGTTGATCAGACGCACGTAAGTTACCGGGCGCCACTGACAACGCCCTTCCGTGCGGGAGTTCTGTGGCGTTGATGTGACACTTACTGCCGTTCAAAACGGCTGATAGCTATAGCTACTGCCCCGTAGATAACGGCGATTGTTACCACCAGAGGGGCCGATCGGCCGTCCGGCGGCAGCATCAGGGCGGCCGTTGCGGCGGCCCCGACGAAGGCCACGTTGAACAGGACGTCGTAGAGGGAGAAGATCCGGCCACGGAAGGCGTCGTCGACGGAGGACTGGACGATGGTGTCCGTGGCGATCTTCGCGCCTTGGGTGGTCAGGCCCAGGACGAATGCCCCGATCAGCAGGGGGACGCTGGCGAAGGGCAGGCCGAACGCGGGCTCCAGGACCGCGGCGGCCGCCGCACACAGCATGATCCAACGGCCGGGCCCGAACCGCCCCGCGGCCCAGGGGGTCACGACGGCAGCGACGAAGAAACCGGCGCCGGACACACCCAACGCCAGGCCCAGGAGGGCGAGTCCCTCCTCCGTCGTGTCGGTCAGGGCGTACCGGCACAGCATCAGCAGCATGACGAGCATGGCGCCGTAGCAGAACCTCATCAGGGACATCGCGGTGAGCGCCCAGGTGGCTTCCCTGCGCGAGGGCGCTGCCAGGTGGCGCAGACCTGCCAGCAGATCGTGAGCGGTGCCGGTGAGCGCCGTGGCCAGCCCCGGCTGCACCAGTACCCGGTCGGGGCCCAGCAGTTCCTTCGCGATACGCAGCGATGCCAGAGCCGCGCACAGGTACAGCGCCGCGCCCACGAGCACCACGGCCGCATCGGAGTCGGAGACGACCAGACGTACGAGGAAGGCGAGTCCACCGCCCGCGGTCGCGGCGAGCGTTCCGGCGGTCGGGGAGAGGGAATTGGCGACCATCAGCCGCTCGGAGTCCACCACGCGCGGCAGTGCGGCGGAGAGGCCGGCGAGGACGAAGCGGTTGACGGCGGTCACGCACAAGGCGGAGGCGAAGAGCAGCCAGTCCGGGACCTGGCCGAGGATCAGGACGGCGGTCACCGAGGCCATCAGCGCGCGCAGCAGGTTGCCGTACAAGAAGACCTGGCGGCGGCGCCAGCGGTCGAGCAGGGCCCCGGCGAAGGGGCCGACCAGGGAGTAGGGGAGCAGCAGGACCGCCATCGCGGAGGCGATCGCCACGGCCGACGTCTGCTTCTCCGGTGAGAAGACCACGTAGGAGGCGAGTGCGATCTGGAAGGCGCCGTCGGCGCCCTGGGAGAGCAGCCGGATGGCGAGCAGGCGTCTGAAGCCCTGAAAACGCAGCAGGATGCGTAGGTCACGGACGACGGCCATGGGGCACAGCCTCACATACGGGAAGGGTCCCCGGGACATACGCCCCCGGGGACCCTCAATCACCACACGTCAGGTTCTCACCCGCAGGAGGTGGGTCCTAGCGCTCGATCTCACCCGCGATGAACTTCTCCACGCTCACGCGGGCTTCGTCGTCGAAGTACTGCACCGGCGGGGACTTCATGAAGTACGAGGAGGCCGACAGGATGGGGCCGCCGATGCCGCGGTCCTTGGCGATCTTCGCGGCACGCAGGGCGTCGATGATGACACCGGCGGAGTTCGGGGAGTCCCAGACCTCGAGCTTGTACTCCAGGCTGAGCGGGACGTCACCGAACGCGCGGCCCTCGAGGCGCACGTAGGCCCACTTGCGGTCGTCCAGCCACGGGACGTAGTCGGACGGGCCGATGTGAACGTTCTTCTCGCCGAGGTCCCGGTCGGGGATCTGGGAGGTGACGGCCTGCGTCTTGGAGATCTTCTTGGACTCCAGGCGCTCCCGTTCGAGCATGTTCTTGAAGTCCATGTTGCCGCCGACGTTCAGCTGCATCGTGCGGTCCAGGACGACACCGCGGTCCTCGAACAGCTTCGCCATGACGCGGTGCGTGATGGTGGCGCCGACCTGGGACTTGATGTCGTCACCGACGATCGGCACCCCGGCCTCGGTGAACTTGTCCGCCCACTCCTTGGTGCCGGCGATGAACACCGGGAGGGCGTTGACGAAGCCGACCTTGGCGTCGATGGCGCACTGGGCGTAGAACTTCGCCGCGGCCTCGGAACCGACGGGCAGGTAGCAGACCAGGACGTCGACCTGCTTGTCCTTGAGGACCTGGACGACGTCGACCGGCTCCTCGGCGGACTCCTCGATGGTGGCCTGGTAGTACTTGCCGAGACCGTCGAGAGTGTGGCCGCGCTGGACCGTCACACCGGTGCCGGGGACGTCGCAGATCTTGATGGTGTTGTTCTCAGAGGCGCCGATGGCGTCAGCGAGGTCGAGGCCGACCTTCTTGGCGTCCACGTCGAAAGCGGCGACGAACTCGACGTCGCGGATGTGGTAATCGCCGAACTGGACGTGCATCAGGCCCGGCACCTTGGACGCCGCGTCGGCGTCCTTGTAGTACTCGACGCCCTGCACCAGTGACGCGGCGCAGTTGCCCACGCCGACGACGGCTACGCGAACCGAACCCATTCCGGTTGCTCCCTGTGTGTACGAGTGAGGCCCTGAGCGGGACTCACGTGGCGGTGTCGTCGGGCGAACCGGTCCGGGGGTTGTCCCCGGGCCGGGGCAGGTCGCCCGACGCTCCAGATGTGGTGTCCTGTTGAGGGGGCGCCCCGGAGGCGGGACCCTTCAGGTCCCGTCCGGCCCGCTCGCTCTCGATGAGCTCGTTCAGCCAGCGCACTTCCCGCTCCACGGACTCCATCCCGTGGCGCTGGAGCTCGAGCGTGTAGTCGTCGAGACGCTCCCGGGTCCGGGTCAGCGAAGCGCGCATTTTTTCCAGGCGCTCCTCCAGCCGGCTGCGGCGGCCTTCCAGCACACGCATGCGTACGTCGCGTGATGTCTGTCCGAAGAAGGCGAACCGCGCGGCGAAGGTCTCGTCCTCGTACGCGTCGGGGCCCGTCTGGGAAAGCAGCTGCTCGAAGTGCTCCTTGCCGTCGGCCGTCAACCTGTAGACGATCTTGGCGCGGCGACCCGTGAGCGGAGCGGCGAGGGCGTCCTCGGTGGTGTTCCCCGGTTCCTCGATCAACCAGCCGTTGGCGACCAGCGTCTTGAGGCAGGGGTAGAGCGTTCCGTAGCTGAAGGCACGGAACACACCCAGTGACGTATTGAGTCGTTTGCGCAGCTCATAGCCGTGCATCGGGGACTCGCGGAGCAGGCCGAGGACGGCGAACTCGAGGATCCCGGAACGCCGGCTCATCGTCGCCTCCTCTCTGTCGCGGTCGTGCCGTGACGGTCTCTTGGGTGGCTCATCGCCATCTTTATGCCGAGCTGATGTATCGACTCGATACATCATGACGATAGAACGACCTTGCGGCTGGGGCAAGAGGGGGTGTGGTGAACGGGATCACATCCCCGATTCAATGCGAGCAAGTTGCCTGATTTGAGCTGAACTTCTGTGCTCGGCGGGTTTTGGCGGTGCGTAGTCTGTGCGCCATGCACAACACCGGGAACCGAGCTACGCGTGGGGGCGTCCTCGTCCCTGGTGCAGTACGGGATGAATGCGGGGTCCACCGCATCCGTACTTCGGGGGGACCGGAAACCAGTTGCCGTTTCCAGGCGCGCGAGAAGGCGCCTGCCCGAGGAGTAGTCGTTCGATGAGCGAGCACCGTCGCAAACCGCCGCAGCCGCAGGGAGGCGGACGTGCCGAAGCCCGGCGCGGCCAGTCCGGCTCGTCCTCCGGCCGCCGCGCGGCACCGCGAGGCGCCACCGGGTCTCCGTCCGATTCCTATGAGTCGGACTCCCGCGACTCGGGTGGTGAGGGCCATACCTATGGAAGCCGCGCCGAAGCACGACGCGCGGCACAGAGAGGCGGGGGCCGTCGGGCCGGTTCCACCGGGCCCGGCCGGGGGCGGTCGACGCCTCCCGGCAAGAAGCGGATCATCGACTATCCGCGTCACGACAAGGAGGGCTGGCGTCGCTGGATGCCGTCCTGGAGGCTCGCCACCGGGCTGTGCATCACGTTCTTCGGCAGCATGGTGGCCGCCGCGGGGATCGGGTACGCACTGGTGAGCGTGCCCGATGTTGCCAAGACCGCCAAGGCACAGAACAACGTCTACTACTGGGCCGACGACACGCAGATGGTCGCGACGGGTGGTGAGCGCAACCGCCAGAACGTCAATATCGAGCAGATCCCCAAGGCGATGCAGAACGCGGTCATCTCCCAGGAGAACAAGACCTTCTACGAGGACAGCGGCATCGACCCCAGGGGCATCGCCCGCGCCGTGTTCAACATGGCCAGGGGTGGCGAGACGCAGGGCGGATCCACGATCACCCAGCAGTACGTCAAGAACGCCATGCTGGACGACCAGTCGCAGACGATCTCCCGAAAGGCCAAGGAGATGTTCGTCTCGATCAAGGTGGGCACCACTGTTGACAAGAACGAGATCCTCAAGGGCTACCTGAACTCGGCGTACTACGGACGTGGGGCCTACGGGATCCAGGCCGCCGCCCGCGCGTACTTCGACAAGGACGCATTCAAACTCAACGAAGGCGAGTGCGCCTTCCTGTCGGCGATCCTCAAGGGCGCCACCTACTACGATCCGGCGGGTGCGACCTCCATCGACCCGGTCGGCGCCACTCCCGAGGCTAACAAGAAGCGCGCCCTGACCCAGATGCAGGACACGCTGGAAAAGATGGTCGAGTACGACCGTCTGGATCCCGCGATCAGGGCCAAGTACACCAAACTGCCCAAGTGGCAGAACCCCCGGTCGAACACCGCGCTGAGCGGGCAGATCGGTTACCTCGTGGACCTCGCCAAGGCGTACATCGTCAACAACAGCGAGGAAACCGGAATCACCGCCAGACAGCTGGAACAGGGCGGCTACTCGATCTACACGACCTTCGACAAGAAGAAGGTCGAGGCGCTCGAGAAGTCGGTCACGAAGATCTACAAGAAGAACATCAAGCCCGAGGAGCGCCCGAAGACGGACACCCACGTCCAGTTCGGCGGGGCCTCGGTGGACCCGGCGACCGGGGCGATCGTGGCCATCTACGGCGGCGTCGACGCGACCAAGCACTTCACCAACAACGCCGACGCGACCGGTGCCCAGGTCGGTTCGACGTTCAAGCCGTACGTACTGGCGGCCGCCATGAAGTGGGGCGTCCGGGACCCCGAGGGGGACCCGGTACAGGCCCAGGACGAGCGTACGAAGGTGTCCGAGAAGAGCCTGTACAGCGGCAAGAACAAGCTCAAGATCAAGGAATACGACGGTTCGGTCTGGCAGAACGAGAAGGGCAAGCAGTGGGAGCAGACCAATGACGGCGACGAGTCGTACGGCACTGCGCCCGACTACAAGATCGATCTCCGTGAGGCGATGCGGGATTCGGTGAACTCCTCCTTCGTCCAGCTCGGCGTGGATGTCGGCCTGGACAAGGTGAAGAGCTCCGCGGTGGACTCCGGACTCCTGGAGAGCAGCCTCGCCGGAACGAACTACCCGTCGTTCTCCCTCGGTACCTCCAACCCCAGTGCGATCCGCATGGCGGGTTCGTACGCCACCTTCGCGGCCAGTGGCGAGCAGCGCGATCCGTTCTCGGTCAAGAAGGTGACGGACAAGGACGGCACGGTCTACACGCACAAGACCAAGACCGAGGAGGCGTTCACCGCTCAGGTCGCCGACAACGTCACGGACGTCCTGAAGACCGTCGTCGAGGACGGAACCGGTACCAACGCCCAGCTCGAGGGCCGCGAGGTGGCCGGCAAGACCGGCACCACGGACGGCAACAAGTCCGCCTGGTTCGTCGGCTACACCCCACAGTTGTCCACGGCGATCAGCATGTTCCGGTACCCCGATGACGAGAGCATCAAGAACCGCCAGTTCCTGAAGATGTACGGCACGGGCGACCAGGACAAGATCCACGGCGCCTCGTTCCCGTCCGAGATCTGGGCCGACTACATGGAGGCCGCGCTGAAGGGCCAGAAGGCTCTGCCCTTCCCGACGCCGGAGCCCATTGGCGAGATCGTCAACGACACTCCGTCGCCGACCGCGACTCCCTCCCCCTCGGAGACCGAGGAGGAGACTCCGTCGGCGTCCCCGACCACTTCGGAGCCGGAGCCGGAGCCGGAGCCCAGTCGCCCCACGCAGACCGAGACCACCACCTGTGGAGTCTTCGACTTCAAATGCGAGGACGACACGGGCGGCACCGGGCCAGGTGGCTCGGACGCCGGCGGCACGGACGGCGGGGTGACCAGTTCACCGTCGGCTTCGCAGTCGGAAGAGGAAGGCACCAACCGGGGCAACGGCAACGGCAACGGCAACGGCAACGGCAACGGAAGCGGCAGTCTCTTTGGAGGCCCGGCCGGGTAGCCGCACTTTCGCCCGACTTGGGTGTTTCACGTGAAACATGGGCCGCCGTACCCCTCGGGTGCGGCGGCCCTCGGCATAGGCCCCGGCACGTACGGCAGGATGTGCGGCATGCCCAGTGGAGAATCGACGCAAGCGAGCGTCCACGAGCCGGAGCTGGTGGAGCCGACCCGGGAGGACAAGGTCGCCAAGGCCGGTAGTGAGCTGATCGGCGGCCCGCTCGGGCGGCGTGCCCTGCTGGGGACGTCCTGGTGGACCCCGGTCCGGGTGATCGCGCTCGTGGCGATCGGTATGTTCACCCTCGGCTTGGTCCAGAAGGCGCCCTGCTACAACGGCGCGTGGTTCTTCGGCGCCGGCTCCCAGTACACCCACGCGTGTTACTCGGACATCCCGCACCTCTACCAGGGACGGGGCTTCGCCGACGGCCTCGTACCGTACTTCGACCAGCTCCCCGGCGACATGCAGTACCTCGAGTACCCGGTGCTGACCGGTGTGTTCATGGAGGTCGCGTCCTGGCTCACCCCCGGCAGCGGGAGCATCCAGGACCAGGAGCGGTGGTACTGGATGGTCAACGCCGGGATGCTCATGGTGTGCGCGGCCGTCATCGCCGTCTGCGTGACCCGTACGCACGCTCGGCGGCCCTGGGACGGCCTGCTGGTCGCCCTGGCGCCGGCCTTCGCCCTGACCGCGACCATCAACTGGGACCTGCTGGCGGTCGCGCTGACGGCCGCCGCGATGCTCATGTGGTCGCGTAGCCGGCCTCTTGCCTTCGGAGTTCTCCTGGGGCTGGCCACGGCCGCCAAGCTCTACCCCGTGCTCCTCCTGGGACCGCTGCTGGTGTTGTGCTGGCGTGTCGGACGCTGGCGGGAGTTCGGGAAAGCCCTGGGGGGTGCCGTCGTCGCCTGGGCCGTGGTGAACGGGCCGGTGATGTTCTTCGCCTTCGACGGCTGGTCGAAGTTCTACACGTTCAGCCAGGAGCGGGGCGTCGACTTCGGGTCCTTCTGGCTGATCATCGCCCAGAACTCGTCCGACCCGCTCAGTACCGAGACCGTCAACACCCTTGCCACACTGCTGATGCTGCTGTGCTGCGTGGGCGTTGCCGCGCTGGCCCTCACGGCTCCCCGCCGGCCGCGCTTCGCGCAGCTCGCCTTCCTGGTCGTCGCCGCGTTCATCCTCACCAATAAGGTCTACTCGCCCCAGTACGTCCTGTGGCTGGTGCCCCTGGCCGCCCTGGCCCGGCCGAAGTGGCGGGACTTCCTGATCTGGCAGGCATGCGAGGTGGCCTACTTCCTCGGCATCTGGATGTACCTCGCGTACACGACCAGCGGAGACGCCCACAAGGGACTGCCCGCCGACGGCTACCACTGGGCCATCGGTCTGCATCTGCTCGGGACGCTCTACCTGTGCGTCATGATCGTGCGCGACATCCTGATGCCGGACCGGGACCCGGTGCGCCGGTCCGGTGGCGACGATCCCTCGGGTGGGGTGCTGGACGGGGCAGAGGACGCCTTCGTGCTCGGTCCCGCTGCTCGGCCCGCTCGGGACACCGGGCACTTCGACGGGCCGCAGATCGAGTGAGGCAAGGCCGACGCCCCGGGCGGTTCGCTCTGAGCGAACGACCGGAGGCCGGGCGGGTGGCCGGTCCGATGACAGGTCACCCCGGATGCTGGTGAAGGCACGAGAGAAGGGCCGTGCACGGGAGCACCGTGCACGGCCCTTCTCGTTGTCCTGGCGCCCGCTCAGGCGCTTGCCACTGGCTTCCCCGCCTGCCTTCTCGCTCTCCCGTGCCTCGTGCCGCTCAGCGGTCGAGGATCCGGTCGAACTGCGTGGTGGTGTGCCGCAGGTGGGCCACCAGCTCTTCACCGACCTGCGGTTCCGGCGCGTCCGAGGGCACGAACAGGATCGACACCTGCATGTGCGGCGGTTCGGCGAACCAGCGCTGCTTGCCGGCCCAGACGAACGGAGAGAGGTTCCTGTTCACCGTGGCCAGTCCGGCGCGGGCAACGCCCTTGGCGCGCGGCATGACGCCGTGCAGAGCCTTGGGCGCCTCCAGGCCCACCCCGTGCGACGTGCCCCCCGCCACGACCACCAGGAAGCCGTCGGACGCGGCCTTCTGTTGCCGGTAGCCGAACCTCTCGCCCTTGGCTATGCGCGTGACGTCCAGGACGGCACCACGGTATTCGGTGGCCTCGTGGTCCCCCAGCCACAGCCGCGTGCCGATCCGGGCGCGGAACCGCGTCTGCGGGAACTGCTGCTGCAACCGGGCGAGTTCCTCGGCCTTGAGGTGACTGACGAACATGGTGTGCAGGGGGAGGCGGGCTGCTCGCAGTCGGTCCATCCAGCCGATGACCTCCTCGACCGCGTCCGAGCCGTCGGTGCGGTCCAGGGGCAGATGGATGGCGAAACCCTCGAGCCGGACGTTCTCTATGGCGGAGTGCAGCTGGGGCAGATCCTGCTCGCTGACGCCGTGCCGCTTCATCGAGGACATCACCTCGATGACCACCCGGGCGCCGACCAGGCCGTACACGCCGTCGATCGACGAAACCGAGCGGATGACCCGGTCGGGCAGCGGGACGGGTTCCTCGCCGCGCCGGTACGGCGTCAGCACGAGCAGATCGCCGCCGAACCAGTCCTTGATCCGGGCAGCCTCGTACGTCGTGCCGACGGCCAGGACGTCCGAGCCCAGCCGGGTGGCCTCCTCGGCCAGCCGCCCGTGTCCGAAGCCGTAGCCGTTGCCCTTGCAGACCGGGACGAGTCCCGGGAACTGCTGCTGCACGTGCTTGTGGTGCGCACGCCAGCGCGCGGTGTCGACGTAAAGCGTGAGCGCCATGGCCGGACCTGGAACCTTTCTCGTGGCTGCGGTGTGTCGGAGGGTTGAGAGCTGTGGGAGCTGGTGGAGCGAGCTGTGCGCGGAGCCGGTGTCAGCGGCGCGACATGTAGATGTCGAGCGCCTTGTGAAGCAGCTTGTTCAGCGGGAAGTCCCATTCGCCGAGGTACTCGGCGGCCTGGCCGCCCGTGCCCACCTTGAACTGGATCAGGCCGAAGAGGTGGTCGGTCTCGTCCAGCGAGTCGGAGATGCCGCGCAGGTCGTAGACGGTGGCGCCGAGCGCGTAGGCATCGCGCAGCATCCGCCACTGCATCGCGTTCGAGGGCCGGACCTCACGGCCGATGTTGTCGGACGCGCCGTAGGAGTACCAGACGTGACCGCCGACGATCAGCATCGTCGCCGCCGACAGATTGACGCCGTTGTGCCGGGCGAAGTACAACCGCATGCGGTTGGGGTCCTCGCTGTTGAGGGCGGTCCACATGCGCTCGAAGTACGACAGCGGGCGAGGCCGGAAATGGTCGCGCACGGCGGTGATCTCGTACAGCCGCTGCCACTCGGGCAGGTCGTTGTAGCCGCCCTGGACGACCTCGACACCGGCCTTCTCGGCCTTCTTGATGTTGCGGCGCCACAGCTGGTTGAAGTTCTTGTGGACCTCTTCCAGAGAGCGGTTCGCCAGCGGCACCTGGTAGACGTAGCGGGGCTGTACGTCGCCGAAACCGGCCCCGCCGTCCTCGCCCTGCTGCCATCCCATACGGCGCAGCCTGTCGGCGACCTCGAAGGCACGGGGCTCGATGAAGTCGGCCTCCAGGTCGCGCAGACGCTTGACGTCCGGGTCCTGGATGCCCTTCTTGATGGTCGTCGCCTCCCAGCGGCGGATGATCACCGGCGGGCCCATCTTCACCGAGAACGCGCCCTGCTGCTTCAGGTGCGCGAGCATCGGCTCGATCCACTCCTGAAGATTTGGCGCGAACCAGTTGATGACCGGACCTTCGGGGAGGTAGGCCAGGTAGCGCTTGATCTTGGGGAGCTGCCGGTAGAGGACGAGGCCGGCGCCGACCATCTCGCTGGTCCGGTCGTCGAACCAGCCGAGGTTCTCCGCGCGCCATTCCGCCTTGACGTCCGACCAGGCCGGGACCTGCATGTGACTCGCCGACGGCAGGCTCTGGATGTATGCCAGATGCTGCTCTCGGCTGATGGTCCTCAGGGTCAGGCTCATTCGGGGCGCTCCTCGGGCTGGTGTGTCCCCATGGGTTCAGGGGCTCCGGCTCTCGCGCGAAGCCTACTGCGCCGTGGGTGCGCCCCGGTTGGGTGCACGGGACCTGCGCCCCGGCCCGTCACGGCCGGGGCGCTCCACGGTATGCGGGAGGAGGTGCCCGGTGTCAGTCGATGACCCCGCCGAACAGGCCGCCGTGCGACATGCCGAGGAAGAAACCGATCGCCGCGGCGCCCAGCCCCAGGATCAGGCCGAAGCGACCCCGCGTCGTCTCCGAGATCCACTGGCCGTACGCGCCGGTGAGGATTCCCACCAGGCCGGCCCAGGAGCTGAGCAGGTGCAGATGGTGGAACATCGCGGTGACGAGGGACGTGACCCCCAGCACCAGGGTTACCGCGAGCAGGGTGTCCTGGACTGGGTGGGGCTTGCCGTCCGTGGCGAAAAGGCCTCCGGCGGTGTTGGGTCGCAATGCCTGTGCCATGGGCACCTCCTGCGAAAGGCGGCGCATCGTAGCGCCGTACACACCCGATGTGTACAGACTGACGGGCTTCCGGGCCGGATTTCAACCGGAAGCCGCTGTGCGGGTACTCTGTACCGTCTGCACCGGTGTCTGTTCGGACAGATCCAGTCACGTTCAGGACAGGACCACGGGTCCGTCCCGGCCGACCTGGAGAAACCGCCACCCGACCTCGATTGTCAGTGGCGGCTGTTCTACTGACGGGCATCGTTGCGCAACGCATCACGACCCTCCTGCCACGGAACGACCGTGGCCGCTGAGTCCAAAGGAGGTGGGTTCCACATGCGTCACTACGAGGTGATGGTCATCCTCGACCCCGATCTCGAGGAGCGTGCTGTCTCCCCGCTGATCGAGAACTTCCTTTCTGTCGTCCGGGACGGCGGCGGAAAGGTCGAGAAGATCGATACCTGGGGGCGTCGTCGTCTCTCGTACGAGATCAAGAAGAAGCCCGAGGGCATCTACTCGGTCATCGATCTGCAGGCCGAGCCTGCGGTCGTCAAGGAGCTCGACCGCCAGATGAACCTGAACGAGTCGGTCCTCCGGACCAAGGTCCTCCGCCCCGAGAACCACTGAGCCCTTCCGCTCAGCTGGTCTCGGGATCCGAGTAGCAGCACAAGCAGCCAGCAGCAAACCCGCCGAGAGGTTCCCCCATGGCAGGCGAGACCGTCATTACGGTTGTCGGCAACCTTGTCGATGACCCCGAGCTGCGCTTCACCCCGTCCGGTGCGGCCGTCGCGAAGTTCCGTGTCGCGTCGACTCCCCGCACCTTCGACCGCCAGACGAATGAGTGGAAGGACGGCGAGAGCCTGTTCCTGACCTGCTCGGTCTGGCGTCAGGCGGCGGAGAACGTCGCCGAGTCGCTCCAGCGAGGCATGCGCGTCGTCGTGCAGGGCCGGCTGAAGCAGCGGTCCTACGAGGACCGTGAGGGCGTCAAGCGCACGGTCTACGAACTGGACGTCGAGGAAGTCGGCGCCAGCCTGCGCAACGCCACGGCCAAGGTCACCAAGACCACCGGCCGCGGTGGCCAGGGTGGTTACGGCGGTGGCGGCAACCAGGGTGGTGGCGGCTGGGGCGGAGGCTCCGGCGGCGGCCAGCAGGGTGGCGGCGCTCCGGCCGACGACCCTTGGGCATCCGGCGCTCCCGCCGGCGGCCAGCAGGGTGGCGGCGGCCAGGGCAGTGGCGGCTGGGGCGGAGGCTCCGGCGGCAGCGGCGGCGGTGGCGGCGGCTACTCGGACGAGCCCCCCTTCTAGGCGGGGCCGCACCACACTTCTTGATCACACAGGAGATACATCATGGCGAAGCCGCCTGTGCGCAAGCCGAAGAAGAAGGTCTGCGCATTCTGCAAGGACAAGGTCAAGTACGTGGACTACAAGGACACGAACATGCTGCGGAAGTTCATTTCCGACCGCGGCAAGATCCGTGCCCGTCGCGTGACCGGTAACTGTACCCAGCACCAGCGTGACGTCGCCACGGCTGTCAAGAACAGCCGTGAGATGGCGCTGCTGCCCTACACCTCCACCGCGCGATAAGGGAAGGGTGACCGAATCATGAAGATCATCCTCACCCACGAGGTCTCCGGCCTCGGCGCCGCGGGCGATGTCGTCGACGTCAAGGACGGTTACGCTCGCAACTACCTGGTTCCGCGGAAGCTCGCGATCCGCTGGACCAAGGGTGGCGAGAAGGACGTCGAGCAGATCCGTCGCGCTCGCAAGATCCACGAGATCCAGACCATCGAGCAGGCCAACCAGGTGAAGGCCCAGCTCGAGGGCGTCAAGGTCCGCCTCGCGGTCCGCTCAGGCAACGCCGGTCGTCTCTTCGGTTCCGTCACGCCGGCCGACGTCGCTTCCGCGATCAAGGCCGCGGGCGGTCCCCAGGTCGACAAGCGTCGCATCGAGCTTGGCGCGCCGATCAAGACCCTCGGCGCCCACGAGACGTTCGTGCGTCTGCACCCCGAGGTTGCCGCCAAGGTCGACCTCGAAGTTGTCTCGGAGTAAGTGCTGCTCGTTGTAGCAGGGGGATGGGGCCGTACCTTTCGGGTGCGGCCCCATCGTCGTTTCACGTGAAACGCGGGGTTTCACGTGAAGCGGTCAGAGTGCGGCGCCGGTGACGACCCAGCGGCCCGAGCGGGTACGGAACCACAGGGTCAGCAGCCGAACGGTCATCATGAGCGTCATCGTTCCCCACAGTGCGGTGAGCCCACCTCCGAACGCCGGGACCAGCAGGGCGAACGGAGCGAAGACCACCAGAGTGACCAGCATCGCCCATGCCAGGTACGGCCCGTCGCCCGCACCCATCAGCACCCCGTCCAGAACGAAGACGATGCCGGAGATCGGTTGGGACAGCGCGACGATCATCAGAGCTGGCAGTGCCGTGTTCGTGACCGTGGAATCGCTGGTGAACAGAGGCAGGAAGACCGGCCGGGCGAGCACCACGACCACACCGAGGACGGCCCCGACTGCGAAGCCCCACTCCACCATGCGACGGCATACCTGGCGGGCACCCTGGGCGTCTCCGGCTCCCAGGTAGCGGCCGATGATGGCCTGCCCGGCGATCGCGATGGCGTCCAGCGCGAAGGCGAGCAGGCTCCATAGGGAGAGGATGATCTGGTGAGCCGCAATGTCGGAATCGCCGAGTCGGGCAGCGACGGCGGTGGTGATCATCAGGATGGCCCTGAGTGAGAGGGTCCGTACCAGCAAGGGCGCACCGGCCTGGGCGGAGGCTCTGATCCCCGCGAGGTCCGGGCGTAGTGAGGCGCCGTGCTTGCGCGCGCCCCTCAGCACCACGATCAGATAGACAGCGGCCATGCCCCACTGGGCGATGACCGTGCCCCAGGCGGAGCCCGCGATACCGAAACCGGCGCCGTAGACCAGCGCGACATTGAGAACGCCGTTGGCGGCGAAGCCGCCGACGGCGACGTAGAGAGGGGTCCGGGTGTCCTGCAGTCCGCGCAGGACACCGGTCGCGGCGAGCACGATCAGCATGGCCGGTATGCCGAGTGAGGAAATACGCAGATAGGTGATCGCGTAGAGGGATGCGGTGTCCGAGGCGCCGAACAGATCCACGAGGGCGGGTGCCGTGGGCAAGACCACGGCGACGACACCGGCACCGAGGAACAGAGCGAGCCAGATTCCGTCCATGCCCTGGCGGATGGCTGAGGGGAGGTCGCCGGCACCGACTCGCCGGGCGACGGCGGCCGTGGTGGCGTAGGCGAGGAAGACGAAGACACTGACGGCGGTCATCAGGAGGGCCGAGGCGATGCCGAGTCCGGCGAGCTGTGCTGTGCCGAGATGGCCGACGATGGCGCTGTCCGCCATGACGAAAAGGGGTTCGGCGACGAGGGCGCCGAATGCCGGTACGGCCAGCATGATGATCTCGCGGTCGTGCTGCCGTCGGACGGCTCGAGGGCGCGCGGGGGCCTGTGTCATGCGCACCAATCTAATCGTCCACAGGTAAGAGATGCAATGCACCAGAGACCCTTACGTGATGGCGCAGGGTGTGTGCTTGCGTACAGGGCTTGGGGAGATCTTGGCCGGAGAGGAATTTTTTTTGTTCTGCACAGGCGGTGGATGAGGAAATGCCAGCTCAGAGCCCTCCTTGCGGATCAATGAGGGTCTTGTTCACAGGGCTGTCCACCGGGTCGTGCACAGGTTTGGCGGACTTCTCCACAGCATTGGGCCGGTCGTCCACATGCCCTGTGGATAACCAGATTGGCTGACGGTGCAGAGGGGCCTACGGTGGTCCGGCACCCGCTCCGTCTGCCGGTTTCCAAAAAGTCATAAAACCGGCGCGCGACAACCGGAGTCGGGCGTCCTATTTGTCAGTGCCGTGCCGTAGAAAGAGGGGCACGGTGAGGTCCGCTCGGCGGACGGGAGGAGGTGGCTCGGTGAGCATTTCCGAGCCCTTGGACGACCCGTGGGCCGACAGCGGACCCAGTGATCGTCTGCCCGCCTCCCGGCGCCATGAAAATGGAGGCCGCGGCCGTGACGAGCAGCACGAGCGCGGCCGGGATTCCGGCGGATGGGACGGCACGGGCTCTACGTTCGAGCGGGTGCCGCCGCAGGACCTCGAGGCCGAGCAGTCCGTTCTGGGCGGCATGCTGCTGTCCAAGGACGCCATCGCCGATGTCGTAGAGATTCTCAAGGGCAACGACTTCTACAAGCCGGCTCACGAAACCGTCTACACAGCCGTTCTCGACGTCTATGCGAAGGGCGAGCCGGCCGACCCCATCACGATCGCCGCGGAGCTGACCAAACGCGGTGAGATCAACAAGGTCGGCGGGGCCTCGTATCTGCACACCCTCGTCCAGACGGTGCCCACGGCGGCCAACGCGGCGTACTACGCGGAGATCGTGCACGAGCGCGCCGTGCTGCGCCGCCTGGTCGAGGCCGGTACCCGCATCACACAGATGGGGTACGCGGCCGACGACGACGTTGACGAGATCGTCAACCGGGCGCAGGCCGAGATCTACGCCGTCACGGAACAGCGCACCAGTGAGGACTACCTCCCGCTCGGCGACATCATGGAGGGCGCGCTCGACGAGATCGAGGCGATCGGCTCACGCAGCGGTGAGATGACCGGTGTGCCCACGGGGTTCACGGACTTCGACTCGCTCACCAACGGGCTGCACCCGGGGCAGATGATCGTCATTGCCGCGCGTCCCGCGATGGGCAAGTCCACGCTCGCGCTGGACTTCGCCCGTGCCGCGTCCATCAAGCACAACCTGCCGAGTGTGGTCTTCTCGCTCGAGATGGGGCGCAACGAGATCGCGATGCGCCTGCTGTCCGCCGAGGCTCGGGTTGCCCTCCACCACATGCGGTCCGGCACGATGACCGACGAGGACTGGACCCGCCTGGCGCGCCGGATGCCGGACGTATCGGCGGCACCGCTCTACATCGACGACTCCCCGAACCTGTCGATGATGGAAATCCGCGCCAAGTGCCGTCGGCTGAAGCAACGCAACGACCTGCGGCTGGTCGTCATCGACTACCTCCAGCTGATGCAGTCCGGCGGCTCCAAGCGGGCGGAGAGCCGTCAGCAGGAGGTCTCGGACATGTCCCGTAACCTCAAGCTGCTCGCCAAGGAACTGGAGCTCCCGGTCATCGCGCTCTCCCAGCTCAACCGTGGTCCCGAGCAGCGCACCGACAAGAAGCCGATGGTCTCCGACCTGCGTGAGTCGGGTTCCATCGAGCAGGACGCCGACATGGTCATCCTGTTGCACCGCGAGGACGCGTACGAGAAGGAGTCCCCGCGCGCGGGCGAGGCCGACCTGATCGTGGCCAAGCACCGAAACGGCCCGACGGCGACCATCACGGTCGCCTTCCAGGGCCACTACTCCCGCTTCGTGGACATGGCACAGACCTGACCGATTCCCTACCTGCCGGGTAGCACCGCCATCAGCCGCACTGTTGACTCTTCCGTATGTCCACGACTCTCGGTGTCTCCCGACCTGACCAGGCCGCCTACATGCTCCGAGCGGCAGCCGGTGCCGGCCACGGCTACAAGTGGGAGTTGATGAATCTGCTGGACGTCCAGCCGGGGCAGACAGCACTCGACGTGGGATGCGGTCCGGGTGCCGACCTGCCGGCGCTGGCCGAACGCGTCGGCGTCAGCGGCACGGTGATCGGAGTCGACCGTGACCCGGCGATGCTCACCGAGGCCCGTCGGTGCACGAAAGACCTGTCGGCAGTGGAGATCCGGGAGGGAGACGCTCACTCCCTGCCCGTCGCGCCGGGGTCAGTGGACCGGGCCAAGATCGATCGGGTTCTCATGCACGTCGCCGAGCCCGCCGATGTCCTGGCGCAACTCCACTCGGTCACCCGGTCAGGTGCGCGGATCGGTCTTGCCGAACCTGACTGGGACACCCTGATCGTCGACGCGGAGGATCTCGGCACAAGCCGCGCCTTCACGCGCTATACCACCTCGGAAGTGGTCCGTCACGCCACCATCGGCCGCAGCCTCGCCCGCCACGCCGAGCGAGCCGGCTTCACCGTCGAGACGGTGATCGCCGCGACACCGGTCTTTCTCGACTTCCAGGACGCGGATTACACACTGGGACTGGGCCGCAACATGCAACAGGCCATCCAGGAAGGTCACATCGACGAAGAACGTGGCCGTCGCTGGTTCACCTCTCTTTCCGAGGGAACCTTCTTCGCTTCCTTCATGCTTGTCAGCGTGGTCTGCTCTCGCTGACGAACATCCAGGACGGACGCGGCGCCGGCCGCTCCGGCGTCCGGCTGCCGGCTTCCTACGGGCGGAGCCCGCACCTGGTGAACTGAGGGTATGACGACTCATCAGGAAGAACTGCTGGCCAGTACGCGTCGGGCATTGCTGCACCGGATTGCCGCTGCCCAGGCGGAGGAGCGTGCTCCGTCGCTCGTCGCGACCGTGGTCCGGGGTGGAGAGGCCGTATGGACAGGGGCGCGGACGTCGGTGGAGGGGCATGCGCCGGACGAGGACGTGCAGTACCGCATCGGCTCCATCACCAAGACGTTCACCGCCGTACTGGTTCTCCAGTTGCGCGATGAGGGGGTAATCGACCTCGGGGATCCGCTGGAGAAATACCTGCCGGGTACGGGCGTGGGGGAGGCGACCCTTGCCGAGCTGCTCTCGCACGCCGGTGGTCTGGCGGCCGAGACGCCGGGGCCCTGGTGGGAGCGCACCTCCGGCTCACTGCGGCCCGACCTGGCCGATGTCCTGGGCGAGCAGCCCCTGGTGCACCCGGTCGGTCGGCGGTTCCACTACTCGAACCCCGGATACGCGCTGCTCGGCGCGGTCGTGGAGAAGCTGCGCGGTGCCACGTGGGAGAAGGTACTCCGACGTGACGTGCTTGAGCCCTTGAACCTGAGCCGGACGGGTGTGCGCCCGAAGACGCCGCATGCGGGTGGCTGGGCGGTGCATCCGTGGGCAGACGTGATGCTGCGCGAGCCGGCCGAGGACCTCGGGCGGATGGCGCCGGCGGGACAACTCTGGTCCACCACAGGTGACTTGGCGCGTTTCGCGGCCTTCCTGACCAACGGGGATGCACGCGTACTGAGTATCGAGTCGTTGCGGGAGATGAGGAGACCTGCGGCACCGGCAGAGGCGACGGACGTGGCGAGCGGCTATGCCTATGGCCTGGGGCTGGAGTTGCGTCACCGGGACGGGCGGGCTCTCGTCGGGCACACCGGATCGCTGCCGGGCTTCCTCGCCTGTCTTGCGATCGGAGTGGAGGACGACGTGGCCGCGGTGGTCCTGGCCAACTGCACTTCGGGGCCGATGCTGTTCCCGGTCGCTGCCGATCTCGTCCGGATCGTCGCCGAGGCGGAACCTCGTATCCCTGCTCCCTGGCGGCCATTGCGGGAGTTTGATTCCACGGTGCTGGAGCTGGTGGGCCAGTGGTACTGGGGGACGCAGGGCTTCGCTCTGCGGCTGCCGGCCGACGGGCTGCTGTCGTTGGAGCCGCTGTCCGGCACGGGCCGTCGTGCCCGCTTCCGCTCGAACGGCGACGGAACCTGGACCGGACTGGAGGGTTACTACGCCGGAGAGCTTCTGAAGCCCGTACGGCGGCCGGACGGATCGGTGAGCCATCTGGACCTCGGGTCCTTCGTGTTCAGCCGTCAGCCGTACGAGGACGGGGCTTCTGTGCCGGGTGGAGTGGATCCTGAGGGATGGCGGGGGATCGGCTAGGGCTCGTACACCCAGCCTGCCCGGGGGTGTCTCGGAGGGCTTAGGAGCCTCCGGGGATCCCCCCAGGGCTGTTTCACGTGAAACAGCCCTCCGTCGTCCTTACAGGGCCAGCTTGAAGCCCACATGGGAAGCCGAGAAGCCGAGCCGTTCGTAGAACTGGTGGGCATCGGTGCGGGTGTTGTCGGAGGTCAGCTGGACCAATTGGCAGCCCTGACGGCGGGATTCGCCGATGGCCCACTCGATGAGCCGGGTCCCCAGACCGCTGCCGCGCTCGTCGGCGTGGATGCGGACGCCTTCGATAATCGATCTCGTGGAGCCGCGACGGGACAGCCCGGGAACGATCGTGAGCTGGAGCGTGCCGACGACACGGCCCTTGTGGACTGCGACGACCAGGTGCTGGTTCGGATCGGCGCTGAGCCGCTCCAGCGCGGCCAGGTACGGGCCGAGGTCGTCCGGAGACTCGCGCTGCGCCCCCAAGGTGTCGTCCGCGAGCATGCCGACGATCGCGGGGACATCGTGGGCGGCCGCGGAGCGTATCTCAAGATCTTCCATGGCGGCACCTTACGCAGATACGTGCCGACGCGGTCGGCTCATGCCGGTACGGACGCCTTCAGTGTCTCCACCGTGCGGACCAGCGGGGCCAGGTCGGGGTTCTTCGCCGCCGCGTCGAGCGCCTCACGCAGTGCGGAGTCGTTGGTCGGCCGTGCCCTCTCGAGAAGAGCGAGGCCGGCCTGCGTGACGTTGGTGTAGATGCCGCGCCGGTCCGTGGGGCACAGGTAGCGCTCCAGTAGTCCACGGTCCTCGAGTCGGGTGACCAGGCGGGTGGTGGCGCTCTGGCTGAGTACGACCGCGTCTGCCACCTGCTTCATCTGGAGATGCCCCCCCTCGCCGTCGTGTTGTCGGCTCAGCACGTCGAGCAGGGAGTACTCCCGCACGCTCAGATCGTGGTGGGCCTGGAGAGCCCGCTCGATGTGGGCCTCGATTCTCCCGTGCAGCAGGGAGAGCGCGCACCAGCCCTGCGCAAGGGCGGTGAGTGTGGGGTCCGTGGCTGTCATGGGCGTTTCCCTCCGTCCAGGAGCTGCTGGAACCAGGGTAGAACAGTAACGAAATAGCCCGCGTTTGCATGTAGTCCGCGTATGCAATTATTGTCGGAGCGCGCAAAGTCATTCTGTAATCGTTTGGGAAGGGCTGTCTCCTCATGCCTCTCGCGCTTCTGGCCCTCGCGATCGGGGCCTTCGGGATCGGAACGACCGAGTTCGTGATCATGGGTTTGTTGCCCGAGGTCGCTGGCGACTTCGGCGTCTCCGTCCCCACGGCCGGTCATCTGGTGACCGGCTACGCCCTGGGTGTCATGCTCGGCGCCCCGCTGATGACCGTGCTCGGCACCAAGATCTCCCGCAAGCGGATGCTGATGCTGCTGATGGGCCTGTTCATCGCCGGGAACCTGCTCTCGGCCCTGGCCCCGGTCTTCGGTCTCATGCTGCTCGGGCGGGTGATCGCCTCGCTGGCCCACGGCGCCTTCTTCGGGATCGGCTCGGTGGTGGCGGCAGGTCTGGTCGCCCCGCACAAGAAGGCCGGAGCCATCGCCCTGATGTTCACCGGGCTGACCGTGGCCAATGTCGTCGGTGTCCCCCTGGGCACCCTTGTCGGCCAGTCGGCCGGTTGGCGCATCACGTTCGGGCTCGTCGCCGTGCTCGGTGTCATCGGACTGGCCGGCATCGCCGGGCTCGTTCCCGACCTTCCCGCGCCCGAGGGCGTACGGCTACGTCATGAACTGGCCGCCTTCAAGAACGTCCAGGTACTGCTCGCCATGGCGATGACCGTCCTCGGATTCGGCGGTGTCTTCGCAGCCATCACCTACATCGCGCCGATGATGACGCAGGTCGCCGGCTTCGCGGACGGATCCGTCACCTGGCTGCTGGTCCTCTTCGGCCTGGGCATGGTCGGGGGCAACCTCGTCGGCGGCAGGTACGCGGACCGCGCCCTGATGCCCTTGCTGTACGTGTCCCTGGGCGCTCTCGCCGTCGTCCTCGCGCTCTTCACCCTGACCGCACACCACAAGGTCCTGGCGGCTGTCACGATCATCCTGATCGGCGGCCTGGGCTTCGCCACCGTTCCGCCTCTGCAGAAGCGTGTTCTCGACCAGGCTCACGGTGCCCCCACGCTGGCCTCGGCCGTGAACATCGGCGCCTTCAACCTCGGCAACGCCCTGTCCGCCTGGCTCGGTGGCCTGATGATCGCGGCGGGCCTCGGCTACACCGCGCCCAACTGGGTCGGCGCCGTCCTCGCCGCGAGCGCCCTGGTGCTGGCCTTCGTCTCCGCCGCCCTCGACCGTCGTGACAAGGCCCTCAGCGCCGTGGACGCCGACCAGGTGCCCGCCGAGCCGCAGGCCGCGATCCCCCACTGACCGGGACGCCTGTGGACACGGAGGGTGCGAGGGCGGCCCCTTCACCTTCAAGCAGGCCCCCTTGCCGCCCCAGCCGACATCACCTTCACCACCGGCATCACTTCCCTCACGGACCTCACCGCTTCAAGCGGCATCACCCGTACACCGAGGAGTACCTGTTCATGAGCACCACCACCGCTGTCGCCCCGCTCACCACCGCCGACGCCGAGGCCCTCGTCATGGCCGCGCACCAGGCCGCCGAAGCCGCCGGGGTCACGGTGAGCGTGACCGTCCTGGACGCGGGCGGGCATCTGCTCGCCTTCCGGCGGGACGACCGTGCCGTGCTGATTTCCGGCGAGACCAGCACCCGCAAGGCATACACCGCTCTTCAACTGAACGCGCCCACCGCCGACCTCGTCGACGCCGTACAGCCGGGAGGGATCTTCCACACCCTGCCCACCGCACTGGACCGGCCGTTGCTGTTCATCGCTGGGGGCGTGCCCGTCCGGCGTGGCGGCCGTCCGATCGGCGCGATCGGCGTCGGCGGCGGTGCACCGGAGCAGGATCACTCCTTCGCCACGGCCGCCGTGGACACGCTCGTCTAGGACCTGCGGTGCCCATGGTGCGTACGCCGGTTCCCGACGCTTCCGGGAACCGGCGTCGCCGTGCCCGGAAGGAGTCAGCCTGCCGCGACCGTCACAGGGGCGAACCTTCGAGTCCAGTCGCCGGGTAGCTCCGTGATTCCGTACGTCATCACGGCGTTGAAGGCGATGGATTCCAGACCGTGGCCCTTTGCCCAGGCCAGCAACTCTTCGTGCCGCACGTCGATGTCGGTGCGCAGCGGCCGGTCGGTGTGGGCGGCGAGCGAGGCGAGGAGCGCCGTGGCCGTGAGGGTGTCACGGGCGATCAGTGGGCCCACGACGTGGGTGTCCATATTGGGCCACGCGGCGGCGTAGCCGACGATCCGGCCGTCTTCCTCGGCCACGCGCAACTGGTCGGCGAATGCGGGCAGCCGGGTGAGGATGTGTGTGCGGTCCGCCCCGAACACCTCCTCGTCGAGCCGGAGGAGGGTGGGCAGGTCCCCGGCGGTCGCGGCTCGGGTGGACACCCCCGCTACGGGTTCGCCCGCGCCCGGGACGAAGTGCCCGCGGAGCATCTCAGCCCGGCCGGTGACCTTGAAACCGAGCTTTTCGTAGAGCGGGCGGCCGTTTGACGTCGCGTGCAGTGTCAGTGGTGTGGAGTCCATGGCCGAGACCACGCGGCGCATCAGATGGCGTCCGACGCCCTGCCGGGCATGCCGTTCCGCGACCAGAACCATGCCGATGGCGCCGAGTGTGGGTTGTTCCTGAGGTCCGTACTCGGTGACGACGCAGGCGGAGGCCAGCCCGCCGTCGGGATCATCGATGCCGTAGCCCTTCCCGGCGGAGAGGAGGAGTCCCCACTTGTGCTCTTCGCGTGGCCACCCCCGGTCCTCGGACAAGTCGGCGCAGGCGGAGAGATCGCGGAGTGTCAGGCGACGGATGGGCAGAGAAGCAGGGGGAGGTGTCGGCACGCAGGTCAGGCTGTCCGACGTCGACTGGCGGCGTCCACTTGTTTCCAAAGATCGAGGCGACCTTTCGGTCACGCAGAGGCGGACGCGGGACGCGGTCGCAGATACGGGATGTTTCACGTGAAACGCGCAAAACCGGTGAGTTGTCGAGTGGGTCAGTCCAGGTCGGGGGCCTGCAGGGCGCGCACACCCTCGATGTTGCCGTCCAGATAGTGCCGCAGCGACAGCGGGACGAGGTGGACGGAGGCGATGCCCACGCGAGTGAACGGTACGCGGACGATCTGGTACTCGCCGGCAGGCTCGTCGACCTCTGGGCCGTGCCGCAAGGACGGGTCCATGGACTCGAGGTGGCAGACGAAGAAGTGCTGCACCTTCACACCGGTGGCGCCGCCGTCCGCGCCGATGTGCTCCACCGTGTCGACGAAGCAGGGCACCACATCGGTGATCTTGGCGCCGAGTTCCTCGTACACCTCTCGGTGGAGAGCGTCGACGACGGTCGAGTCCTCCGGCTCGACACCGCCACCCGGGGTGACCCAGTAGGAATCCACGCCGGGCTTGGTGCGTTTGATCAGGATCAGGTGGTCGCCGTCCAGCAGAACGGCTCGAGCGGTGCGCTTGACCACGGGTCGGACGGTCATGGAGGAAATGTGGCCCAGCTTGTGCCACGTGAAACATCGCGACACATCACCGGCCGGATTTCCGGCGTGGGCCGCCCGGCCGGAGGGTCAGCACCAGTCGGTGGCCGCCTGCTGCAGTGCCTCATGAGCGCGTGCGACATGTGGCATGGCCAGGGTGCCGTTTCGGACCACCAGGAAGTACGTACGCAACGGCGGCACCGCGGGCTCGTGCAGGGCGGTAACCTCCCCCCGCTCGAGTGCGGCCGCACACAGATACCGGGGCAGCACAGCCAGCCCGGCACCCGCGACGGTGCAGGCCAGCACCGCGCGTAGATCTGGGACGACGACGGCGCCCGCGGTGACAGGCCGGGAGTCGAAGACGGAGGCCCAGTAACGGGAGACGAGAGGGAGCGACTCGTGCACCTCGATCACCGGGATCTGTTCCAGAGCGGACACCCCGGTGGGGTGAACCATGCCGGCACCGAACCGCTCGGCCCAGCGGGGCGCGGCGACCAGGACGTGTTCCTCGTCGCAGAGCGGAGTCGCCGAAAGCAGTGCGCCGCGTGGCCGGACCGCACTGATGGCCAGATCGTGTCGCCCGGCGGCCAGCCCTTCCAGCGTCTCCTCGGCGGTTCCGAAGGAGGCGCGCAGAGCGAAGCTCTGGCCGTTCCGGGTCAGTGCGGTGAGCGCGGGTACTGCCCGCTCGGAGGTGAACTCCAGAGGTCCTGCCAGGTGCAGCGTCCGCGAGGAGGAATCCTCGTCGAGCCCGGTCTCGGTGATTTCCACCAGGGCGTCAAGGTGGGGCGCGGCTTTGTGGGCGAGTTCGTCCCCGATGGTCGTGGGTGTTACGCCGCGGGCCTGCCGCAGGAACAGCGGCCGCCCCAGTTGCCGCTCCAGGGTCCGGATCTGGGAGGTCACCGCCGGCTGGGAGAGGCCGAGCAGGGCGGCGGCACGGGTGAAGGAACCGGCTCGGTGCACGGTTACGAAGGTCCGCAGCAAGGCCAGATCCACAGCACACCCTCCCGTTTGTCGGCCCCGCTGCCGCTCCGGCACAACTATAAATATGTCGATAGGTCGCTGTCGCTACAGTGATTGGACACTGACACTAAGTCAACTAGCCTTGGTCGCGCGGTTCTTCGTCCGCGTAGAACCGGGACGGTCCGAGCCACGAGGGGGGAGGCTCGGACCGTCCGGCGTCGGGAGCCGGGTGCCTGACGGGCCGCCCGGGCGGACCGGTCAGCCGGCCGACTCGTCCAGTGCGCGCAGCACGTCCGCCACCAGATCGGCAGGGTCCTCGACACCGACGGAGAAGCGGACGAAGCCCTCCGGCACCGCGTCCCCGCCCCAACGACCCCGTCGCTCTGCTGTGGACCGCACACCGCCGAAGCTCGTCGCATCGTCCACGAGCCGCAGCGCGTCGAGGAAACGATCCGCACGCACCCGTGAGGGCAGCGTGAAGGACACCACGCACCCGTAGCGCCGCATCTGCTGCGAGGCGATCTTGTGCGAGGGGTCGTCCGGCAGTCCCGGATAGCGCAGCCCCGTCACCTCGGGCCGTTCCCGCAGCGCCTGGGCGAGTGCCAGCGCCGTGGCGTTCTGCCGGTCGACCCGCAACTGGAGCGTGGCGATCGAACGGTGCGCGAGCCAGGCCTCCATGGGGCCGGTAATAGCACCGGCGATCTTGCGCCAGCGGCGTACGGCGGCCATCGCCTCGGCGTCGTGGCCGGCGACGTATCCCAGGAGGATGTCGCCGTGTCCGGTGAGCTGCTTGGTACCGCTGGCCACGGTGAAGTCGGCACCGAGCTCCAGCGGGCGCTGGCCGAGCGGGGTCGCGAGAGTGTTGTCGACGGCGACCAGTGCACCACGTGTGTGTGCAGCCTTGGCGAGCCGCCGCACGTCGCACACGTCGAGTCCGGGGTTCGACGGAGTCTCGATCCACAGCAGCCTCGCGCCGTCGAGGAGATCGAGCTGGGCGTCGCCCCTGGTCGGTGCGGTGCGCACCTCGATGCCGTATGCCTCCAGCTGAGCGCGCACCAGGGGCAGTGCCTGATAGCCGTCGTTCGGCAGGACAGCCACATCCCCGGCGCGGAGCTGGGAGAAGAGCACCGAGGAGATCGCGGCCATGCCCGAGGGGAACACCAGGGTTTCGACGCCGTCCTGCCCCGGCGCCTCCAGCTCTCCGATGGCCCGCTCCAGTAGCGTCCAGGTCGGGTTCTCGTCCCTGCCGTAGGTGTAGGGGCCGGTGGGGTCGCCGGGCAGGTGGAAGTGGGCGGCGAAGACGGGTCCGGGCAGGGTCGGTTCGTGCTTGACCGGCTCGGGCAGCCCGGCCCGTACCGCGCGCGTGCCCTCCCCAGGAGACGCTCCCCCCGAGCCCGCCCCGTAGCCGCCGGTCATCCTCGAATCGCTCATGCCGCCCGTCCTTCCGCCTGCTCACGTACCGAGGAGAGCAGTCCTGCGCTCGCCGCCTCCACCATCTCAAGGCATGCGTAGAAGCCGTCCGCCTTCCTGTAGTAAGGGTCCGGCACGTCCAGATCGTCGCCTGCTCCGGGGTCGTACGAGCGCAACAGGCGCACCTTGCCCACGTCCCGCGGGGTGGGGGCCAGGCGGCGCAGGGTCCTGAGGTGGCCCGTGTCGAGGGCGATGACCAGATCGAGGCGGGCGAACCAGGAGGGGTCGAACCGCCGGGCGGTGTGGTCGGCGGCGTAGCCGTTCTCCTCGAGGACGGCCACCGTGCGTGGATCGGCGCCGTCGCCCTCGTGCCAGCCGTCGGTGCCGGCGCTGTCGACCTCGACCACGCCGTCGAGGCCGGCCTCCGCGACGCGCGCGCGGAAGACGGACTCGGCCATCGGGGAGCGGCAGATGTTGCCGGTGCAGACGAAACAGACGCGGTAGACCATGGTGCTCAGTCTCCGTCGGGCAGGACGACGTTGAGGGCCCAGGAGACGACCGAGATGACCAGACCGCCCAGCACGGCCGTCCAGAAGCCCTCCACATGGAAGCTCAGGTCGAACACGTCGGCGAGCCAGGAGGTGAGCAGCAGCATCAGAGCGTTCACCACCAGCGTGAACAGCCCGAGAGTCAGGATGAGCAGCGGGAGGCTGAGGAGCTGCACGAGCGGCTTGACCAGGAAATTCACCACGCCGAAGATCAACGCGACGAGTATGAGGGTACCGATCTCCTTGCCCGTGCTGTCGCCGGTCAGGGTGATCTTGTCGATCAGCCACACCGCGACCGCGAGGGCCGCGGCGTTGGCGATCGTCTTGACTACGAAATTCTTCATGTGTCTGATCGTGGCAGACAGGACCGGACATGAGCAGTGAGGCAGGGGCGGACAAGGCTATGAAGGCATTCCGGCTGGACGAACTGGAGGCCGAACGCGCCGCCAACGAGGGCGCCTACCTCCAGTTCCTGCGGGAGCGGAACATGTCGGTCGGCCTGTACGCCCTGGACGCGGGCGAGCAGGATCCACAGCAGCCGCACGGCCAGGACGAGGTGTACTTCGTCGTCAGCGGCAGGGCGGCGATCACCGTCGGCATGGAGACCACGCAGGTGGCCCGCGGCAGCGTTGTGTACGTGCCGGCCGGGGCCGCGCACAAGTTCCACCACATCAGTGAGGACCTGAGGGTCCTGGTGGTGTTCTCTCCGCCCGAGAGCTGAGCCGCGGTCTCCGGGTTCCCTAGGGGACCGCTCAGGGGAGGACAAGGGGTCCGAGGCCCCCGGCAGGGCTCCTGTCGTCCTAGCATCGAGTGCAGGACATCATTCACGCGACCCGGTACGAGACGGGCGGAGCAGGTAAGGACGAAGGCGATGCGAGAGATCTTCATGGGACTGCCGTGGTGGGTGAAGTGGATCGCGGTGCCGGTCATCGCCCTGGTCGTGTTCGGCGGCCTGATAGCCAGCGTGGTCGGGTTCGTGGTCTATCTACTCTTCAAGGTGCTGGTCTTCGTCGCCCTGGTCGGCGGACTCATCTACGTCGTACGGAAGTTCACGTCGAGTTCGACGTCGCGCGGCGACTGGTGAGCCTCACGGGGAGCCGGTGAAGCGGTAACAGCCGACGCCGGTTCCCTCGGGCGGGGGAAGTTTCCCGGACGGACCGTCTGTCTGGGATGACAGACGGTTAGAGTCCGGAAGGCCATGCGGGGACGATCCCCGCGAGCGGCGTACACCCCCACCCGTGTTCCCCCGCACGGGCTGCCCCCTCGCTCCGGGAGTGACCCTTGGCCACGGCTGCCACCGTCCCCGCACATCTGTCCGCCGTTCCCTGCCAGCCCCATGCGCGCGCGGCGTCCGAGCCGGCGCCCACCGCGACCCTCATCGGCTCGGTGCAGCGCGCGATGCGTCTACTGGAGTCCGTCGCGGGACACGAGTGCGGGGCCCCGGCCAAACAGCTGGCCCGCGAGACCGGACTGGCGCTTCCCACGGCCTATCACCTGCTGCGCACCCTTGTGCATGAGGGCTATCTGCGCCGCGACAAGGGGCTGTTCTTCCTCGGCGACGCGGCCGAGCGGCTGACCAGCAGCGGAGCCCCGCAGAAACGTCGCAGCACGGTCGTTGCCGCGCTCGCGCGCTGGCGTGACGCGATCGGGGCTCCCGTGTACTACGCGGTGTACCGCGAGGGCGAGATCGACCTGGTGTGCGTCTCCGACACTCCGGGCAATCCCGCGGTCCAGGAATGGGCCGACTTCCGGGCGACCGGCCACGCGCACGCCATCGGACAGTGCCTGCTGTCCCAGCTCGACGAGGTCGCCCGCCGGGACCACCTCGACCGCTACCCGGTGCAGCCCGTCACGCCGTATACCGTGCGTGACGGGCACAGCCTGCTCCGGCGCCTGGAGCGGACGCGTCGCATGGAGCCGGTGTTCGCGCGTCAGGAGTACGCGCTGGGGACGGTGTGCGCAGCCGTCCCGATCACGGCCGGTGCCACGGCCGCGACGATCGCCGTCTCCCTGCCGGTGCACCAGGTCCACCGGTTGCACCCTGCCGCCCAGCAGTTGCAGGCGGAAGTGGGCCGACTGCTGGGGCCGTTGGCACTCTCTATCAGTATCTGAAAACTCACTCCTTGTAATTCGCCGTGTACGTTGAGCAAGATTCACCCAGTGTCAGGGGTCCATTCCCGGCCGGTTCGTAGCGAATGACGGGGTAGGCGATGCGCGAGTCCGTGCAGGCAGAGGTCATGATGAGCTTTCTCGTGTCGGAGGAGCTGTCCTTCCGTATCCCGGTGGAGCTCCGCTACGACACCTGTGATCCCTACGCCGTACGACTGACCTTCCATCTCCCGGGTGACGCGCCGGTGACCTGGGCGTTCGGTCGGGAGCTGCTGATCGACGGCGTGGGCAGACCGTGCGGCGAGGGCGACGTACGCGTTTCACCGGTCGGCCCCGACTCCCTGGGCGAGGTGCTGATCCGGCTTCAGGTCGGAGGCGACCACGCGCTGTTCCGTTCGTCGACGGCGCCGCTCGTGGCCTTCCTCGACCGCACCGACAAACTGGTGCCGCTGGGTCAGGAGGGGGCGCTCGCCGACTTCGACGCCCATCTCGACGACGCGCTGGATCGCATTCTGGCGGAGCAGAGCGCCGGGTGAAGCGTTCCGCATCCGGGCGGCCTGCGGCGGAACGCTTCACCGTGTTCCGCCAGACCGGGCAGGAACGCTTCCGCAGTGGCGACCGAGCGGCTCCGGTGCCGGACTGACCAGCAGCCTGTAGTCGGCGGCCGATTGCCGGAGGGTGGGTTGCCGGGAGAGTGGCCGCGGACGGTCAGAAGTCGCCGGCGCGGTCCGGCGCCGGCGGGGTCAGCGCTTCCGGCGCCTGCCCCGCCCGCCGCGTGCCGGAGCCGACCGGACGCCTTCCTTGGCCGCCGCCTGCGCGGTCGGACGGTCGGCCGAGACCACCAGGGCGGCCAGCACTGTGGTGACCGGCACCGAGGCGACCAGGCCGATCGAGCCGATCAGCGTACGCACGATCTCCTCCGCCACCAGCTCGCTGTTGGCGACCGTTCCCACGCTGCTCTGCGCGATGGAGAACAGCAGCAGCAAGGGCAGCGCGGCGCCCGCGTAGGCGAGGACCAGGGTGTTGACGACGGACGCGATGTGGTCGCGACCGATGCGGATGCCCGCGCGATACAACCCGCGCCAGCCCATCGACGGGTTGGCCTCGTGCAATTCCCATACGGCCGACGTCTGCGTGACCGTCACGTCATCGAGCACACCGAGCGATCCGATGATGATGCCGGCCAGCAGCAGACCGCTCATGTCGATTTCCGGGTAAAGGCCGTGAATCAGACCGGTGTTTTCGTCGGTGTCGCCGGTCAGTGCCGCCCAACTGATGAAGACCGAGCCCAGAACGCCGATCAGCAGCAACGAGATCAGGGTGCCGAGCACAGCCACGGAGGTGCGCGCCGACAGTCCGTGGCAGAGATACAGAGCTTGCAGCATGATGGCGCTCGCCCCCACCACCGCCACGACCAGGGGGTTCGAACCCTGCAGGATCGCGGGCAGGATGAAGAAGTTCAGCACCAGGAAGCTGATCGCCAGCGCGACCAGGGCCATCACACCGCGCAGCCGTCCGACAGCGACGACGGCGACCGCGAAGATGCCGGCGAGCAGGGCCAGCGGTACGCGCCGGTTCACATCCGCCACCGAGTACTGGAGGTCCTTCGGAGCGGAGGGCTCGTAGGCGACCACGACCTCCTGACCCTCGCTCAGCTGCCGTGACTGGTCCGGCTGCACGATCTCGGTGAAGGTGCGGCCCGCATCGTTGCCGGTGTCGACCCGGATCGTCGCTTTCTTGCACGTGCCGTCCGCCTGCTGCTGCGCGGAGGACCCCTCGGCGGTCGAGGTATCGCCGGTCGGGATGCCTCCGGACGCGTTGACGGACGAACAGCTCACCTCGACCACCTTGGTGACCGTGGCCTGCTGCGTCTGCCGGTCGAAACCGACGCCGGTCCGCTCGTGCCCGGGTGTGCCACCCGGCCACAGCACCGCGAGGCCGATCAGCACCGCCGCGCCGAACGGGATGAGGACCGCCGCGATGACCTTGCGCAGGTGCTTCGAGACGGGAGCGGCCGGGCCGTGGCTGTGACTGTGCCCGTGCCCGCCATCGGCGCCCGGACCATGTTCGTGCCCGCCGTCGCCCGGAGGCGGACCGCCGTGCCCGCCGTCGGAGTTCGGGCCACGCCCGTGGCCGCCGACACCGGGGTCCGGGCTGTGGTCATGACCCGGACCGTGATCCTGGCCGCGGGCTCGCCCCTGCCCTTGTCCTCCCTGCCCTTGTCCTCCCTGCCCGTGCCCGTGCCCCTGCCCGTGGCCCTGACCCGAGCGGCCCGCGCCGGGTCCGGGAGTTCGACCGGGAGGTCCGAAACCCGGGCCTACGAGCCCCGGACCAGCGGGCCTATCGGGAACTCTGGGGTCAGGGTCTCCAGGGCCGGGCAGGTGGCTCTGTGTCGCCGGTGCCTCGCCGGGGCCGTGTCCATGCCCGAACCAGCCTCCGGAGCCGGGGCCGTCTCCCTGAACGTCCCCACGGCCCAGGCCGGTGCCGGCTGCGGGTCCTCTGCCACGGCCGTCGCCGATTCGGGCGCCGGAGTCACGGGATGGTTCGGGTGGCGGGTACGGGGGAGGTTGCGTCGAGGTCACCGCCTGATCATCGCAAGAACAATGAGAGCCCTCTGTTCACCGCGCCAGAATTCCCGCTAGCGTGGAGGCACCTTTTTGTACACGCGGGAGCTCGGAGCACCGGGCTGAGAGGGCGCTGACCTCCGTCCCAGCGACGTTTCACATGAAACATCACTTGTCCGAGTGATGTTTCACACGGAACGCCGGCAGATGGAAGCCGCTGCGTCGACCGCTGAACCTGTTACCGGGTAATGCCGGCGTAGGGAGTAGGTCTCATGACCAACAAGGACGCACGCACGCCTGCCTTCACCCAGAATCCGACGGAAGCGTCGGTGTGGGAGGAGGCCGGGAAGTCCATCGGCTGGCACAAGGCGTACGTCGAGGGCACACGCCCCGACCTGCGGGTGCCGGTCCGTCAGGTGCACCTCACCAACGGGCAGTCGGTCACGTTGTACGACACGTCGGGCCCGTACACCGACCCCCTGGTCGACACCGATGTGCGCAGAGGACTGGCGCCGGTGCGGGAGAGCTGGGTCATCGCGCGCGGTGACACCGAGGAGTACGCGGGCCGTCCGGTCCGCCCCGAGGACGACGGGATCAGGCACACCTCGCCGCGCGGTGGACTGCGCAATCTCGACGCGGTGTTCCCGGGTCGGCCCCGTCAGCCGCGCCGGGGCCACGCGGGCAGGGCGGTCACGCAGCTGGCGTACGCACGCCGCGGTGAGATCACGCCCGAGATGGAGTACGTGGCCATCCGGGAGAACGTATCGCCGGAGGTCGTGCGTGAGGAGATCGCGGCAGGCCGCGCGGTGCTGCCCGCCAACGTCAACCACCCGGAGATCGAGCCGATGATCATTGGCAAGCGGTTCCTGGTGAAGGTCAACGCCAACATCGGCAACTCCGCGGTGACCTCCTCCATCGAGGAGGAGGTGGAGAAGATGACCTGGGCGACCCGCTGGGGCGCCGACACGGTCATGGACCTGTCCACCGGTCGCAACATCCACACCACCCGGGAGTGGGTGCTGCGCAACTCCCCCGTCCCCATCGGCACCGTGCCGCTCTACCAGGCGCTGGAGAAGGTCGACGGCAGGGCCGAGGAGCTGACCTGGGAGATCTACAAGGACACCGTCGTCGAGCAGGCCGAACAGGGCGTGGACTACATGACGGTCCACGCGGGTGTACGGCTGGCGTACGTGCCGCTCACCGCCCACCGCAAGACGGGCATCGTTTCGCGCGGCGGCTCGATCATGGCGGCGTGGTGCCTGGCGCACCACAAGGAGTCGTTCCTGTACGAGAACTTCGAGGAACTCTGCGAGATTCTCGCGGCGTACGACGTCACATACTCGCTTGGCGACGGTCTCCGGCCGGGCTCGATCGCCGACGCCAACGACGAGGCGCAGTTCGCGGAGTTGCGCACGCTCGGGGAACTCAACCGGATCGCCAGGCGTTTGGATGTGCAGACCATGATCGAGGGCCCGGGACATGTCCCGATGCACAAGATCAAGGAGAACATCGACCTTCAGCAGGAGATCTGCGATGAAGCTCCGTTCTATACGCTCGGCCCGCTGACCACGGACGTCGCGCCCGCATACGACCACATCACCTCCGGTATCGGTGCGGCGATGATCGCCTGGTGGGGTACGGCCATGCTCTGCTACGTCACGCCCAAGGAGCACTTGGGCCTGCCGGGCCGCGACGACGTCAAGACCGGTGTCATCACCTACAAGATCGCCGCCCATGCCGCCGACATCGCCAAGGGGCATCCGGGGGCGCAGGAGTGGGACGACGCCCTGTCCGACGCGCGCTTCGAGTTCCGGTGGGAGGACCAGTTCAACCTGGCTCTCGACCCGCACACGGCACGGGAGTTCCACGACGAGACGCTTCCGGCGGAGCCCGCGAAAACGGCGCACTTCTGCTCGATGTGCGGGCCGAAGTTCTGCTCCATGAAGATCAGCCGGAGCATCACGGAGCGGTTCGGAGGGTCCCCGGCGGAGGGGGCATCGGCCGAGGAGGTCGCCGAGGGGATGCTGCGGAAGTCGAAGGAGTTCGCTGAGGCGGGCAACCGTGTGTACCTGCCGTTGACGGACTGAACGAACAGGCGGACCGAATGAACAAAGGGGCGGGCCGTTCGGGCCCGCCCTCTCCCCTCCCGGGAGGACGGGTCGGCAGACTGGATGTCATGACAGCGAGATCAATGAGCAAGGGTCCAACCTTCCCCTCGACGCCCAGGCGGTGCGCGTCGAGCTCGCTTGGGCCGCTGTGGCCGGTGTGCCCGACATCGACGGGTCGGCTCTGCTGCTCACGGAAGCCGGGCGGGTACGGGACGACGCTGACTTCGTCTTCTACAACCAGCCGTGGCACACCTCCGGCGCCGTGACGCACCTGGGGAAGCGGAGCGCCGCCGGCGCCGCGACCGACACGGCCGAGGTGGACCTGCGCCTGCTGGAACCGGCCGTCGAGCGAGTCGTGCTGTGCGCGTCGTCCGGGGGCGGGACGTTCGGCCAGGTGCCGGGACTGGTGCTCAGGCTGCTTGTCGCCGGTACGGGGGCCGAGATCGCGCGGTTCGACATGGTGGCCGGGAGGGAGACCGCGTTCATCGGCGGTGAGCTGCACCGGCGTCAGGGAAATTGGAAGTTCTGCGCGGTGGGGCAGGGGTACGCCGCGGGGCTCGCGGGGCTGGCCACCGACTTCGGTATCGCCGTGGACGACGCCCCCCGGCGGCAGCGGACTCCACGACGCATCTGGTTCCACCACGGCATCTGGCGCGACGACGCCTCCTGTCGCGATCGCAGTGCCGCCAGTCCCGCCCGCGGTACCCACCGCCCCGTCCCAGCCCTCGGTCGCGCCGGCCGCCTCCGCCTGTCCGAGTTCCCCCAGTGGATCGCCGCAGCGGGCCGGGCGGGCATTTTTCATCCCTGATGACCACTGCCCAGGCCTGTACGGGCACAGGGCGGCGAGCACCTGGCTCACGCCCCTCGGCGCGGAGCCTCTGGGACGGGCTCCGCCGATGAGGGAGCGCAAGCCGACGGCTGGGCCGTCGCATGCTTCGGCGTATCTGGTGGGACCGGCTCCGGTTGGGCCGGCTTTATTCGATTGTTCCGGCTACTCGGGCTTGTGTTCCGGCCCTCCGAAGTCCGGGCTGCTGTAGTCCGGGCTCGAGTAGCTCGGCCGCCGGCCTCGGTTCGTACCCTCGCCGGGGCTGGTGAACCCCGGCCGGTCGTAGCCGAGATGTGGGATGCGGCCGGCCGGTTCGGACGGCGTCGCGTAGTGCAGTGCGGCCGCCGTACCCGGGTCGGCGAGCGTGTCCCGCAGGAACGGGATGATTCCCTGTTCCCGCAGTGCCTCGTGCCAGGCTTCCCTGGCCAGGGTCAGCTCCTTGTCGGCTTTGCCGTACGGTCCGCTTCGGGCCGAGGGCTTGTTGCGCAGTGCGGTCAGCAGCAGGCCCACTGCGGCAACCAGGATGCCGACCGCGGTCACGGCGCCGAATGTCCAGCCCGTGATGAGCATGGTCCGGGCGAAGGCCGCGCCGGGGTCGAGCATGCGCAGGATGTAACCGACGAGCAGGAATATCGCGGCCGCGGTTCCGGCCAGAACAGGTGCC
Source organism: Streptomyces chlorus (assembly GCF_042655885.1). Classification (NCBI taxonomy): domain Bacteria; kingdom Bacillati; phylum Actinomycetota; class Actinomycetes; order Kitasatosporales; family Streptomycetaceae; genus Streptomyces; species Streptomyces chlorus. The sequence continues at coordinate 99,456 of NZ_JBHSOA010000051.1, forward strand.
AGAACGGCGACGATGGCGACGGCGCCCGCGCCGGCGGTCTCGGCGACCTCTCCCATGGTGGTGGCGAGCCCCGCCGTCTCCGGCTCCGGCTCGGAGGAGCCGGACGCCCGAGTGGACGGGGTGGACGACGCCGGTGGCCGGCGCAGTTCCTCGCGGACCTTGGTGTAGTGCCGGTATTCGGTTGTCGCGGCCACCGTGATGGTCGCGGTGGCGTTGAGCGCCATCGTGCGCAGTTGTTCGGAGGTGAGCCGCTGTCCGACAGTGGCCAGTTCCGGGCGTTGTGGTGCGGAGCGCAGCACCTCATCGAGAATCCGCACGTAATCCTGGCGGTCCTCGGTCAGCAGATGCTGCGGAACGCTGTTCATGTGCATCCCCCGATGCTCCGTAGGGCTTGTGACTCGGCATGCTGACGAGCCGTTGGGCAGAAACGGAGGGGAGCCTGCTACGGATAAGTCGATGGTAGAGCGCCAAGGGTGCGCCGTGACAGGGGGTTTACCGAAATTGGCCCAGGTTCGGTGCGGTGCCGGGCCGCGGGTGCCGGGCCCGGCACCCGCTCACTGGGCGAGCGGCAGTTGCTGGACCAGCAGCTTTCCGTCCATCGTCACGCCACCGTCCATCGCGATGGCCAGTCCCTCGGCGTAGACGTGCGGACCCTCGACGACGGGACCGTTGTCGTCCTCGCCGTCCTCGGAGCCTACTTCGCCCAGCAGATACGGAATGGGGCTGTGTCCGTGAACGACCCGGGTGCCGCCGTACGTATCCAACAGCGAGCGCACCGCTTCGGCGCCGCCCTCGTCGCGGAAGGAGAACCGCTTGGTGAGCTTGCGGAACAGGTCCCAGACCTCGTCGGCGTCGTTGCGGGTGAGCGTCTCGCGGACGGTGTCGTTGACTTCCTCGATGGAACGGCCGTAGTCGAGGTAGGCGGTGGTGTCGGAATGCAGCAGCAGATGGTCGTCGACGGCCTCGACGGCGTCCAGGCGGGCCATCCACTGCAGATGGTGGTCCTGAAGGCGGTCCATGTCGGTCTTCTGCCCACCGTTGAGCAGCCAGGCGGCCTGGAAGGTGGCGGTGCCCGCGCCGGAGTTGACGGGGGTGTCGCCGAACCGCTTGGCGCCGAGCAGCAGCAGTTCGTGATTGCCCATCAGGGCCTTGCAGTAGCCGCCGGCCGCGGCGGCCTCGGCGGACAGCCGCATCACGAGGTCGATGACGCCGATGCCGTCCGGCCCGCGGTCGGTGAAGTCGCCGAGGAACCAGAGCCGCGCGGGGCCGGCGCGCCACTGGCCCGCGGAGTCGATGAGGTCCTGCTCCTGGAGGGCGGCCACCAGTTCGTCGAGGTAGCCGTGGACGTCACCGACCACGTACAGCGGGCCGGGCCCGGTGGCGGGCTGCGGTGCGGGTACGGACGCGGGGTCGACGGTCACCTGCACAGTGTCACCCCGATTGATGACCGGGAGGTCCCGTTGCGTGGGCGTGTATCCCTCCGGGTGGCTCGCCTCGGAGGGCGGGGCCACATCGCCGGGGTGCATGCTGTGGGCGTACGGACCGGTCTCGTGGACGTAAGCGGGCACCCGGAAGTCGCGCACCGTCGCTGTGCGCTCCACCGCGGGTCCCTGACCGGCCCCCTGAGTCATCGACCCCTCCACCATCAAGCCGCAACTGCACCGCGTCGGACTGCCTGGTCGCAGCGGCCCGCGGTGTCGTGGGCCCATCATAGGAATGCGGATCGCGCTGTGTGATGACCCAGGGGTGGTGAATCGGCGCACGAGTCCAGTCAGCGGCCGCTTTCGTTCTATTTTGGTCAGGTCTTCGGCTTTTGTTCAGGGCCTCGGCCGCCCAGGTGCCGTCCGGCGGTGCGGGCTCCTCACGGGACCGCGGACGCTGCCTCCGGGAGGCAGGCCCGTTTCCGCGGAGGAGGGCTCCGAGGGGGCCGGAGGAGCGGCGGAGGGAGTCGGCGCCGCCTCACCCCCGTGGGGGCAATGGCTTTACCCCTCCGGGGCCGCCGCCTCACCCTCCGCGAATCCGGCCGGGCCGTTCCCTCCGGGAGTCGCTGCCACCGAGCCCCCTCCGCCCCGCTGTCGAGCTCTCGCCGTCCGTCAGGTCCGTTCCGGTGACCGCGGCGGGCTGACCGTCGTGCGCGGCGGGCGGCGCTGCGACGAGGTGCGCACGATCAGCTCGGTGGGTATGACCTGCGCCACCGTGTGCTCGGCGTCGACGCCCTCGATCGCGTCGATGAGCAGTTGAACCACGGCCGTGCCGATGCGGCGCGGTTTGAGCGAGAGCGTGGTGACGGGAGGCTCGGTGTTGGCGTAGACGGTCGACTCGCTGCAGCAGACCAGCAACAGGTCGTCCGGGACGCGCAGGCCGTAGCGGCGGGCGGCGGCGAGCAGATCGGTGCCGTTCGGATCGAACAGGCCGTAGACGGCGTCCGGGCGGTCGGGACGGGCGAGGAGTCGGTCGGCGGCGACGGCGCCCGCGCACGGATCGTGCGCCGGATAGGCCTCGTACACCGGATCCTGGCCGACGCGTTCGCACCAGTGCAGATATGCGGTGGTCGACAGGTGGGTGTACATGTCGGTCGTGGTCCCGGTCAGCAGGCCGATGCGGCGGGCGCCGGCGTCGGCCAGGTGGTCGAGAATCCCGAGGACCGCTGCTTCGTGGTCGTTGTCCACCCAGGCCGTGACCGGGAGCGAGCCGGCCGGGCGGCCGTCGGAGACGACCGGTAAACCCTGCCGGACCAGTTCGCTGACGACCGGATCCTGGTCCGAGGGGTCGATGACGACCGTGCCGTCCAGAGCGACGTTGGACCACACGTCGTGGCGGGAGGTCGCGGGGAGGATCACGAGGGCGTAGCCGCGGGCCAGGGCTGCGGAGGTGGCGGCACGCGCCATCTCGGCGAAGTACGCGAACTCGGTGAAGGTGAAAGGTTCTTCCCCGTACGTGGTCACGGTCAGGCCGATGAGCCCCGACTTGCCGGTGCGGAGCGTACGGGCGGCGGCCGAGGGACGGTAGCCCAGTCTGTCGGCGACCTCGCGGACGTGGCGCCGGGTGGCGTCCGGGAGCCTGCCCTTGCCGTTGAGGGCATCGGAGACGGTCGTGATGGATACTCCGGCTGCGGCGGCCACGTCCCTGATGCCCGCCCGACCCGGCCTGCTGCTTCGGCGTGAGGTTTCCGTGCGGCTCACCTGGTGCTTCCCTGCTGCTGTCATGGCGAGCCGATATTAGGGCTCATGCGGTGGGGTAGGGCGGACGCATATGCACGCATTGGCAGGAACGTTTATGCATGATCATTAAGCGGTAATTTCCTTGGAAAGCAAGGGTGTTGAACGTTTCAATATCAGGTTCTGGCGTGTCGACGCATGTGGGCCTGCCGAGGGGGCGATGTTGCGAAGAGGTCTCAACTCACCTGCACGAGGGATGCGCGCCACGGCGCGAGCCACCGGCGCGTAGATATATGTGAGGCGCGCCCCCTGTCTGGGCGCCCTTTGTGCGCCTTCGTAGGGTGATGCCCCTGTTGCTGAAGGGCCTGATGTGGCTCATGGGGCTGATCGCCCTGGCGGTTCCACGGGGCCGGCACACCCCGTGATGTCCCTGCCGCCGCGCACCGCGGCCCTCCCCCTCGGCCCGCACCTCGGCAGGTCCGTCCTCGTCACCGCCGCTGTACGCGCATACGCAGCGACGCCGAATCCTCATAAGGTGAGGAGTATTGGATGTCGGCGGCGGCCAAGAGCCGCCGGTCTTTGGAGGAGGACTGCGGTGAGCGAGACGAGCCCCAAGCTGCGCGCCGAGCTGGAGGGTATCCCCACGTACAAGCCGGGCAAGCCGGCGGCGGCCGGGGGGCCGGCGGCCTACAAGCTGTCCTCCAACGAGAACCCCTATCCACCGCTGCCGGGGGTGATGGAGGTTGTGGCGTCCGCGGCGTCCTCCTTCAACCGCTACCCCGACATGGCCTGTACGTCGCTGATGGAGGAACTGTCCGAGCGCTTCGCCGTCCCGGTCTCCCACCTGGCCACCGGCACCGGTTCGGTCGGCGTCGCCCAGCAACTGCTGCAGGCCACCTCGGGCCCCGGGGACGAGGTGATCTACGCGTGGCGTTCGTTCGAGGCGTACCCGATCATCACCAGGATCAGCGGTGCCACCCCTGTGCAGGTGCCGCTGACGCTGGGCGATGTACATGATCTGGACGCGATGGCCGAGGCGATCACCGAACGGACCCGGCTGATCTTCGTCTGCAACCCCAACAACCCGACCGGCACGGTGGTGCGGCGGGCGGAGCTGAAGCGTTTCCTCGACCGGGTGCCCCGTGATGTCCTGGTGGTGATCGACGAGGCGTATCGCGAATTCATCCGCGACCCCGAGGTCCCGGACGGCGTGGAGTTCTACCGGGATCGGCCCAACGTCTGCGTCCTGCGGACCTTCTCCAAGGCCTACGGTCTGGCGGGGCTGCGGATCGGCTTCGCGATCGCTCACGAGCCGGTGGCCGCGGCGCTGCGCAAGACGGCGGTGCCGTTCGGTGTGAGCCAGCTCGCGCAGGACGCCGCGATCGCCTCGCTGCGCGCCGAGGACGAGCTCATAGGCCGGGTCGGTTCGCTGGTGTGTGAGCGCAACCGTGTCATGGAGGCGCTGCGTGCGCAGGGCTGGAAGGTGCCCGAGAGCCAGGCCAACTTCGTGTGGCTGAGGCTGGGGGAGCGCACGACGGCGTTCGCGCAGGCGTGCGAGCAGGCGGGCGTGATCGTTAGGCCCTTCCCCGGCGAGGGTGCGCGGGTGACGGTCGGCGAGGCCGAGGCCAACGACATCTTCCTGAAAGTGACGGAAGCCTTCCGCAAGGAGCTGTAGCCGCATACGGCCAGGTGCAGGTGCAGGTGCAGGTGCAGGAGGGCCGGGCGACGGGGCAGCCGCCGCCCGGCCCTCCTGTGTTTCGACCGTTACCGACAAGGGGTTGACGTCACAGGGGACCCCCCTTCCGAATACGAAAAGCGGTAGGTCATAATTGCTTGTGAATGTGAACGCGTTCACAAGCGCATCCCGTTTCCTCCGAGATGCGGTGGGCGAACAGGGTTAAGCGGTCATTGCGACCACGGCGATGTAAGGAGCGGCGACGTGGACCTGGCTCTGGCGCCGGAGACACTGGCGCGATGGCAGTTCGGTATCACCACCGTCTACCACTTTCTCTTCGTTCCTCTGACGATCTCGCTGGCCGCTCTCACGGCCGGGCTGGAGACCGCCTGGGTGCGCACCGGGAAGGAGAAGTACCTCAGGGCGACGAAGTTCTGGGGGAAGCTCTTCCTGATCAACATCGCGATGGGTGTGGTCACCGGCATCGTGCAGGAGTTCCAGTTCGGCATGAACTGGTCCGACTACTCGCGGTTCGTCGGTGACGTCTTCGGTGCCCCACTCGCCTTCGAGACCCTGATCGCCTTCTTCTTCGAGTCCACCTTCATCGGCCTGTGGATCTTCGGCTGGGACAAGCTGCCCAAGAAGATCCACCTGGCCTGCATCTGGCTCGTCTCCCTCGGCACACTGGCGTCGGCGTACTTCATCCTGGCGGCCAACTCCTGGATGCAGCACCCGGTCGGCTACCGGATCAACGAGGAGAAGGGCCGGGCGGAACTTACCGACTTCTGGCTGGTGCTCACTCAGAACACCACGCTCAACCAGGTCTTCCACAGCTTCTCGGCGTCCGCGCTGACCGGCGGCGCCTTCATGGTGGGCATCGCCGCCTTTCACCTCATGCGCAAGAAGCACATCTCGGTGATGCGGACGTCGCTCCGGCTCGGCCTGGTCACCATGGCCGTCGGAGGCATGTTCACCGCGATCAGCGGAGACACCCTCGGCAAGGTCATGTACGAACAGCAGCCCATGAAGATGGCCGCCGCCGAGGCGCTGTGGGACGGCGAGGGGCCGGCGCCGTTCTCCGTGTTCGCGTACGGGGACGTCGACAAGGGGCACAACGAGGTCGCCCTGGAGATTCCCGGGCTTCTGTCCTTCCTCGCCCACGGTGACTTCGAGTCGTACGTGCCCGGCATCAACGACACCAATGAAGCCCTGCAGGAGCAGTTCGGCCCCGGTGACTACAAGCCCATCGTCCCGGTCGCCTACTGGGGCTTCCGCTGGATGATCGGCTTCGGCATGGCGTCCTTCTCGCTCGCGCTGCTGGGGCTCTGGCTGACGAGGAAGAGGTTCCTGTTGCCGGCCGCCCTGCGCACCGGGGAGGACGAGGTGCCGCATCTGGTGCTGCTGAAGAAGCCGCTGGGCGCGAGGCTCAGCCGGCTGTACTGGCTCCTGTCGCTCTGGACCATGGCGTTCCCTCTGATCGCCAACGCCTGGGGATGGATCTTCACCGAGATGGGCCGGCAGCCCTGGGTCGTCTACGGCGTGCTGCAGACCCGGCACGCGGTTTCCCCTGGGGTCTCCCAGGCCGAGGTCATCACCTCGATGACCGTTTTCACCCTGCTGTACGGCGTTCTGGCCGTGGTGGAGGTCAAGCTGCTCGCCAAGTACGTCAAGGCGGGTCCGCCCGAACTCACCGAGGCCGATCTCAATCCGCCCACGAAGATCGGTGGCGATCTCCGGGACGCCGACAAGCCGATGGCCTTCTCGTACTAGGCCCGAGGGAGCCGCAGAGTCATGGAACTGCACAACGTCTGGTTCGTTCTGATCGCCTTCCTGTGGATCGGCTATTTCTTCCTGGAGGGCTTCGACTTCGGGATCGGCATCCTCACCCGGCTGCTCGCCCGTGACCGCACCGAGAAGCGGGTGCTGATCAACACCATCGGCCCCGTCTGGGACGGCAACGAGGTATGGCTGCTCACGGCCGGAGCCTCGACCTTCGCGGCCTTCCCCGAGTGGTACGCCACGCTCTTCTCCGGCTTCTACCTGCCGCTGCTGGTCATCCTGGTCTGCCTGATCATCCGCGGTGTCGCCTTCGAGTACCGGGCCAAGCGGCCGGAGGAGCACTGGCAGCGCAACTGGGAGACGGCGATCTTCTGGACCTCGCTCATCCCCGCGTTCCTCTGGGGCGTGGCCTTCGGCAACATCGTGCGCGGGGTGAAGATCGACGCCGAGTTCGAGTACGTGGGCCACGTCTGGGACCTGCTCAACCCGTACGCGCTGCTGGGCGGTCTGGTCACGCTGACGCTCTTCACCTTCCACGGTGCCGTGTTCGCCGCGCTCAAGACCGTCGGCGACATCCGGGACCGGGCCCGGCGGATGGCCCTGCGGGTAGGACTGATCACCGCCGTTCTCGCTTTGGTCTTCCTGGTGTGGACACAGGTCGAGCGCGGTGACGGGTCGAGCCTGGTCGCGATGGTCGTCGCGGTCGCCGCCCTGGTCGCTGCCCTGGTGGCGAACCAGGCGGGGCGCGAAGGCTGGTCGTTCACTCTGTCCGGCGTCACCATCGTGGCCGCCGTGACGATGCTCTTCCTGACGCTCTTCCCGAACGTCATGCCGTCCACGCTGAATGCGGAGTGGAGCCTCACCGTCAGCAACGCCTCCTCCAGCGACTACACGTTGACGATCATGACCTGGCTCACGGTGATCGCCCTGCCGCTCGTCATGCTCTACCAGGGCTGGACGTACTGGGTCTTCCGCAAGCGGATCGGCACCCAGCACATCACCGATCCCGTGCACTGAGGTGTGTTTCACGTGAAACCAATCGACCCACGACTGCTCCGTTACGCCCGCGCCACACGGCTTTTCCTGGTGGCGGTGGTCGCCCTGGGCGTCGTCGGCGCGGTGCTGGTGATCGCTCAGGCCATGCTCATCGCCGAGGTGGTGGTGGGTGCCTTCCAGCACGGCGTGGCCGTGGCCGACCTCGGCACACCCCTGGTGCTTCTGGCCTGTGTCGCGGTCGGCCGTGCCCTGGTCGGTTGGCTCACCGAGCTGGCCGCGCACCGGGCGAGCGCGGCAGTCAAGTCGGAGCTGCGGGGCCGGCTGCTGGAGCGGGCGACGGCACTCGGCCCGGGGTGGCTGACCGGGCAGCGGACCGGCTCGCTGGTCGCCCTGGCGACCCGCGGGGTCGATGCCCTCGACGGGTACTTCTCGCGTTATCTGCCCCAGCTGGGGCTCTCGGTGGTCGTTCCGGTGGCGGTGCTGGCGCGGATCGTCACCGAGGACTGGGTCTCGGCCGCGATCATCGTCGTCACCCTGCCGCTCATCCCGGCCTTCATGATGCTGATCGGCTGGGTCACCCAGTCCCGGATGGACCGGCAGTGGGAGCTGCTGTCCCGGCTGTCCGGCCACTTCCTGGACGTCGTGGCGGGGTTGCCGACGCTGAAGGTGTTCGGACGGGCCAAGGCGCAGGCGGAGTCGATCCGGCGGATCACCGCCGAGTACCGCAGGGCGACCATGCGGACCCTGCGGATCGCCTTCATCTCCTCCTTCGCGCTGGAACTCCTCGCCACTCTCTCGGTGGCACTGGTCGCCGTGACGATCGGCATGCGGCTCGTGTACGGCGACATGGACCTGTACACCGGCCTGCTCATCCTGATCCTCGCCCCCGAGGCGTATCTGCCCCTGCGGCAGGTCGGCACGCAGTACCACGCGGCGGCGGAAGGGCTGGCCGCCGCAGAGGAGATCTTCGAGGTCCTGGAGACACCCGTACCGGCACCGGGGGCCGGGGCGGTGCCGTCGGGTGCGCTGTCCTTCGAGGGCGTGACCGTCCGCTATCCCGGACGGTCGGCGGACGCCGTGTCGGACGTGTCCTTCTCCGTCGAACCCGGTGAGACGGTTGCGCTCGTCGGGCCGAGCGGGACGGGCAAGTCGACGCTGCTGAACGTGCTGCTGGGCTTCGTGCGGCCGGCCGAGGGGCGGGTACGGATCGGGGGAACGGATCTCACCGGTATCGATCCGGCCCAGTGGCACAGCCAGGTGGCCTGGGTGCCGCAGCGACCGCACTTGTACGCCGGGACGGTCGCCGAGAACGTACGCCTGGCCCGGCCCGACGCGGACGACGACGCCGTCCGACGGGCTCTGCGGGACGCGGGCGCCCTGGAGTTCGTGGACGCGCTGCCCGAGGGCACCGGCACGGTACTGGGCGAGGACGGGGCGGGACTGTCCGCGGGACAGCGGCAACGGCTCGCGCTGGCCCGTGCGTTCCTCGCGGACCGGCCCGTGCTGCTGCTCGACGAGCCGACGGCCACGCTGGACGGCGCCACCGAGGCCGAGGTCGTGGCGGCGGTACGGCGCCTGGCGGCCGGCCGGACGGTGCTGTTGGTGGTGCACCGGCCGGCGCTGCTCGCGGTGGCAGACCGCGTGGTGCGGCTGACGGAGCCCGCGCCCGGCGACCGGCCGCTGCCCGAGCACGGTGACACCGTCCTCGGTGCCGACCGGGAACGGGCGGACGTCCAGCCCGCACTCGACTGGGAACGGGCGGAGGAGTCCGAGCCCGCCGACTCCGCAGGCCCGGCGTCGGCCGAGCCGGCCGCGGAGGCCGGAGCGGGGGGCGTGCTGGCCCGCGTCCGTGCCATGTCCGGTGCCCGCCGGGGGCGGCTCACGCTCGCACTGCTGCTCGGCAGCCTCGCGCTGGGCAGCGCCGTGGGCCTCATGGCGACGTCCGGGTATCTCATCTCCCGTGCCTCGCAGCAGCCGCCCGTGATGTACCTGATGGTCGCCGTCACGGCGACCCGGGCCTTCGGTATCGGGCGGGCCGTGTTCCGGTACGCCGAGCGGCTCGTGTCGCACGAAGCGGTTCTGCGGATGCTGGCCGACACCAGGGTCGCGGTGTACCGGCGGCTGGAGCGGCTGGCGCCCGCCGGACTGCGCGGGGTCCGCCGGGGCGATCTGCTCTCCCGGCTGGTCTCCGACGTGGACGAGCTTCAGGACTACTGGCTGCGCTGGCTGCTGCCGGCGGGTGCGGCGGTCGTCGTCTCGGCACTGTCGGTCGGCTTCACGGCCTGGCTGCTGCCCGAGGCCGGTGCCGTCCTCGCGGTCGGGCTGCTCGCGGCGGGGGCGGGGCTGCCCCTGCTCACGGGCGCCGTGGCCCGGCGTGCGGAGCGCAGGCTGGCGCCCGCCCGCGGAGTCCTCGCGACCCGTGCCACCGACCTGCTCACCGGGACCGGGGAACTGACGGTCGCCGGGGCTCTGCCCGCACGGACCGCCGAGGCCCGGCGGGCCGACGGCGTGCTCACCCGGATCGCCTCGCGTGCCGCCACCGCCACCGCTCTCGGCGACGGGCTCACCGCACTCGTCTCGGGCCTGACCGTCACGGCCGCAGCCCTCGTCGGCGTCCAGGCAGTGGCCACTGACCGGCTGGACGGAGTGGCGCTGGCCGTCGTCGTCCTCACCCCGCTCGCGGCCTTCGAGGCCGTACTCGGGCTGCCGCTCGCCGTGCAGCACCGGCAGAGGGTGCGCAAGAGCGCCGAGCGCGTGTACGAGGTCCTGGACGCCACGGTGCCCGTACAGGAGCCGGAGCAGCCCTGGCAGGCGCCCGCGTCGCCGTTCCCGCTCGTGGTCAAGGGACTCGAGGCCCGGCACGCCGGGCAGGAACGGGACGCCCTCGCCGGACTGGACCTGACACTGGAGCAGGGCCGCAGGATCGCGGTGGTCGGCCCGTCCGGCTCCGGCAAGACGACGCTCGCACAGGTGCTGCTGCGGTTCCTGGACCCGGGCGCCGGTTCGTACACGCTGGCCGGTGTGGACGCGTACGCCCTGGACGGCGACGACGTACGAGGGCTGGTCGGGCTGTGCGCGCAGGACGCCCACCTCTTCGACAGCTCCGTACGCGAGAACCTGCTGCTCGCGAAGCGCGAAGCCACCGAGGACGAACTGCGCGACGCGCTCGCCCGGGCCCGGCTGCTGGAGTGGGCCGACAGCCTGCCCGACGGCCTGGACACACTCGTCGGCGAGCATGGGGCGCGGCTCTCAGGCGGTCAGCGGCAACGCCTGGCACTGGCCAGGGCGCTACTCGCGGACTTCCCCGTGCTGGTGCTGGACGAGCCCGCGGAGCACCTCGACCTGCCGACCGCCGACGCACTCACCGCCGACCTGCTGGCCGCCACCGAGGGCCGTACGACGCTGCTGATCACCCACCGGCTGGCCGGGCTCGAGGCGGTGGACGAGGTGATCGTGCTGGACGAGGGGCGTGTGGTGCAGCGCGGTGCGTACGGGGAACTGGCCGCCGTGGCCGGCCCGTTGCGGCGGATGGCGCGGCGCGAGGCAGAGTCGGACCGGCTGGTGGAGCTGGTGGAGGTGGGCTGATCGGGCACGACGGGCGTGCGTGACGAGGCGGGTGCGCCCGGGGACGAGCGTGCGTGACGTGAGAATGTTCGACGAGTTGTCAATCTCGTCCCGGAGGGCCCTGTTCGGCGGTATCGCTGGTCCATCCGGGTCGTACGGTCCCCCAGGCGTACGAGATGAACAGGACCGTGGGCCGGGGCGGGGACCAGGATCGCTGTCATGCGCCTCACCCGCCGTCATCCGCTGCTCGTCGCCGTGCCGTTGTGCGCGCTCGCCGTGCTCGCCGCCCGGCCCACCGACGGAGGGGGCGACGGCCCGTACGCTCCCGGCCACGGTCCGGAATCCGGGGCCGGCGCACAGGTGGCGCGGCTCTACAAGGAGGCGGCCGCGGCGACACTGAAGTACGAGACAGGCCGCCGCCAAGCCGGCCGGCAGCGGGCCGAGGTACGACGGCTGGAGAAGCTGCTCGACCGGGAGCGCCAGGAGTCCGAGGTCCTGCGCGATGACCTCGGCCGCATCGCGAGGTCCCAGTACCGCAGTGGCGGCGGGCTGCCGCTGACCGCGCACATGATTCTCGCGGACGACCCGGAGGAAGTGCTGCGCGGTCAGCGTGCCGTGTGGAAGGCGAACCTGACCCTCGACAACGCGATCGAGAAGAACGCGCGGGCCGAGGCCCGGCTCGCCCGCGACGAGGCGAGGGCAGAGGGGGCGTGGAAGGCGCTGGAGAAGCGGAACAAGGAACTCGCCGACCTCAAGAGCGGCATCGGGCAGAAGCTCGATACGGCGCGGTGGCAGCTACAGGGCCAGGCGGACGCCTCGGTGGCGGCCGGTTCCTGCCGCGGAGCGGTGCGGCTCGATCAGCCGGAGACCGGGTTCACCGAATCCTGGGTGGCGCCGGTGGAGACCTACGTGCTGTCCGCGTCCTACGGAAGCGGCGGTGCACGCTGGGCGAACCGTCACACCGGCCAGGACTTCGCGGTGCCGATCGGCACGCCGGTGCGGTCCGTGGGCATGGGCAAGGTGGTGAAGGTGTCCTGTGGAGGGGCCTTCGGTATCGAGATCGTGGTTGAACACACGGGCGGCTACTACACGCAGTACGCCCACCTGGCCGCTGTCGCCGTGGACCAGGGCGAGCGCGTCTCGCCCGGCCAGTGGATCGGCCAGTCCGGGACCAGCGGCAACTCCACCGGGCCGCACCTGCACTTCGAGGTGCGGGTCACGCCCGAGATGGGCTCGGCAGTGAACCCAGTGTCGTGGCTGGCGCAACGCGGGCTGACGCTCTGAGCGAGCACCGGGCCCGGCCCGCTCTGCCGTTCACGTCGGGCCCACCCGAGGCGGTCGACCCACCTGGATGATCGGACCCGGTCACGGCCGCCGGCTCAGCAACTGTTCGATCACCACGGCCACGCCGTCCTCGTTGTTGGCGACCGTGCGTCCCGAGGCGGCGGTGAGGACGTCCGGGTGGGCGTTGCCCATCGCGTAGGAACGGCCCGCCCAGGTCAGCATTTCGATGTCGTTGGGCATGTCCCCGAACGCCACGACCTCCTCGTGCGAGATCCCGCGCTCGGCACAGCACAGGGCGAGTGTGCTGGCCTTCGACACGTCGGGACCACTGATCTCCAGCAGGGCGCTGGGGCTGGAGCGGGTGACGTTGGCGCGGGTGCCGATGGCCAGCCGGGCCAGGGTGAGGAAGGCATCGGGGTCGAGCTCGGGATGGTGGGCGAGGATTTTGAGTACCGGCTCGCCGTCGGCGGGGCCGCCCGGTGCCAGCAGTTCCTCGGCCTGGGCGAGGACGTCCGGTATCTCCATGTGCAGCTTCGGATACGCCGGCTCCTGGTTGAAGCCGTAGGTCTGCTCGACGGCGTAAACGGTGCCTGGCGCCGCCTCACGCAGCAGTCGCACCGCGTCCAGCGCGTTCTGCCGGGCCAGCTCGCGCACCTTCACGAAACGGTGGGAACCGGCACCGCCGTGAAGGTCGACGACGGCGGCGCCGTTCCCGCAGATGGCGAGCCCATGGCCGTGGACATGGTCGCTGACGACGTCCATCCAGCGGGCCGGGCGGCCGGTGACGAAGAAGACCTCGATGCCCGCCTCCTCGGCGGCGGCCAGTGCGGCGACCGTACGGGGGGACACCGACTTGTCGTCGCGCAGCAGGGTGCCGTCGAGGTCGGTGGCGATGAGCCGCGGCGGGGTGACAGGGCTGCCACCCCGCTCGAGCGAGGTCGAGAACTGGGGGGAGCCCGGGGTCTCGGGCTGTGCGGTCGCTGAGGTCACCCGGTCATTGTCCCGTATGAGCCCGCACGGCCGTGCGGCACTCCGTACATGTGAGGGGTTACCGCTCTCGGTGAGCTGCCGAAACGGTTGAGGCGGCCGAATCTGCGGCAGTGGCGGTGAGGATCGGCTCCGGACGTCTATCCGGCTCGTCGGCCGGCCGCCCGCTCAGCCCAGCTGGGTCGGCGCCTCCATGGCGATCCGCTCGAAGATCTTCTGGTCCGCCGCGAAGTCCGAGTCGGGGATGGGCCAGTGGAGCACGATCTCGGTGAAGCCCAGCTCCGCATGACGGCCGGCGAAGTCGACGAACGCGTCCAGGGACTCCAGCGGGCGCCCCCGGTCCGGGGTGAATCCCGTGAGCAGGATCTTGTCCAGCCCGGCCACGTTCCGCCCGATCTCGGCACAGGCATCGGCCAGCTTCTCCAGCTGACCGCGAAGGGCGTGCACCGACTGTTCGGGTGTGCCGTTCTCGTACAGCTTGGGGTCGCCCGTGGTCACCCACGCCTGCCCGTGATGGGCGGCGAGCCGCAGCCCGCGCGGTCCGGTGGCGGCCACGGCGAACGGCAGCCGGGGCCGCTGCACGCACCCCGGGATGCCTCGGGCCTCGTGCGCCGCGTAGAAGTCGCCCTCGTACGACACGGAGTCCTCGGTGAGCAGTCGGTCGAGCAGCGGTACGAACTCGGCGAAGCGGTCCGCCCGCTGGCGCGGGGTCCACGGTTCCTGGCCGAGCGCGGTGGCGTCGAAACCGGAGCCGCCCGCGCCGATACCAAGGGTGATGCGTCCGCCCGAGATGTCGTCGAGGGAGATCAGCTCCTTGGCCAGGGTCACCGGGTGCCGGAAGTTCGGCGAGGTGACGAGCGTGCCCAAGCGGATACTCTGCGTCACCATTGCCGCGGCCGTGAGCGTGGGAATGGCACCGAACCACGGCCCGTCCCGGAAGGTCCGCCATGAAAGGTGGTCGTACGTGTACACGGCGTGGAACCCGAGTTCTTCGGCCCGCCGCCAGGTCTTCTGTCCTTCGGCCCACCGGTGGATGGGGAGGATTACCGTGCTCAGACGCATGACCCCGACGATACGCGGGCTTCCCGACGCCACGGATATGCCGACGGAGCAGATTCGGGAAGCCAAGCCGACGTCGTGATGGAGGCCGCTACCGTGGCGACATGGGCACGCTGAGCAGGGCTGAACTCGAGGCCATGATCGAAGAAGCGACTATCGACGCCTACAACGAGGACGAGCAGCTGACCGGTCTGTTCACCATACTTGAGGAGTACCTCGACCTGCCCTTCACCACCGCGGTTCTCGGCGTCGAGGTAACTGTGTACGGCGTCGACCTCAGGCCCGACGGCAGGGTCGTCGCCCTGTGCTCTCGTGGCCGTGTGCGGCATCCGATCGGCATCCTGGAGCTGCCGTTGCCCAGCCCGGCGCCCGAGGGGGCGGAGTGGATCGAGGCGTACCGCCACTGGGCCGGTTGAGGCCGAACACCTCTCACTTCACGCGGAACTGGCTCGTACGAAAGGGCTGAACGTGGCTGAGGCCGTACCAGGCGCGCACCAGGGTGTCGGTGAACCGTCGCTGATCGATCTCATCGAGCGAAGCGCCGAGTTGAAAGCAAAACTGGTCACCTTCGCTCAGAGCGCCCGCTTCGACCGGTGGCTGACGCCCCTCCTGCTGGAAGCCGCAGGGCCTGAGCGGCAGCTGGACGAGGGCGAGGCGATCCGCATCATCGACCACTTCATCCTGCGGTACCGCCTGCCGGACGGTTCGACCGTGGTGGACCGGTTCGTCGCCGGACGGAAGGACTTGACCGCAGTCGACCGGGAGATGCTGCTCGGTTGGCGTGACCCGGTCGAGGGCATCTTCGAGATCCAGCGCAAGGAGAAGGACGCCGTCGTCCTGCTGAACCTGGTCGACGACCTGGAGTACCGCACGTACTCCAATGCGGGGCGGGCGGCGTTCCGTGGAGTGTCCAAGGGGAGCTTCCTGCACACCTGCCTGGTACCCGTCCACTCGGCCGGCGGGGTGTGGCTGGTGTCCGGGGCGATGTCGAGCTACCCCAAGTCCAGTGCCACCGAGATCGCCCAGGCCGCTCTCCATCTGGCCACCAGCCGGCCCGAACTGGTCTTCCGTAACCCCGCGAAGATCGAGCAGGGCTGGCAGCGGATGCGGGAGGACCGGGCCGCGTTCGTCGAGTTCTTCGGAGGCGACGAACTGGTCCTTCCGCCTGCCGAAGCCAAGGACCTCCTCAATGGCTACTACTGTCACCGCCAAGAGGCCGCCATCATCGGACAGCCCGACCGTGCCCGGGGCAGGCGACTGCCCGGCCTGGACCTGCCCTTCTTCGAGCTGCCGGGAGAACTGGCGGACTCGGACACCATCGGTGTCATCTACGACCAGGTCGATGGACTCAACTTCTACGCGGACTACGGGATGCTGCGGGACCTCTTCGCGGACCCGGCCCTCGCGGGCCGCAAGCAGCATCAGGATCTGTTGCGCACGTACCTGCGCGAGGAGTCGATCGCGCCGCTGCCGATCCGCCGACTGGCTGCCGCTTACCCGGAGCCAGCCGACGTGGTGTTCCGAAAGCTGCTGCGGAAGCCCGGATTCACCTGGAGTGAGCACGGTGAGACGCTGCTGCGCCGATACAAGCCCTGGTACTACGAGAACGAGCCGCGCCCCGGGGTGTCCGTCATCGGTGACCGCCTCAGCAGGCTCGCTGCCGGCCGCAGGTAGTCACCGTGAAGCGCCAGCAGATTAATAAGTTACATACTACACTTCCCCTATGGACGCGCCCCGCCCCGGCAAGACCCGAGTCACCAGCGTCTCCCTACGCGCCGAGACCCTGGAAGCGATCCGCGCACGCGCCGGCAAACAAGGCGTCTCCTCCTATATCGAGGAGGCCGTACAGCGGCAGCTCCAGCGCGAGGCCATCGACGAGTACATCGCCACCGCTGAAGCGGAGCACGGCCCTGTCGACCCTGCCGAGGTGTCCGACAAGGCCGAACGCATCCGCGCCCACCACGCTGCCCACCGCGGTGAGTCCGCTCCAGCGGACGCCGTATGAGCGGGACTCTCGTTCTCGACAGCGAGGCCCTCTCCAAGCTCTCCCGTCGGCACCGCGACATGACCGTATGGCTGGACGTCGCCCGCAGACTGGACCTGCTCGTCGTGACGAGCGCCGCCACGCTGGTGGAGGCACGCGACCCGAAGGTGCCGCAGGCGGCGTTCGACCATGCCGTTTCCCTGGCCAAGGTGCGCCCCGTCACGGAGGAGATCGCCCGTGCGGCAAGCAGACTGCTCGCCGCAGAAAGCCTGCACGGTCACAAGTACGCCATCGACGCGATGCTCGCGGCCACGGCTCACGTGGAGCAAGGTGACGTCACTGTCATCACGAGCGACACGGATGACCTGCTCCGACTGTGCCACCCTCGCATCGCCGTCGAGCCGATCTAGCGCCTGTCCGGCGGGTCAGGCTGCGAAACGGCAGCGGTGCTTTTTCGTTGCTGGTGAGGGGTGTCTGGTGTGTGCAGCTGCAAGGCGGAGGAGGACAACGGTCGGGGTCTCCCCTGCTCGAGCTGAGCCGAGAGCTCGGGGGAGGAGCGTCGGCAACCGACGACAACGCCGCTGGGGGCACCCCCTGCTCGAAGAGCTTGGGGGAGGGCGCACCAGACATCGCGCCCTCGGCATGATTCACCGGACAGGCCCTGAGCGCCCACGTCGGCCCTTCCTGCACCCTGCCATGTTTCCGCAGGTCAGCGCGTGATGGGTGAAAAAGGCTTGACTGAGGTGACGAGCGTGCCCAAACGGATACTCTGCGTCACGACGGCTGCGGCCGTGAGCGTGGGAATGGCACCGAACCACGGCCCGTCCCGGAAGCTGCGCCAGGAGAGGTGGTCGTAGGTGTAGGCGGCGTGAAACCCGAGGTCTTCGGCGCGCCGCCAGACCTGCTGTCCCTCGCTCCAGCGATGGATGGGAAGGATTACTGTGCTCAGTCGCATGCCTACGACCCTATGCTCCGGTGACTGCGAGCAACGGGAGCACTAGACCTCCCCGGCTGGGGCTGCGTCGGTCCGTGCTGAGCCTGTGCGTTTTAGAGCGGTACCGGCACCCTTCAGCCCTCGCGGTAGCGTGCGAAGACGCGGGCGCGTTCCTGCTCCCAGGTCCAGTCCGCGGCCGTCCGGTGGAACGGGGCCCCGTTCGCCAGCTCGAAGAACTGGCCGGCGGGTCTGCCGGTTGCCTTGAGGATCACGATGGCGGAGAGCATGGGCTCAAGCCCCTGGCTGTCCCGGCGGCAGGCGTCACCCAGCAGGAAGCTGATGATCGGGCCGCGGTAGTGGACGCTGTGTTCCTTCGCCTTCAGCTCTTCGCTGAGGGACTTGTACCAGCCGTCGGTGCGGCCTTCCCGTGCCCAACGCCGAAGGATTTCCACAGTTTCGTCCAGCGCTGCCATGTACTCGGCGTCGTCCCGTCTCATCCGACCCCCCTCGTCCTCGATGGCTCCTCCACCGTATTCGGCAATGGTCGACGCCATGCGCACCACCGCTGTCGTTACGTCCCGGTCCGCTGCCAGACCGCGGTGAGCGCGGTAACGGGGTCGGTGTCGGCCGGCGCGGCCGGCCACCATTCGCCGTCGTCTTCCTGGAGGTAGGGGTACCAGCGGGCGTCGGGGCCCAGGCGCAGCTGGATGCCGTGGTCTGTGAGGGTGAGGCGGTTGCGCCAGGCCCTGAGGGACACGGGGGCGGTGGTCATCTCTGTGAGCGCCGTGTTCAGGGCGGTGCGCGCGGCCGTCATCGCTGCCGAATCGGGGGTGTGGGGGTGTTCGGCGACGGTGAGGCCCCTCGCGCCCCCGTGGCGCCAGGCGCGGGTGAGGCGGGCGAACGCGGCCGGTTTGGCGCCGGTGTTCTCGATGAGGTGGTGGAACCACTCGGGGCCGGGAGCGCTCGCGGCGATGCGTACCGCGTCCTGGTGCCGGGTCAGGTGCAGATCGGCGGTGTCGCCTGCGAGGAGCCGCGCGGCGCGGGCGGCCGCGTCGGTCATGAGGCGCTCCAGGTCCGTGGCGGCCAGACCGCTGCCGGGCGGCGGGGTGATGGGGAGCGCGGCGGTGTGGGCGGCTGGTGCGGGGTTTTCGGGCAGCTGGGGAGTGTGTTCGGCCCAGCGGGTATACGCGGCGGCGGCAGGGAAGCCGGTCGGGGTCGGTGGGCTCGCGGTCTCCTGGGTTGCCGTACGACGTGCACGCAGAAGGGCGAGGACCTCCTCACGGCTGCGACCGCGCAGTGCGAAGAGGACGAACGGGTCGGCGTCGATGGTGGCGGCGATGGTGTAGCAGAGCGCGGCGGCGTGCTTGCAGGGGTACCCCCAGTCGGGGCAGGAGCAGTCCGGGTCGAGTTCGGTGGGCTGCGGGAGCAGGGGGACGCCTGCCCGGCGGGCGTCGTCGACGAGTTCGGCGGGCATTTCGCCGTCGAGGAGCGCGGCGAGATGCCCGGCACGGGCCGCGATGGTGTCGAGCAGGGTGTCCCACTGGGTGTCGGTGAGGACGGGCAGGTGGACCGAGGAGCGGTAGGGGCGCGGCTGGCTGCCCTGGACGGCGGCCTTGACCTGGCCCGGGGCGATGGTGACCGGGCCGACCATGCCCTTGCGGGCGTAGGTGCGTCCGCGGGACAGACGTCCGGCATCCAGGGTGGAGTCCTCCAGGGCCGTCACCCATGCCTGCCCCCACCAGGTCGCGGCGAAGGCGCGCCTGCCGCGGGCGGGCGCGCGGCGCTGGCCGGGCAGCGAGGGGCTCATGACTGCCTCCCCAGGGCGACGAGTTCGGCGAGGTCGGCGTCGGACAGTTCGGTCAGGGCGGCCTCACCGGAGCCGACGACGGCGTCGGCGAGCGCGCGCTTGGATTCGAGCAGCTTGGCCACCTTGTCCTCCATGGTGCCCTCCGCGATGAGCTTGTGTACCTGAACGGGTCTGTCCTGGCCGATGCGGTAGGCGCGGTCGGTGGCCTGGTCCTCGACGGCCGGGTTCCACCAGCGGTCGTAGTGCACGACGTGGGTGGCGCGGGTGAGGTTGAGTCCGGTGCCCGCCGCCTTCAACGACAGCAGGAACACCGGCACTTCACCGCGCTGGAAGCGTTCCACCATCTCCTCGCGCCGGGTGACGGGTGTGCCGCCGTGCAGGAAGAGGGCGGGGGTGCCGCGCTCGGCGAGATGTTTCTCCAGGAGGGTCGCCATCTGCTTGTACTGGGTGAAGACCAGCACCGACTCGCCCTCTGTGGTGATGGTGTCGAGCAGTTCGTCGAGCAGGTCGAGCTTGCCGGAGCGGCCGCGCAGCGGCGTGGACTGGCGCAGGCTGTGCTCTTTCAAATACTGGGCCGGGTGGTTGCAGATCTGCTTCAGCGCGGTGAGCAACTTGAGCACCAGGCCACGGCGGGCGATGCCCTCGGATTCCGTGATCTTCGCCATGGTCTCGCGGACCACCGCCTCGTACAGGCTGGTCTGCTCGGCCGTCAGCGAGACGACGCGGTCGGTCTCGGTCTTGGCCGGCAGTTCGGGCGCGATGCCCGGGTCGGACTTCCTGCGGCGCAGCAGGAACGGACGGACGAGACGGGACAGACGCTCGGCGGCCTCGGGATCCTCGCCCGACTCGATGGCGCGGGCGTGCCGGTCCCGGAACGCGGTGAGCGAGCCGAGGAGTCCGGGTGTGGTCCAGTCGAGGAGCGCCCACAGTTCGGAGAGGTTGTTCTCCACCGGGGTACCGGTGAGGGCGACGCGGGCGCGGGCGGACAGGGCGCGCAGCTCGCGGGCGGTGACGGCGTAGGGGTTCTTGACGTGCTGGGCCTCGTCGGCGGCGACCAGCGACCAGGCGGCCTCGGCGAGGACTGCGCGGTCGCGGCGCAGCACCCCGTAGGTGACCAGGACGATCTCGTCGCCGGCCAGGTCGTCGAGGTGGCGGTCGCCGCCGTGGTAGCGGCGCACGGGAGTGGAGGGCGCGAACCTGGCCGCCTCGCGCTGCCAGTTGCCGAGCAGGGAGGTGGGGCAGACGACGAGCGTGGGGCCCGCGGTGGCGGGGTCGGTCTGGCGGTGCAGGTGCAGAGCGAGAAGAGTGATGGTCTTGCCCAGGCCCATGTCGTCGGCGAGGCAGCCGCCGAGACCGAGCCCGCACATCTCGGCCAGCCAGGCAAGGCCCCGCTTCTGGTAGTCGCGCAGTGTGGCTTTGAGCGCGGCGGGCTGCGGGGCGGGAGTACGTGACTCGGGATCGCGGATACGAGCGACGAGGTCGCCGAGTGCGCCGACCGCCTCACAGGGGATCGGCTCGCCGTCCCTTTCCACCTCGCCGGTCAGCGCGGCGCTCAGCGCCTCCATGGGGGTGAGCGGCTCCATCCGGCGGCGCCGGGCGCGGGCCACCAGCTTCGGGTCGGCGACCACCCACTGGTCACGCAGCCGGACGAGGGGGCGGCGGGTCTCGGCGAGGGCGTCCATCTCGGCCTCGGTGAGCGGCTCGCCGCCGAGCGAGACCTGCCAGCGGAAGTCGAGGAGGGCGTCGGCGTCGAGGAGACCGCCCGCGCTGGAGCCAGGGGCGGTGCGCTGCCCGATCTCCGCGGTCGCGGTGAGCGCCTTGACCAGCTCGCGCGGCCAGTGCACGTCGATACCGGCCGCGCGCAGCGCGTCGGTGGCGTCTCCCAGCAGGTCGAAGGCTTCGTCGTCGGCCAGCCGGAGTTCGTCGGGTGCGGCGTCCTTCAGCAGCCGCTGGAGCGGTGGCCAGACGCGGGCACCGCGGCGCAGTGCGAGCAGCGTCTCGGTCTCGGCGCGCGGGCCGAGCAGCCGCTCCACCTCGGCCGGCTCGCTCCACAGCCGTGCGGCCTCGACGACGAGCGCCGGATCCGCCGCGGTGTGCAGCTGCAGGGCGGCCCGGAACTTCCGGCGCCGCCCCTCGGGCAGGTCGACGCGCAGGGAGACGCCGACCTCGGCGGTGAATGCGGCGGTGGTCTCGTCGGCCCACTCGCGCAGGGCGGGCACGGCACGTGCCTCGCGCCAGGCGTACGGCAGCGCTCCCATGGCGAGTGGCGCGGCCGGAGTACGGACCAGGTCGTCGGCGACCGCGTCGCAGAACTGGCGTACCAGCTCAGCCGGTTTGGCGATCCGCAACGGAGACGGGCCGGCCTCGGGCAGGCAGTGGGCGTGGGGCGGGAACGCGGCGGCGAGGGCGTCCAGCGTCTGCCGCTGGGCGGCGGTGAAGGGGCCCGCCTGCCAGGTGTCGTAGCCGGCAGGGGTGAGGGCCGGGTGGAGCCGTCCGTCGGCGAGCAGCCGCAGCGCGAAGCGGGCAGCGGCCTGCCAGGCGGCGGCGGACGGATGCACCGGCTGTGCCCCGGCCAGGGTGGCGACGGCGAGGGCGACGGGCAGCGCGTAGCCCTCCACCCTGCGCCGTCTGACCGAGCGGCCGTGCGGCAGCACCAGCTCCGCCGACTCGGTCTCCACACCCGTGGGCGGCATGCCGTCCGCGCCGGTCGTCCCGGCAGGCTTCCAGAGCAGCAGCCGTCCCAGTCGGGCCGGCTCTCCGGGAAGGAAGACCGCCGCCCAGCCTTCATCGAGCAGAGCCCGCGCCCAGGTCGTCGCCTCGCTCGTGGCCAGCGGCGGCGCGCTCATGGGGGTCCCAGGCGACCTTCGTCCGACGACCTGTGCCACTCGATTCCGTCCCATCATCTGCCCGGTGGGCGCCACAGCCCTGCTCTCCAACGGACTTCACCACGCGCCGTCACCCACCGGCAAGTTCGGGCCCTGCCTTCACCGGCGGGAACCGGCCTGGTGTGTCGGGGGTGCCGTGGTCTGGCTGACGCGCCGGGCAGCCGGGGCCTTGGCCGTGGGCGAGGGAACCGTCGACCGGGGCGACCCGAGAGAGTGCATACCGCAGCATGCTCATGGCGTGGCGGACACGACACGCATCACGGTGACGCTGCCGACCGATCAGGACGCCGAACTGCGCAAGCTCACCGACAACGTCTCCGGTTACGTCGCCGAGGCGGTGGCCCGGCAGTTGCGGCACCAGTTGCTTGGTGCCGATCTGGAGCGTCACCAGGAGGAGTACGGGGCCTTTACCGAAGAGGAACTGTCTCGGGCCCGCTCCAGGATCTTCGGGGCGACAGACGGTGAAGGATCAGCGAGCGCGGCGTGAACGGGCACGTCGAAACCGTGGTCCTGGATTCCCAGGGGCTCTCGGCCTGGATCGCGCAGGACCGCAAGATCCTCGCCATGTTCCAGGTGTTCCACGCCATGGGTGCCGATTTCGTCATCGGCGCCCACACGATGGTGGAGGACAGCCATGCTCGGGTGAACATGCCCTGGCTGCGGGGGGTTCCCTCCCGTGTCAAGGTCGAGCCGGTGACCGAGGACGTGGCCAGGGCCTCCGCCGAGTTGCTCAAGGCCGCGGGGCTGCACGGTCACAAGTACGCGATCGACGCGACCGTTGCCGAGGTGGCGCTGCGTCAGCCGGACCCGGTGGCCACGCTGACCTCCGATGTCGACGACATGGTCCGGTTGTGCGGCGACCGTGTCCGGCTCATTGGTATTTGAGGACGGCCACAGCAGTTACCCGGGGTGTTCCGGTGTCTGTGGATATCGGCCTCGGCTTCGCTGGGGTTTGTCGTCGGGCGGGGGAGGCGAACGATCGCCCACCATTCGCCAGCTGGGGGGAATCCTCCCTGCTCAGGCCGCGATAGACGAAAAAGACTTGCCCGAGGTGACGAGCGTGCCGAGCCGGAGCCGTTCGGTGGCCGTCGCGGCGGTGGTGAGCGTGGGTACCGCGCCGAACCACGGGCCGTCCCGGAAGGTGCGCCACGACAGGTGATCGTAGGTGTATCCCGTGTGGAAGCCGAGCTCCTCGGCGCGCTCCCAGGCCGAACGGCTGCCCTCGTTCCAACGGCGGTACGGGAGGATCACGGCGCTCAGGCACAGACTCGTGCCGCCGAGCCCAGGTCCTGATGGCCCCCGCCGATGCCCGGGTGTTTCACGTGAAACGGTCGCCACGCGTCCAGCGATCACCGCACGCGCGCACTCAGCCAAGAGGTGAGGACGATCATGGGGATGAACTCCTTGTGCGTCCGGTCGCCGGGCAGCGGCACGATCAGGAAGTGGCCCGGCGGGAAGCGCCGGCTTCGGACGTGGGCGAGGCCGTCGAAGACGGAGCGGAGGAAGGCGGGCACTTCGTCGCGGGGGATGTCGGGGCACTCCACGCCCTCCACGTCGATCAGGGCGTCGTCCTCGGGATAGAGCCGCACGCTGACCCGGGGCAGGCCGCCGAACTCGACGTAGGCCTCATGGGGGAGGGAGCCGTCCGGGTCGGTGGTCACACCCACGCCCGCCGCGGTGCGGCGTGATGTCTGGTCGGCGCCGATGTCATGGGTGACCTCGATCTCGCGCCCGTACCCGTCCGCGAGCGCTCGGAGGGCGGTGACGGCGGCCTCTGTGGTGGGCAGATGTTCCATACCGCTGATCATGCGACGCCGTCGGCCGTCGGGAAACCGCTGCGTCAGTGGCTCTCGGGGAACCGCAGATACCCAGGGGGCACGGCGCCGGTCAGCCACACGCCGTTCGCGCTCACCCGGAAGACACGGCCGTCGCGGTGCATGGCGGCCGAGCCCACGGAGAGCACCACAGGGCGGCCCCTGCGGGCACCCACACGGGTCGCCGTCGCGCGGTCGACGGAGAGGTGCACGTCGTGCCGGTTCATGGGCAGCAGACCTTCGGCGCGGATGGCGGCCAGGTGGCGGGCGACGGTGCCGTGGAAGAGGTACGGCGGTGGGGTGGCCGGCGGCAGTCCGAGGTCGACCTCGATGCTGTGCCCCTGGCTGGCACGGATCCGGGTGCCTTCGACCGCGAAGCGCTGCTTGTCGTTGGCGGCGACGACGTGGTCCAGTTCCGCCCGGGTGAACCGGAAGCCGTGTGCGGCCGCCGCGGCGATCAATGTGTCGATCTCGACCCAGCCGGCCTCGTCGAGGGTGGACCCGATCGCCTCGGGCTGATGGCGCAGATGTCTGGCCATGTACTTCGACACCTTCACGGTGCGTCTTTCATCCATCCGCTCAGCCTGCTGGGAGAGATGTGAATCACGCGATTGATTTTGCCCGGGATGTTTGATCCACAGCAAAGTCTGTTTATCCACAGCGGAGTCGGCCGACCCTGTGGACAACCGTATCGGCGGCTCCCGGATGGTCCCGTCCCGTCGGCCGACGCGGGCCTGGGGTCTCTGGCCGGCCCTCGTCGCGGCCTCACACCGGCGGCTTCACAGCAGCGGCCTCACCCGAGCGATCCTGCGCAGTGCCCTCGGCATCCACCGCGCCAACACGTACGCGCCGCGTGCCTCCGGGGTCACCGGTGCCACTGCATCGTCCCGCACCACCGCGTGCAGAATCGCGGCGGCGACCTTCTCCGGACCTTTTTTGGAGGATAGTTGCGCAACCCGTAGAGGCGGGCCGCCCGCTGCCTGCGGCGCTGTTTTTCCTCGGCGTCCGCGCCCGTGAAGCGCGCGCTGGAGGTGATGCCGGTGTCGACGATGCCGGGGCAGACGTCCGTCACGTTGACTGCGCTCCGTGCCCGTAGCGTGACACCGTGAATCTGACAGCTCGCCGGAGGCCGGGTCAATAGGCGACTCCTGGCTGTGGACAGCTCCCCGGCGGGAGGATCCCCTACGGGCCCGTACAACCAGAGGGGGATGCCAAGACGGCTCTCCGGGCTGACGACCCGCGTGGCGCGGGTCGCTAACGTCGGGGACGTGACTGTGATCGCGACCGAAAGCCTGAGCAAGCGGTTCCCCAGGGTGACCGCGCTTGACCGGCTCTCCATGGACGTCGGGCCCGGTGTGACCGGACTCGTCGGGGCCAATGGAGCCGGCAAGTCTACATTGATCAAGATCCTTCTGGGTCTTTCCCCCGCCACGGAGGGCCACGCCGAAGTGCTCGGCCTCGACGTCGCGACCGAGGGCGCCGCCATCCGGGAGCGGGTCGGCTACATGCCGGAACACGACTGCCTGCCGCCGGACGTCTCGGCCACCGAGTTCGTGGTCCACATGGCACGCATGTCCGGCCTGCCGCCCACCGCCGCGCGGGAGCGCACCGCGGACACCCTGCGCCATGTCGGCCTGTACGAGGAGCGCTACCGCCCCATGGGCGGCTACTCGACCGGCATGAAGCAGCGCGTGAAGCTCGCGCAGGCCCTGGTGCACGACCCGGACCTGGTCTTCCTGGACGAGCCGACCAACGGCCTCGACCCCGTCGGCCGCGACGAGATGCTCGGCCTGATCCGTCGCATCCACACCGACTTCGGCATCTCGGTCCTGGTCACCTCACACCTTCTGGGCGAACTCGAGCGCACCTGCGACCACGTGGTCGTCGTCGACGGCGGCAAGCTGCTGCGCTCCAGCTCCACCACGGACTTCACGCAGAACACGACCACCCTCGCGATCGAGGTCACCGACACCGACGAGCACCCCGACGGCACCCGCGCGGTGCGCGACGCGCTCCACGCGCGCGGGGTGACCGTCCAGGACAGCAGCGGGCTGCCGGGCTCCGGACACGTCCTCCTGCTCACCGCCCGGGGCGAGGAGACCTACGACCTGGTGCGGGACGTGATCGCCGAGCTCGGACTCGGCCTGGTGCGCATGGAACAGCGTCGCCACCACATTTCCGAGGTCTTCACGAACGACACGGACACCGGCGCGGGCACGGACGCAGGTACAGGTAAAAACACCGGGGCCGGCAACGGCGAGCAGCGGAAGGAGGCGGTCGGCCATGGCGGTTGAGCAGCCCCTGCGGACACCCGCACCGACGTCGGGTGACCAGACCCGGATCCACAACATCGGCTACCGCTCCTACGAGGGCCCCCGCCTCGGCCGCTCCTACGCCAGGCTCTCGCTGTACTCGCAGTCCCTGCGCGGCTCCTACGGCCTCGGCCGCTCGGCGAAGTCCAAGGTGCTGCCGATGCTGCTGTTCGTGGTGATGTGCATCCCCGCCGCCATCATGGTGGCCGTCGCCGTGGCCACCAAGGCGAACGAACTGCCCGTCGACTACACCCGCTACGCGATCATCATGCAGGCCGTGATCAGCCTGTACATCGCCTCGCAGGCACCCCAGTCCGTCTCGCGCGACCTGCGCTTCAAGACCGTGCCGCTGTACTTCTCGCGGCCCATCGAGACCGCCGACTACGTACGCGCCAAGTTCGCGGCCCTGACCTCGGCCCTCTTCATCCTGACCGCCACTCCCCTGCTCGTGCTCTATGTGGGCGCGCTGCTGGCCAAACTCGATTTCACCGACCAGACCAAGGGGTTCGCGCAAGGACTCGTCTCGGTGGCACTGCTCTCCCTGCTCTTCGCCGGCATCAGCCTGGTCATCGCGGCGGTCACCCCGCGTCGCGGCTTCGGCATCGCCGCCGTGATCGCCGTGCTGACCATCTCCTACGGCGCGGTCTCCACCCTCCAGGCGATCGCGCACGTCCAGGACAGCTCCCAGGCGATCGCCTGGATCGGCCTGTTCTCGCCGGTCACCCTCATCGACGGTGTGCAGTCCGCCTTCCTGGGCGCGAGCACCACCTTCCCCGGCGGGACGGGACCGTCGAACGGCGAGGGCGTGGTGTACGTCCTCATCACCCTCGGCCTGATCGCGGCCTGCTACGGCCTTCTGACGCGCCGCTACCGGAAGGTGGGCCTGTGACCACGCTCTCCATCGACCACGTCTCCCGCTGGTTCGGCAACGTGGTCGCTGTCAACGACGTCACCATGACTATTGGCCCCGGCGTTACCGGCCTCCTCGGCCCCAACGGTGCCGGGAAGTCCACCCTCATCAACATGATGGGCGGCTTCCTCGCCCCCTCCACCGGCACCGTCACCCTCGACGGCCAGACCGTGTGGCGCAACGAGAAGATCTACCGGCAGATCGGCATCGTCCCCGAGCGTGAGGGGATGTACGACTTCCTCACGGGCCGCGAGTTCGTCGTCGCCAACGCCGAACTGCACGGACTGGGCGCCAAGGCGGCCCAGCGGGCCCTGGCGACGGTCGAGATGGAGTACGCGCAGGACCGCAAGATCGCCACGTACTCCAAGGGCATGCGGCAGCGCGTGAAGATGGCCTCCGCGCTGGTCCACGAGCCGTCCCTGCTCCTGCTGGACGAACCGTTCAACGGCATGGACCCGCGCCAGCGCATGCAACTGATGGGCCTGCTGCGGCGCATGGGCGACGAGGGCCGCACCGTGCTGTTCTCGTCCCACATCCTCGAAGAGGTCGAGCAGCTCGCCTGGCACATCGAGGTCGTCGTCGCCGGCCGGCACGCGGCCAGCGGCGACTTCCGCAAGATCCGCCGTCTGATGACGGACCGCCCGCACCTTTACCTGGTGCGCTCCAGCGACGACCGCGCCCTCGCGGCCGCGCTGATCGCCGACCCGTCCACGTCCGGCATCGAGATCGACCACAGCGAGGGCGTCCTGCGCATCCAGGCCGTCGACTTCGCCCGCTTCACGTCCCTGCTGCCCAGGGTCGCGAAGGAACACGGCATCCGCCTGCTCACGGTCTCGCCGTCCGACGAGTCCCTCGAGTCCGTCTTCTCGTATCTCGTCGCGGCGTAGGAGGCCGAACCATGTACGACCCCACAGTCGCCCGACTCACCTACCGGGCCCTGCTCGGCCGTCGCCGAGCCCTCATCCTGGGCGCCCTGCCCCTGCTGCTGATCGCGATCTCCGTGGCGGTGCGCGCCCTCGCCGGTGCCGACGACCAGACCGCGGCCGACGTACTCGGCGGGCTGGCGCTCGCCACCATGGTGCCGATCATCGGTGTCATCGCGGGAACCGGCGCGATGGGTCCCGAGATCGACGACGGCTCGGTGGTGTACCTGCTGTCCAAGCCGATCAAGCGCCCCACGATCATCTACACCAAGCTGATCGTGGCGATCGCCGTGACGATGGTCTTCTCGGCGGTGCCCACCCTGATCGCCGGCTTCATCCTCAACGGCAACGGCCAGCAGATCGCTGTCGCCTACACGGTGGCCGCGCTGGTCGCCTCCATCGCGTACGCGGCGCTCTTCCTGCTGCTCGGCACGGTCTCCCGGCACGCGGTGGTGTTCGGGCTGGTCTACGCGCTGGTCTGGGAGGCCCTGTTCGGCTCCCTGGTGCCCGGCGCGCGCACGCTGAGCGTCCAGCAGTGGTCGCTGGCGGTGGCCCAGAAGGTCTCCGGCGGCGACCTGGTCACCTCGGACGTCGGTCTCACGACCGCGACGGTCCTGCTGATCGTCGTCACCGTCCTGGCTACCTGGTACGCCGGTCAGAAGCTGCGCACGCTGACGCTCGCCGGGGAGGAGTGACCTCACCCCGTTCCGCTCCGGCACACCGGGCACGAGGACACCGAGGGCTCCGGCTCACGATCCGACAAAAGGACTGATCGTGATGGCGGGTGGGACAGCCGGGCACGACGAACGACGGGAGCACGAGGGCGAGGACCGACCTGCCCACCGACCTGCCCACGGGCCCGTCCACGGGCCCGACGCCCCACCCGGTCACGGGCCGGACCACCGGGCCCGTGACAGGGACGCCGAGGCCGAGGCTGCGGACAGCGTCTCCACCGTCCCGGACGACGTGGTCCTGGACGACGCCTTCATCCGTGCTGCGGAGACCGCCGAGCCGTCCGCCCGCGCCCGCATGCTGACCGAACGCCGGCGGCACGAGGAGCCGGAGCCGCAGCCCTGGCGCTCCGGCGAGCCGCCGGCGGGCTGGTTCTTCAGCAAGGCACGCCGACGCGGGTGGCGCCGCCGCCGGGAGTGAGCGGGGCAGGTCGGCCGACGGTGGGCGGCCGGCCTGCCCCGCTGACGGCGAGGACGGCGAGGACGGCAAGGCCCTCGTGGCCCTCGGCCCCGCGTTTTTGGCATGATCCAGACGACAGGATCTAAATGAGTGGCACCCCACTCGCCCGGCAGGCAGAGTGGTGGTGTCCGCATCGCCGGGAAGGTCCGGTGTCGTGATCCGGGAGAGGAGCGGGACGATGTCCATGCACGGCAGTACGTCCAGCTCCTGCCAGGGCAGCCGACGGCGGGCTCCGGAGTAGTTCCTGCTCCTTTGCCGAGTCCGCCCCACGGGGAGCTGTCCGGGGCGGCCGCTTCGAGCACGCGCATCAGCCGCGTGGGCCGCCCACCCGGAGGATTGGCCGAGAGGTAAGGCACCGGCTTGCTAAGCCGCGGTCGGGCGAAAGCCCGCGCACGTTCGATTCGTGCATCCTCCGCAAGACGTTGAACTCAGCTCTGCTGAGCCCTCCAGTTCCTGAACGGCTCAGCGGGCGTCGCGTCCTCAGCCCAGCAACCGCTCCAGCACCACCGCGATCCCGTCCTCCTCGTTGGAGGACGTCACCTCGTCGGCCACCGCCCGCAGTTCCTGGTGGGCGTTGGCCATGGCGACGCTGTGCGCGGCCCAGGCGAACATCGGGATGTCGTTGGGCATGTCGCCGAAGGCGATCGTCCCCGCGGCCTTCGCCCCGAGCCGACGAGCGGCCAGGGACAGCCCGGTGGCTTTGGACAGGCCGAGGGGAAGCAGTTCGACGATGCCCTCGCCCGCCATGACGACGGTGACGAAACCGCCCGCAGTGTGGGTGGCCACCTCGGCGAGCTCGTCGTCGGTGAGGGTCGGGTGCTGTATGTACAGCTTGTTCAGGGGCGCCGACCACAGATCCGACGCGTCCGTGAGCGGCGTCGAGGGCAGTCTGCCCGTCACCTCGTAGCCGGGGCCGACCAGCACCTCGCCGTCCAGACCGTCGCGGCTCGCGGCCAGGTGCAGCGGGCCGACCTCCGCCTCGATCTTGGCCAGCGCCACCGCGGCCAGCTGCCGGTCCAGCGTCACCGACGTGAGCAGCCGGTGCGCCCCGGCGTCGTACACCTGGGCGCCCTGGCCGCAGACGGCGAGGCCCTGGTAGCCGAGGTCGTCGAGGATGGGCCGGGTCCAGGGGACCGCGCGGCCGGTGACGACGATGTGGGCGGCGCCCGCCGCGGTGGCCGCGGCGAGCGCGTCCCGGGTGCGGCGGGAGACCGAGTGGTCGTCACGCAGCAGCGTGCCGTCGAGGTCGGTGGCGACGAGTTGGTACGGGAACGGCGTGCTCACTTGGCAACCGGTTCCAGGAGCTCCCGGCCGCCCAGGTACGGACGCAGCACCTCGGGGACCCGCACCGAGCCGTCGGCCTGCTGGTGGTTCTCCAGGATGGCCACGATCGTGCGCGGCACGGCGCACAGGGTGCCGTTGAGCGTGGCGAGCGGGCGCACCTGCTTGCCGTCCCTGACGCGGATCTGGAGCCGGCGGGACTGGTATTCGGTGCAGTCCGAGGTCGAGGTCAGCTCGCGGTACTTGCCCTGGGTCGGGATCCACGCCTCGCAGTCGTACTTCCGCGCGGCGGAGGACCCCAGGTCGCCCGAGGCGACGTCGATCACGCGGAACGGCAGCTCCAGCGACGTCAGCCACTGCTTCTCCCATTCCAGCAGCCGCTGGTGCTCCTCTTGCGACTCCTCCGGAGTGACGTAGGAGAACATCTCGACCTTGTCGAACTGATGTACGCGGAAGATGCCGCGGGTGTCCTTGCCGTGCGAGCCGGCCTCGCGCCGGAAGCAGGGCGAGAAGCCCGCGTAGCGGAGCGGCAGCCGGTCGGCGTCGATGATCTCGTCCATGTGGTACGCGGCGAGCGGCACCTCGGACGTGCCGACCAGGTAGAGGTCGTCCTTCTCGAGGTGGTAGACGTCCTGGGCCGCCTGGCCGAGGAAGCCGGTGCCCGCCATGGACTGGGGCCGGACCAGGGCCGGTGTCAGCATCGGGATGAAGCCGGCCGCAGTGGCCTGGGCGATCGCGGCGTTCACCAGAGCCAACTCGAGCAGGGCACCGACGCCGGTCAGGAAGTAGAAGCGCGACCCGGAGACCTTGGCGCCGCGCTCGACGTCGATGGCGCCGAGGATCTGGCCGAGCTCCAGGTGGTCCTTGGGCTCGAAGCCCTCGGCGCCGAAGTCGCGGGCAGTGCCGTGCGTCTCCAGCGTGACGAAGTCCTCCTCGCCGCCGACGGGGACGTCGGGGTGGACGAGGTTGCTCAGCCTGCCCAGAAGCTCCTGCGTCTCGGCCGCTGCCGCGTCTCGCTCCGCGTCGGCCGCCTTGACGTCGGCCGCGAGGGTGCCGGCCCTCTTCAGCAGTTCGGCCTTCTCGTCGCCGGTCGCCTTGGGGATGAGCTTGCCGAGCGCCTTCTGTTCGGCGCGCAGCTCGTCGAAGCGGACGCCGGACGACCTGCGCCGTTCGTCGGCGGACAGGAGGGAGTCGACGAGCGCGACATCCTCTCCACGGGCGCGCTGCGAAGCGCGCACACGGTCGGGGTCCTCACGGAGCAGGCGAAGGTCAATCACGCGGTCAAGGCTACCGGTGTGTGGTGACGCCCCACGACTCACTATTCCACCGGAGCCGCTCGTGTCCCGTTATGGGTGAATTGCACAGTGTGTCCATAGAGGTTGAGCTGAGGTCGTCATGGGGCATCCCGAGGGGGCACTTGGTGTCCATCGGGGACAAGGAGAGTGGCCCACTCCCTGGGGAGAGTCGGTTCGCAGGCTGCCCGTTGACTGGAATCCCTTGCGGAAACGGGATTCGGGGTCCGGTTGTCCACAGGTGTCCACAAGGTTCGGGAAGTTATCCACAGGGTGTGAAGAAAGCCTGTGGACTTCGGAATGAACCATTCCGAAACGCGC
Organism: Streptomyces chlorus; assembly: GCF_042655885.1. Classification (NCBI taxonomy): domain Bacteria; kingdom Bacillati; phylum Actinomycetota; class Actinomycetes; order Kitasatosporales; family Streptomycetaceae; genus Streptomyces; species Streptomyces chlorus. The sequence continues at coordinate 131,612 of NZ_JBHSOA010000051.1, forward strand.
GACCGGAGGCGAGGATTCCCGTCGCGAACTCTCTCTTACCTCCACTTTCGGGCGGAAAGTGGTCACCCTGAAGGGTTGACGAAAGGAAAAGGGTGAACGAAGGGTGCCCGCCGGGCGAGTGAACGCGATCATGGACAGTAGGGGGATTTGTCGATGAAACGGCACAGCGCTGTCGACTTGTCCCCGGATCGAGAAGTTGCCCTGTGGATAACTTCTGTGGATAACGAAAATCAGAAAATAGGACTGATAGGACTGGAAATTTCAGAACCGGCCGTCCTGGCAGCGCGCCACCCAGTCCGCCGCGGACGCGAATTCGTCGTCCGAGGTTCCGGGCAGCGGCTTCCGTACCTCAGCCGGCCCCGCATCCGCACGCGGGTACGAACCGAGGAAGCGCACCTGAAGGCAGACCCGCTTGAGACCCATCAGGGTCTCGGCCACCCTGCGGTCCGAGATATGGCCCTCGGCGTCGATGCAGAAGCAGTAATTGCCGATACCGGCACCGGTGGGCCGGGACTGGAGCAGCATCAGGTTGACGCCGCGCGTGGCGAACTCGCCCAGCAGATCGCGCAGCCCACCGGGGTGGTCGTCACGCTGCCACACCACGATGGACGTCTTGTCCGCACCGGTGGGTGCGGCGGGGCGTGCGGGCCGTCCGACCAGGACGAAGCGGGTCTGGGCGTTCTCCGCATCGTGGATCCCGGTCTCCAGGGCCTCCAGCCCGTACCGGGCCGCCGCGAACTCGCCGGCGAAGGCCGCGTCGTACCGGCCCTCCTGCACCAGCCGGGCCCCGTCCGCATTGGAGGCGGCCGATTCCCAGACGACGTCCGGGAGGTGCTTCTTCAGCCAGTTGCGGACCTGTGGCTGGGCGGCGGGGTGGGCGGTGACGGACTTGATCTCCGACAGTCTGGTGCCGGGGCGGACGAGCAGCGCGAAGGTGATCGACAGCAGCACCTCGCGGTAGATCGTCAGCGGGGTGCCCGCGACCAGTTCGTCGAGGGTGGTGGTGATGCCGCCCTCGACGGAGTTCTCGATGGGGACGAACGCGGCCTCGGCCTCCCCGGCGCGTACCGCGTCGAGCGCGGACTGTACGGACACGTGCGGGATCAGCTCCCGGGTGGCCGCCTCCGGGAGAGTACGCAGGGCGACTTCGGTGAAGGTGCCCTCGGGGCCGAGATACGCATAGCTCGCTGGCATGACCTCACCCTAATGGGCCCACGCCGAGGGCATCCCCGGATGTCCTCCCAGGAGTGACATGCGAGTGGCATGCGAGTGATGCGGGGCCACCTCATCCCTCCAGCAACCGCTGCCCCACATACTCGCTCTCCGCCGCGCCGCCCGGCACGGCGTACAGTCCGCTCGCCTCGTGCCGGAGGAACGGCGTCAGCGCGTCGCCCCGGTCGAGCTTGCGCTGCACCGGCACGAAGCCGCGCAGCGGGTCGGCCTGCCAGCAGACGAACAGCAGACCCGCGTCGGGCACGCCGTCCGTGTCGATGCCGTCGTGGTACGAGAGGGGGCGTCGGAGCATCGCCGCGCCACCGTTCTGGTCGGGGCGGGTGATCCGGGCGTGGGCGTTGATGGGGACCACCAGATTGCCCGCGGAGTCCGTCTTCTCCAGGTCCATCTCGGAGATTTCGGTGCCTCCGGACAATGGCGCCCCGTCGGACTTTCGGCGGCCGACAACGGCCTCCTGCTCCTTGACCGCGAGCTTCTCCCAGTCGTCGAGCAGCATGCGGATACGGCGTACGACCACGTAGGAGCCGTTCGCCATCCAGGCGGGGGCACCGTTCGCCGGTACGAAGATCCGCTGGTCGAAGTCGGATTCGGACGGCTTGGGGTTGCGTGTGCCGTCGATCTGGCCCATCAGGTTGCGGGCGGTCATCGGGCGGGTGGTGGCGCCGGGTGAGCGGTTGAACCCGTTCATCTGCCAGCGCACTCTGGCCGCCGAACCGGCGTCCTTCTGCACGGCGCGCAGTGCGTGGAAGGCGACCAGGGCGTCATGGGCGCCGATCTGCACCCACAGGTCGCCGTTGCTGCGGGCCTTGTCGAGGTGGTCCGAGGAGAAGTCGGGCAGCGGGTCCAGAGCCACCGGACGCTGCTTCTCCAGTCCGGTGCGGGCGAAGAAGCTATGGCCGAAGCCGAAGGTGAGGGTCAGGGAGGAGGGGCCTGCGTCCTGCGCCACACCGGTGTCGCCATCGGCGCTCGGCTCGCCTGCCATGAGCCGCCGAGCCGTGTCCGACCAGCGGCGCAGCAGGGCAGCCGCCTCCCTGCGCCCGGCACCCGGGGCGAGGTCGAACGCGATGAGATGACCGCGGGCCGGGAGCCCTTCGGTGATACCGGGCTGATGTTTCCCGTGAAACATTGCACGGCCCTCACCCACGGAGGCCAGCGGGGTGGCTTCGGCCGGTGTGGCGGCGTAGCCCACGGCACCGCCCGCAGCACCGAGCACGAGCCCGGTGGCCCCGGCGGTGCCGAGCAGACGGCGCCGGGAGATGCCCTCCCGGCCGATGGGTGCGGCGGCGCCTTCCCGGGGTTCCGGCGCCGCGGGGATGCGGGCCTCCGAAATGGACTGGTCAGCCATGGTGGTTCAGCCGATCTGTGCGTTCTTCGAGACGGTCACCTGATCGATGTCGGAGGTCCGCACGGTCACCTCGACGGTCCAGTCGCCCGCCATGGGGATCTGCACTCCGCTCGCCGACCAGTGTCCGGTGGCGAGGCGGTCGGGGACGACGGGCAGCGGCCCGATGTCCTTCGCGGAGAGGGTGAGGGCGACCGTGATCTCGGGGACGTCGAAGGCCTTGCCGTCGGTCCGCTCCGCATAGACGTGCAGGTCGTTGCCACCCACGCGCGCGGGGTCCAGGTCGATGGTGACGACGCCCTTGCTGTTCTTGCCGCCGGTGTCGAACGGCATGTTCAGGGTCACCGCACCGGTCCCCTGGGCGGACGAGGACGAGGGCGACGACGGGGCCGAGGACGACGAGGCGGCCGTCTCGGCCTCCTGCTCCGTACGCCCTGGTTCGGTCTGTGTCAGCACGGTGGTGAGCGCGAGCAGGACGACGGCGATACCGGCCTCGGCGAGCACGGAGCGACGCAGTCCGAAGCGGTTCGGGTCGGAGTCCCGCAGTCGCTTCTGCCGGGCGGTCGCCACGGCGGCCCGCTGCCGGGCGAGCTGCGCGGCGCGCGCGGAGTCCCCGCCGGCCTTCGCCCCGGCCCCCGACTTCTCCGACCGGACCTCGGCAGGCCCCGTGTCGGCCGCGGGCTTCTTCCGTTCGGTGTCGGTGTCGGTGTCGGTGTCGGTGTCGGTGTCGGCCGAGGCTGCGGAGGCGGCCGAGGCCTTCTCCGTACCGGCCTTGGCCTTCCCGGTACCGGTGGCCCCGGTACCTTCCTGTCCTGCCCCATCCCTGGCGGCCGACACCGCCGCCACGGTTTCCTCCTGCTCCTCCCGGAGCGTCACCGGCGCACCGGGCTCCGCCAGTCGGGCCGTCCACCTCCGGGAGGCGTACGCGATCCCGACCATGACCACCACGAGCCCGATCTTGACGAGCAGCAACTGCCCGTACCGGGTGTCGGTGAACGCCGACCAGGAGCCGAGCTGCCGCCAGCTCTGGTAGATCCCGGTGACGACCAGCGCGACCACACTGCCGAACGCGAGCCGCGAGAACCGCTGGACGGCGGCCGTGTCGACCGCGGTGTCGGCGGGTGCGCGGTAGAGCGCGACGAGCAGGGCGGTGAGCCCGCCGAGCCAGGCGGCGACGGCCAGCAGGTGGACGACGTCGACCGGCATCGCGATGCCCGGCTGGAGTCCCTGGGAGGCGTGCTCGGACATGGCCCAGCTCGCGGCGAGCCCGGCCGCCACGACCGTCCCTCCGATGGCGAGCCCGAAGGACAGGTCCCGCTTCTCCTCGTCGTTCCGCTGGTACTGGGCGGCGCCGAAGAGCACCGCGATGAACAGCGCCGCCGCGGCGAGCAGCAGCAGCCGTGACACGAGCGCCGCGCCGGTCTTGGTCTGCAGCACCTCGCTGAGCAGCGTCAGGTCGAAGATGTCGCCGACCTTCCCGGAGCTCGTGTATGAACCGCGCAGGAGCAGCAGTGCGAGGGTGGCCGCGGTGAGCGTGAGCCACCCGGAGACGACCAGCCGCTGCACCGCCCGTACCCCGGAGCCGCGCCGCCAGCAGGCGAGTACGAAGGCGGCCCCGCCGACCATGACCACGAACCCGGCGTACGACAGGTACCGTCCGGTGCCGTACAGCGAGCCGACCAGTCCGTCGTCGGAGGCCTGGACGGAGGCTTCGACGGAGGTCTCCGAGGGGGCCCCGACGGAGAAGGTGAAGGCGCCGGCGACGGGATGGCTGTCCGCGGACACCACCTGGTAGGTGACGGTGTAGGTGCCGTCGGGCAGCCCGCCGAACAGCTGCACGGTGTACGTGGTGCCGCTCGCGTCGGCCGGGTCGCCCTTGTCGACCCGCTCGCCCTTGGGATCGAGGACACGCAGGGCGTCGTCGCTCACCGCGACCGGTTCGGAGAAGGTGAGCGAGACCTGGGCGGGGGCCTTGTCGACCACCGTCCCCTGCCGGGGATCGCTGCCGGTCAGCGCGGCGTGCGCGGAGGCGGGAGCGGCCCCGGCGAGGAGCGCGCCGGTGACGGCCAGGAACAGCAGCACCAGTGTCCGGACGCGGGGGGCGATGGTCTGGGTCACAGGGGTTTCTCCCTCAGTGTCCGTGCTTCGGGGTGTAGGTGGCAGGCTTCACCGGAATCTCGACCGTGACGGGGTCGGAATGGGTGAAGCGCAGCTCGACGGAGACCTTCTGACCCTGCTTCGGCCGCCGTGTCAGCTGCTCGAACATCAGATGATTGCCTCCACTCTCGAGCACGAGGCTGCCGTGGGCCGGGATGTCGAGCGCGTCGGCCTCCTGCATGGCCCCGTCGACGGTCTCGTGCACGGTGACGCGGTCGGCGGCGTCACTGCTGACCGAGGTCAGCTGGTCGGCCGCGCCGCCCTTGTTGCTGATGACGAGAAATCCGGCCGCCATGTCCGAGACCGGCTGCGGCATGTACGCGGAGCCGACGGACAGGTCCGCCTCGCCGTCCGAGCCCGAGCTGTCCGAGTCCGAGCCACCGCAGCCGGCGAGGGTCAGCACCCCGGCGACGGCCACCGTCGCGAAGGCGTGCGGCCTCCCAAGGGGCCGCTTCCCGGTGAGCCGCTTCCCCGCGAGAGGCCTCGCCTCGGACCGCCTCACCGCATGAGGCTTTCCCGCAAGCCGTCTCACGGGTTCTCACCCTTGATGATCTTGGGGAGGTCCGCGGTGTAGTCCTCGACGGTGGCGTCCTCGCCGTAGAGGAGGTAGCCGCCGTCGGTCTTCGGGGAGAAGGCGATGACCTGGGTGCCGTGGTCGGAGACGACCTGGCCCTTGTCGTCCTTGCGCGGCGCGTTGATCGAGATGCCGAGGGTGCGGGCGCCGGCCTGGATCGTGTCGAAGTCGCCGGTCAGGCCGACGACCTGGGAGTCGATGCCCTTGAGCCACTTGCCGAGCGCGGCGGAAGTGTCCCGCCCGGGGTCGGTGGTGACGAACACGACCCGCAGCTCGTCCTGCTGGTCCTGGGACAGCTGCTTCTTGGCCACCGCGAGGTTGTTCATGGTCAGCGGGCAGACGTCGGGGCAATGTGTGTAGCCGAAGTAGACCAGCGTGGGCTTGCCGGCGGTCTCCGCGCGGAAGTCGTACTCCTTGCCCTGCGTGTCGGTGAGGACGAGGTCCGGCTTCTCGAACGGCTTGTCGAGGACCGTGGCGGCCTTCTCCGCGCCGGCCTCCTCGGAGACCACGGCGACGGGCTTGCCGCCGTCGCCGCTGCCGCAGGCGGAGAGGGTCAGGGTGGCGGCGGCGAGCAGGGCCGCTGCCACGGAAGTCTTCTTGCGCATGATGGTGTCCAGAATGTAGGTGCTCCGGCGCGCACCGGGGCTCCACGGGGCCGTGGGCGGCCCCGGTGCGCGCCGTTGAACAGAGGGAGGGCTCAGGCGTCGGCGCGCCGACGCCCGGCGAGTACGCCGTAGGCGACACCCGCGGCGCCGACCACGATGCCGACGATGCCCAGGACCCGGGCGGTGGTGTCCGTGCCACCCGCGTCCTCGGAGTCGGCCGCCGCGGTGGTCTCCGCGGAGGCGTCCTCGGTGTTCTCGTCGGACTTGGCGTCCTCGGCCTCGCCGTCCGACGTACCGTGCGCGTGACCGTCGGCGGAGGCCTCGGCCAGGGCGAGCACGGGGGCCGGGAAGTCGGGCTCCTCCTGGTCCTCCTTCGGCACCTCGATCCAGCGGACGACCTCCTTGTTGGAGTACGTCTGCAGCGCCTTGAAGACCAGTTCGTCGGCGTCCTCGGGCAGTGTGCCGACGGACACCGGGAACTTCTGGAAGAAGCCGGGTTCGATGCCGTCGCCGTCGGCGGTCCAGGTGACCTTGGTGACGGCCTCGTCGATCTTCTTGCCGTGCATCTCCAGCGGCTTGTCCAGCTTGGACTTGGTGACCTTGACGTCCCAGCCGTCGACCGGCTGTGGCATCACGGAGGCCAGCGGGTGGTCGGTCGGGAAGGTCACCTCGAGCTTGGTCGTCGACGCGTTGTCGCGCTCGTTGGGGACCTTGAAGTTCACGACCGCGTAACCGCCCTTGGCCGCCTCGCCCTCGGGCTGCACGCTGACGTGCGCGAAGGCGGGGGCGGACAGGGTGAGGACGGCGACACCGGCGACGGCGCCGACGGCGGCGATACGAGAAGCCTTCATGGCAGAAGCACTCCGCTTCAGTTGGTTTTCGCTGACGGTCAGGGATTTGCGTACGGTGCGTACGTCTCCGCCCGTCGGCGGCGACCGGGCCACAGACGGCTCGTCGTACGAGGAAAGTACGAGCGGAGCGAGCCAGAAGTACGAGGGAAGTACGCGGGAAAGCGGGCGCACACGCGCGTGCCGTGCCGCACGCGGGCGCCCCTCTCCCGGCCGGAGATCCGGCGGTGGCGGAGTGGCGGCCCGGGCGCGTCAGGCGGCGAGGGCGAGTGCGGTACCGGCCGGGGGCGGACCCCGGCGGATCACCGTGTGCTGGAGTGCGGTGGTACGGGGCGTGGACGGCACCGCCGGTACGGTGCGCAACCGGCGCGGGGCCACCTGCGGAGCCCCCGGGAGACCCGCGCGCAGGGCGAGCACCAGTGCGAGTGCCGCGCGAAGAGACCGTACGAGGGCGCCCTCTGCGACGCCGTGCGCGGACAGTTCGGTGAGCCGCAGCAGAGCCAGGTCGCCGCGGCGCAGCAGCCAGCCGGTGGCGAGTGCCACGAGGACGTGCATGAGCAGCATCGGCAGGGACGGCAGCAGCGGCATCGACGAGGCCGCGGCCGAGGGGTCCGTGGCGAGGGTCAGGACGCCGTCCTGGGCATGCCCTCCGTGGATGCCGCCGGCCATGCTCCCCTTATCGGCGGTGTCCGGGTGGATCCGGGCGTCGGTGAGGATGCGCTGCGCCTGTGCGGGGCTGATGGCAGCCGTGCCCGCACCGCACAGCAGCCGGGCCGCCTGCTCGATCAGCGAGGCGTCGGACATGGCTGCGGACACGGACTCGGACGACGATGCGTTCGCGGTGGTCGCGGCGCCGTGCTGGCCGATGCCGAACGTGGTGTGCAGCACCGTCTGGCAGACCGCCAGCAGAGTGGCGATGCCCGGAAGGGACCGCGCACGTCCGGCGAGCGGTACCGCGGTCACGAAGGTCCCGAAGAATCCGATGCCGAGCGTCCACAGCGGAAGGGCGGCGTGGGAGGCGAGTGTGTGGCCTGCCCCGGCCAGCACGACGCAGACCGCGGCGAACACCGCGGCCCGCAGCATCCGGAGCCCGCGTCCGGAGCGCATCGTGTGCGGATGGGGGGCAGTCATGGCGGCCTCATCATCGCACTGGGCCTCCGGCCGCCGTACGGCAGGTCCGCAAGGAGAGCTACGGCCGGAAGATCACTTATGTGGTGAGGTGCCCTACATACACCGGTCGGCTCCACGGCGCACCCGCCATATGGGGGTTATCACGTCAGCGGGACGCTTACAAGCGTGTACGCAGGGCAATAGGTAACGGTATGTCGAGCCGCGGCCGGGAGGCTGGAGCATGAGCATCTGGTGGTCACTCCATCTGCGCCGTGATGCTGCGAGTGTGCCGCTCGCGCGTCGCCTTCTTCTCGGCGCGATGGAGACCGCGGGCGTCGACCCCGATATCTCCTACGACCTCTCCGTCGCCCTCACCGAAGCCTGTGCGAACGCCGTCGAGCACGGCGGGGGCGCCGCCCGGGGAGGGTTCTCGGAGGCGTATCGGGTGACCGCCTATCTCGAGGGCGAGAAGTGCCGTATCGAGGTCGCCGACGTGGGCCCCGGCTTTCCCGCCGTGGCCGGCGGCCGCGCCCACCCGCCGGCCCACCCCGCGCCGTACGACGCGGAACACGGCCGCGGCCTCTGTCTCATCCAGGAGCTCGCCGACCACGTCCACATCGGCAACAAGCCCGATCGGGGCGGCGCCGTGGTGAGCTTCGACAAGATCCTCAAATGGCGGAAGGGCGCGCCGCTGATGGCGGTGTGACCTCACCACAGGATCGGGAATCCGCGGGCGCGCGGAAGCACACCTGATCGCACCGAGCCCGATCACGGTGCACCTGATCACACTGCGGCCAGGCACCCCGCGCGGGGTGCCCGGCCGCAGTACGCGCATCAGCCCATCGAGCGGGTCCATCGGCCCCTCGTTCGGCGGTCAGCCCTTGAGGGCCGCCATCCATGCCTCGACCTCGTCCGACCGCCTGGGCAGCGCGGCGGAGAGGTTCCGGTTGCCGTCCTCGGTCACCAGGATGTCGTCCTCGATGCGGACGCCGATGCCCCGGTACTCCTCGGGGACGGTCAGGTCGTCGGCCTGGAAGTACAGGCCCGGTTCGACCGTGAGCACCATGCCCGGCTCCAGGGTGCCGTCGACGTACGTCTCGGTACGGGCGAGTGCGCAGTCGTGGACGTCCAGGCCGAGCATGTGGCCGGTGCCGTGCAGTGTCCAGCGGCGCTGCAGACCCAGCTCCAGCACTCGCTCCACCGGGCCCTCGACCAGACCCCACTCGACGAGCCGCTCGGCCAGGACCCGCTGGGCGGCGTCGTGGAAGTCCCGGAACTTGGCGCCGGGCTTCACCGCCGCGATACCGGCCTCCTGGGCGTCGTACACGGCGTCGTAGATCTTCTTCTGCAGCGTGCTGTACGTGCCGTCGATCGGCAGCGTACGGGTGACATCCGCCGTGTAGTACGTGTGCGTCTCGACACCGGCGTCGAGCAGCAGGAGGTCGCCGGAGCGGACCGGGCCGTCGTTGCGCACCCAGTGCAGGGTGGTGGCGTGCGGGCCGGCGGCGCAGATGGAGCCGTAGCCGACGTCGTTGCCCTCGACCCGTGCGCGCAGGAAGAACGTGCCCTCGATGTAGCGCTCGCTGGTGGCCTCGGCCTTGTCGAGGACCTTCACGACGTCCTCGAAGCCGCGCGCGGTGGAGTCGACGGCCTTCTGCAGCTCGCCGATCTCGAAGGCGTCCTTGACCAGCCGTGCCTCGGAGAGGAAGACGCGCAGCTCCTCGTCGTGCTCGGCGGTGACCTTGTCGGTCAGCGCCGTCTCGATGCCGGTGTCGTGCCCCCGCACGACGCGCACCGGGCCGGTGGCCTCGCGCAGGGCACCGGCCAGCTCGCGCACGTCGGCGGCGGGGATGCCGTACCGCTTCTCGGCCTCGGTGAGGGAGTGGCGGCGGCCGACCCACAGCTCGCCCTGGCCGTCCAGCCAGAACTCGCCGTTCTCGCGGTTCGAGCGCGGCAGGAGGTAGATCGTCTCCTGGTGGCCGTTGGCCGTCGGCTCCAGGACGAGGACGCCGTCCTCGGTCTGGTTGCCGGTGAGGTAGGTGTACTCGACCGACGCGCGGAAGGCGTACTCGGTGTCGTTGGACCGCGTCTTCAGGTTGCCCGCGGGGACGATCAGACGCTCACCCGGGAAGCGCGCGGACAGCGCGGCGCGGCGGGCGGCGGTCTCCGCCGCCTGGGGGATCGGCTCAAGGCCGCGCAGCTCGGTGTCGGCCCAGCCGCTCTTCATGTTCTCGGCCAGCTCGTCGGACACGCCGGGGTAGAGGCCGTTCTTGCGCTGCTTGACGGGCTCTTCCTCGCTGGCCTCCGGGCCCGCCGCGGCTTCCGGACCTTCCGGGCCTGGCCTACCGGCGGCCTCGTCGAACGCGGTCGGGAGCTCTTCTGCCACAGCGGTCATCCTCCTCGGTAAGGCTCTGGACCTCCCCCAGGGTGTCGGTTTCGTCCGGGCCGGGGGACCTCCTCCATCGTACGGTTACCGACGAAACGGTCACTGAGGGGAAGGGCCCGTTACCGAAGGTGCGTGGAGGGTGACGAGAGCGGGAGCGAGCACAGGCACAGGCACATGCGCATGCACAGGCACAGGCACCGCACAGGCACGGGATCGGGCACCGCACCGCACAGGATCGGGCACCGGGCCAGCCGCGAACCGATGCCGCGAACCAGTACGGCGAACCGGTACCTTCCTGCCTGTCCGGCACCGTCTCCTCCCGCCCCGCCCGGGACGGCTACTCGAACCGCGCGGCCAGCAGGACGACGTCCTCCGTGGAGTCCCTCGTCCCCGTACCCTCGGGCAGCACGGTGCGCAGGATGTGGTCGGCGATCGCGCCAGGGTCGCGCCGCAGTGTCCGGGGCACCCCGGCGGCAGCCGCGTGCAGCCGCGCGAAGGCGCGGTCGGTGGGATCGCCGGTACGGTGCAGCAGCCCGTCGGTGTAGAGCAGAACCGTCTCTCCCGGTTCCGCGTGGACTTCCACGCTCGGCGCCTCCCAGCAGGCGAGCATGCCCAGGGGGGCTGAGACCGATGTCTCCACGAACTCCGTGCGGCGCTCGCCGAGCAGCAGCGGCGGACTGTGCCCGGCGCCGGCCAGTGTGATCCTGCGCAGCGTGGGTTCGCAGTAGCCGAACAGCGCGGTGGCCGACCGGGCCGGTTCGGTGAGCCTCAGCAGCAACTCCAGGTCGGACAGGACGGCGACCGGGTCCTCTCCCTCCATCACGGCGTACGCGCGCAGGGACGCTCGCAGCCGCCCCATCGCGGCGACCGCGCTCGGCCCGGCCCCGGTGACGGACCCCACGGCGAGACCGAGAGCGGCGTCCGGAAGCGGCAGCGCGTCGTACCAGTCGCCGCCGCCGTACGGGGAGGTACGGTGCCGGGCGGCGAGCTGGACGCCGGGGATCCGGGGCAGGCGTGAGGGGAGGAGCTCCTCGGACATGGTGGCCATGGACGTACGCGTGCGCTCGAGTTCCAGGAGGCGGGCGAGATGCTCGGCGGCGTACCGGGCGTAGAGGCCGATGAGGTGTCGCCGGCGTTCCGACGGTTCGGCGGGTTCGTCGTAGAGCCATACCGCGGCGCCCAGGCGCCGTGCCGCCTCCGTTGCCTGCGTGGTGCCCGTGTCGGCCGCGGCCTCGGGGGTGAGGGGCAGCGTGTAGCTCGCGGCATAGCCGAGGCGGGCGGCGACCTCACGGTGCCGGGGGTCGAGCCCTTTCTCGGCGAGCAGGTCGGGTACGGCGATGCCGTCGTCGGTGCCGGGCAGTCCGTCGAGGATCCTGCCGTACGGTACCGCGCTGCGCGGGATCGTCTCGATGTGGCCGAGATCGGCGTGGGCCAGGCCAAGACCGATCATGGTGTCGGGGCCGCGACCGTCGGCGGGTTCCAGGACGACGAGACCGCGCCGGGCGCCCACCAGGCCGGCGCCGGCGCGCAGCAGTTCCTGGAGTGCCTCGTCGAGGGAGCTCGTGCGGGCCAGGCGTTCGGTCAGCTCATGGAGGGTCGTGAGGTCGGAGACCCATCCCGCGAGTCGGTCCTGAAGAAGCGCGCCCGGTGCGTTCTGGGGGTTTGCCGGGGCGGCCGGGGAGGTACCCGTAGCAACGGACGCGACAGTGTGTGCGGGGACCGGAACCGTTGAATCGATTCCAGCCACTTTCGGAGGGTGCGGGGCGTTCATGGCGTCCGGCTTTCCTGCCGGTACGAACTGCTCAAAAGCATCGCAAACCCCCATGTCATCCTGCGCCGCCGGCAGTGTCTCCACATGTACACGTTCTCGTGAGGAGATGTCCAGCATTGTCCTACTGGGATTCCTGGTGTCCGTGGGTTCGGAGGGAGTCCGAAGGGAACTCGCTCCCACCCTCTTGTCGAAAATGAAACTTGGCTTGAAACTGCCTCAGGGGGAGGCTGATTGCGGTCGACTGGGCTCGCTCGACGGAGCGTCACAGCGGTCGTGATGGGTACGTACTCGGAGAAAGCCAGGGGTGGTTGGGAATCACCCGGGAACCTGGCGACGGACCCGGGCGTCTTAACCACCGACGACCGTGCCCCATCCTCCCGTGGCGGAGGCGGAGAGAAACACGTGCGACGGTAAACGCCAGACTTCGCCACCCCCACGCCACCCCCGTGCTTCAGATCGACGCGCAGTATGGGTGGTACGGCCGCGGAGGCAGTCCTTGCTCGGCCCATAGGGGCTCCCCTTGCCCGGTGCGGGGGTGTGATGCGCCAGCAGGTACGCACAGTAGGTACGCACAGTTCAGTGATCGACTCATGTTGTGATGTGGACCACGGTGTTGCCAGGCGTGCAACGGAAAGGAACGAGCGCTCATGCGCGAGATCCTCGGAAGGCGACGCAGGCTCCTGTCCCGGCGAGGCGACAGTGGGCCCCAGCTGATCGAAGCGGCCCTGACCTTCGCCTCGGACTGGCAGTGGCCGCTACTCCCGGGTGTGGCGACGGACCCGCAGGGCGGGTCCCGCTGCGGCTGCCCGGACCCCGAATGCACAGTGCCGGGCGCCCATCCCTTCGACCCCGGGCTCCTCGCCGCCACCACCGACGCGCGCATGGTGCGCTGGTGGTGGGGCAACCGGCCCACGGCGCCCGTCATCCTGGCCACTGGGGGCAGGGCGCCCTGCGCTGTCTCCCTGCCCGCCGTGCCGGCTGCCCGGGCCCTGGGCGCCCTCGACCGGCTCGGCATGCGGCTCGGCCCGGTCGTCGCCTCGGCGGACCGCTGGTCGATCCTGGTCAAGCCGTACTCCCTGGAGCAGCTGGGCGAGCTGCTGTACGCCAAGGACTTCGTCCCCGGATCCCTCCGCTTTCACGGTGAGGGCGGCTACCTCGCCCTGCCCCCGTCCACCACCGGCCTGGGCGATGTCCGCTGGGAGCGCGCGCCGCTGCCCGGCTCGGCCTCGCCCTGGGTGCCCGATGTCGAGGCAGTGGTGGACGCCGTGGTCGAGGCCCTCACCCGCGCGGGTGTGAGCGCGCCCGAGATGTAGCGGCTGCCGACCCGCGCGGCGTCAGGCACTTCCTGTCGCCGTGCGGCATCTGGCGGCTTCGCCGTTTCCACGGCCTCCACCTGAGCCTCAGTGGGGCGGCTTCGAGCGGTACTGCACGCCGGTTACGCAGAAGCGGAGTTCGGGAACCGGGCCGGACGCGGGCCGCTGTCGTGCTGCGTTCCGGGAGCAGTCGACCGAGGGAACGCGGTTGACATGCGCCCGCGTTCTGTGAAGAAGAGTGGTCACGCAAAGACCCGGTTGCTGGCGACGGGGGATGCACCAGCAACCGGGCTACTGGAACGGTAACAAGAGATCGGCTGTTAGCAAATTCGATCTCAGCTTTTCCGGTCACCGATTGGCTTGTCGCCACCGGGCGTTGTGGATGAAGCCAGTCATGTGGGCCGGACGGTCGTACCGACCGGGTAGTCAGCACGACCGGGGAGCGTGCCCGGGCCTCAGCTGAGGGTGACCTGACGATTGGTCAGACCCCCGCGCGCGCGGCGCTCGTCGGCGGTGAGCGGGGCGTCGGTGGCCAGGGCTGCGGCGAGGCGCTCGGCGAACTCGGCCGCCGGCTTCTCCACGTCCTCGGCGCCGACTCCGCTGGGCAGGTCCCAGACCGGGACGGTGAGTCCGTGAGCGCGGAAGGAGCCCACGAGACGGGTCCCCTCACCGAGGGAGGAGCGGCCCGCCGCGTGCAGTCGTGCCAAGGCGTCCAGAAGCTGCTCCTCGGGGTGCGGCATGACCCACCGCAGATGGTTCTTCTCGGGTGTCTCGCACCAGTACGCGGAGTCCACGCTCGAGAGCTTGACGGTCGGGATGGCCGCCGCGTTGGCCCGCTCCAGGGAGGCAGCCACGTCCGGGGTGGCATTCTCCGGGTCGGGGACCCAGAACTCGAAGCCGCTGTGCACCACCGGCTCGAACGCGCCCTCGGGGTCGAGGAGATCCTGCAGCCGGGGCCCGTCGGCCGGAGCGCGGCGGGCCTGCACCGGGGTGCCCGGATCGGCGATGAGCGCGCGCCGGAGGGTGTCGGCGAGGTCGCGGCTGATGTCGCCGGATGACGTGTCGTTCTGCAGGCCGAGGAGGACCGAGCCGTCGTCACGGCGCAGCGCGGGCCAGGCCATCGGCAGCACGGTGGCCAGGGTGACTGACGGGACGCCGTCGGGCAGGCCGTCCTTGAGGGGCAGCTCGACGGTGGCCGCCGGCACCAGTTCGCGCAGCGCCACCCAGTCGCACTCGCCCGGCAGCGCTTCGAACGGGCGGTGCACCAGTTCGGTCACGGCGTGCGCGGCGGCACGGCCGTGGCAGGCCTTGTAGCGGCGGCCGCTGCCGCAGGGGCAGGGCTCGCGGGCGCCGACGACCGGAAAGTTTCCATCAGCGCCTGCGGCGCGGGCTCCGTCCGTAAGCTGCGGGCGCTTGGCCTTGGTCTGAGGGCGCTTCTTGGCCATCGTGGGTGTCTCCCGGTTACGGCTCGTCTCGTACGGGCGGGAGCCTAGTCGTTCACGACGCGGCTGACGGGACCCTGTGGACAACATGCCGACTATGGACAACGCGCGAGCCGTACGGGACCGGGTCCGTGCGAGGCGACTGCGAGGCGGCCGACAGTGGCTGACGGTGGACGACCGCGCGGAGTGGTCGTGGGATCGCCGCGCGCGTGCGTCGTCAGTCGAGGCGGTCGAAGGCGTCCGCGAACTCCAGGCCGGACATCTCGGACACCGTGGGGGCTGTCACCCGCGCGGCGAAGTCGTCGCGCCGGTGTCCGGCGTCCGGGTCGTGCACGTCGTCATGGACGACGACCCACACCGTGACCTCGCCCGGTACCTCGTCGCGTACGCCCCAGTCGTCGGCCAGTGCCGTGATGATGTTCAGCCCCCGGCCGCCGTGCGCGGTGACCGAGGGAGTCGCCGGTGCCGGCCGGGTAGGGCCTCCGCCGTCCGTGACCTCCACGACCAGCCGTCCGCAGGGATCCACCCGCCAGGCCGCGCGGACGTCGCCGTCCCCGGCCAGGGCGTCGCCCAAGGGTCTGCCGTGTTTACACGCGTTGCTCAGCAGTTCGGAAAGGATCAGTACGGCATCGTCGATGACCGTGTCCGCCACGCCGCCGTCGCGCAACTGCAGACGCATACGGCGCCTCGCTTTCCCCACGCCCGCAGGGCCATGAGGTACGGCCATGCTCGACGACGTGGGCACCTCCTGTGCCACCATCAACGCCACCCCCGAGACCTCCTTCGCCCCACGCCACGGTGTGAATGCCCCATGGGCCTGAACCGGAAACCGGCCAATCCATGTGCGGTGACGCACTCGAAACAATCGATCATGTATCGAATGCGCCGGAGCACTCCCCGTAATCGAGTGGCTGGATTTAGTCGATGTGGCCGAGAGGTGAGGATGGAGCGAGAAGGGATCCGTGGTCAAGAGTCCGGCGCGGACGGCGCGGCCGATCCGCCCTGTGTCGCTCAGCGGCCGAGCTGGTCGAGCACTGCGCGGGGGCGGTTGGTGATGATGGCGTCGACCCCGAGACCGACACAGGCGTCCACGTCCTGGGGGTCGTTCACGGTCCACACGTGTACCTGGTGGCCGGACCGCTTCAGGCGCTCGATGTACGCGGGGTGGCTGCGGACGATCCGGATCGAGGGGCCCGCGATCGGCACCCCTTCCGGCAGCCGCCCGTCGCGCAGGCGGGGCGAGGCGAACTGCATGAGGTGGACCGTCGGCAGGGTGGGCGAGGCGGCATGCACACGATGCAGTGACCGCGCGGAGAAGCTCATCACGCGTACCGGGGACTCCTCGGGGGTGCCGGGTGCGTCCAGGCCGAACCTCTTCAGCAGGAGCAGCAGCCGCTCCTCCACCTGTCCTGCCCACCGCGTGGGGTGCTTGGTCTCGATCGCCAGCTCCACTCGGCGGTCGGCGTCGGCGACGAGCTCCAGCAGCCGCTCCAGGGTGAGGACGGAGGTCGCCTCCCGGTCCTCCGGCCCGTACTCCCAGTCAGGCTCCTCGATCCGTCCCCCGAGCGGGTCACGGGTCTTCCAGGAGCCGAAGTCCAGGGTGGAAAGATCGGAGAGCTCCAGGGCCGACACCGCGCCGCGACCGTTGGACGTACGGTTGACGCGGCGGTCGTGAACGCAGACGAGATGACCGTCCGCGGTCAGGCGTACATCACATTCGAGCGCGTCCGCACCGTCTTCGATCGCCTTGCGGTACGCGGCCAGGGTGTGCTCGGGGGCGTCCTCGGAGGCTCCGCGGTGGGCGACGACTTGGGTCGGGCGCTGACGTGCATGGGTCACCGCGTCATGGTGCCATCGCGTGGGGGTACTTGTGCGGTCGCGTGGGTGGCGAGGACGTGGGCGGCGCGGACGACTGATCGGAGGCATGGGATTGGTGCACCCTTAGTGAGTAATGCCCTATGTAAGAAAGGGTCTCGCACCCACAGGAACGGCTTATGGTGCCCTGACGGCCCATGGTAAAAGCTGACGTCATACAAAGAGACATGCACAGCTGAAGCGCGCCGGACTCGTCGACATGCGTGATCGAGCGTGAATGAGCGTGACCGAGTGCGACCTGGAACAACAGCCGTGGATCGAGGAGAGAGAGCTGTGAGCACCGAGAACGAGGGCACAAGCGAGGGCGCATCGGTACCCCCGGCCCCGTCCGTACCGCCCACGCCGGTGGACGCTCCCGCTGCTCAGGCACATCCGGAGCGTCCGGCTCCGGACGGGGGCAGCCCGACGATCCCCCTGCCCCTGGTCCCGCCGAACGCGCCCGGTACGGCACAGGGCCACGGTTCGTCGCAATACCCGGGATACGGCGACGGCGGCGACCGCGGCGGATACGGCGAGCCGGCCGGACACGCCGCCCAGGCCGCCCACGCGGGCCAGGGAGGCTATGGCGCCCAGGACCAGCCCCCCGTCGGCCCTCCGCCGGGAGCCCCGGTGGGAGCCCCCGCGGGAACCCCCTCCCCGCCCGACGCCTCCTGGCCCCCGCCCCCGGCGCCGGGCACCCCGTCGTACGACGGTGGCGGCGCCGGTGAGGGAGCCGGTGGTGGCGCGGCCGGATGGGGCTCCTCCTACCAGGAGCCGGCGCCGAAGAAGGACGGCAGGCGTGGCCGCCTGGTCGCCACCGTCCTGGTGGCCGCACTGGTCGCCGGCGGCCTGGGCGGTGGCCTCAGCTACACGCTGGTCAAGAACAACGACGACGGCAACGGCTCGACGACCATCTCGTCGTCCACCAGCGGCGGCAACGTCAAGCGCGACCCGGGCACGGTCGCGGCGGTGGCCGCCATGGCGCTGCCGAGCACCGTCACCATCGAGGCGGAGAGCAGCAGCGGCGAGGGCGGCACCGGCACGGGATTCGTGTTCGACACCCAGGGGCACATCGTCACCAACAACCACGTGGTGGCGGATGCGGTGGACGGCGGCAAGGTCGCGGCGACCTTCCCGGACGGCAAGAAGTACGACGCCGAGGTGGTCGGTCACGCCCAGGGCTACGACGTCGCGGTCATCAAGCTGAAGAACGCCCCCTCGAACCTGAAGCCCCTCACGCTGGGCAATTCCGACAAGGTCGCCGTCGGTGACTCGACGATCGCCATCGGCGCCCCGTTCGGCCTGTCCAACACGGTGACGACCGGCATCATCAGCGCGAAGAACCGTCCCGTGGCCTCCAGCGACGGCACCGGCAGCCAGGCCTCGTACATGAGCGCCCTGCAGACCGACGCCTCGATCAACCCGGGCAACTCCGGCGGACCGCTGCTGGACGCCCAGGGCAACGTCATCGGCATCAACTCCGCCATCCAGTCCACCAGCAATGGCGGTTTCGGCACCGGCCAGTCCGGCTCCATCGGCCTGGGCTTCGCCATCCCGATCAACCAGGCCAAGTACGTCGCCCAGGAACTGATCAAGACGGGCAAACCGGTGTACGCCAAGATCGGTGCTTCGGTCTCCCTGGAGGAAGGCACGGGCGGGGCGAAGATCACCGATCAGGGTGCCGGCGGCTCCGAGTCGGTCGATCCCAACGGTCCCGCCGACCAGGCCGGCCT
The DNA here is from genome assembly GCF_042655885.1 of Streptomyces chlorus. Lineage (NCBI taxonomy): Bacteria > Bacillati > Actinomycetota > Actinomycetes > Kitasatosporales > Streptomycetaceae > Streptomyces > Streptomyces chlorus. The sequence goes on from NZ_JBHSOA010000051.1 coordinate 149,980, forward strand.
GCGGCCCGGTGACGTCATCACCAAGCTCGACGACCGCGTCATCGACTCCGGCCCGACCCTGATCGGCGAGATCTGGACCCACAAGCCGGGCGACAAGGTCACCCTCACCTACGAACGCGGCGGCAAGGCGCAGACCACGGAACTCACCCTGGGCTCCCGCGTCGGCGACAGCTGACCCCACCCCGCCCCCACCGACCCGTTACCCTTGTCCCCGCGCCGCCGATCATCCGGCGAGCGTGGGGAGGTGTGCCCGAGCGGCCTAAGGGAACGGTCTTGAAAACCGTCGTGGCAGCGATGTCACCGTGGGTTCAAATCCCACCGCCTCCGCTTGCTGAGCAGTGAGAACGGCCCCTGACCAGGTCATACGGTCAGGGGCCGTTCTGCTGCGTGCTGCCCGCTCGTCACCGTGTCTCCCCGTGCTTTCCCGCTCGATCGGGCACGCAAGGGGCACGGAAGGGCTCCAGGCCGACCACCACATCAGGCTGGGGTCAGAACTTGCGGCACGGGGTCCGCGCCAGCACACCGGTGCCGGACACAGGAGTTTCCGCCGTGAGGGCGAGCGGACTGATGCCGAGTACGGCGGCGATCTCGGGGGCCATGTCATTGGTGGCCCACGCCCATTCGTCTTCGTCCTCTTGGCTCTCGGTCGCCGCGTCCCAGCTCGGGGACAGCCCCAGTTCCTCGCGGCGGCGCCGCTCATACGGCAGCGGCTCCCCCAGCGTCAGGTAATGGTCCTCGCCCTCGTCGGTCTCGCAGTAGCGGCGCGTTACAGTGCCACGCTCCGCGATCATCCAGGCGGATCCGGTGCCCTGCGCGCCGTAGTAGTAAGCCTGTGCTTGCCCGTACCGGGCACTGAGTTTCTCGCACATGCGCAGCACGGAGTCTGAACGCTCCCTGTCGCAGGGATCGCACCACCGGCCGATGACCAGGGTCCACCCGTCAAGTTCCGGGCTTACATACACCCGGGCAAGCCCCTCGGCGGCGTTGTGGCTGTCCGCGTCGATGATCTCCTGCGCGGAGCTGAACGAGACGGGCGCGGAATCCGTCAGGCCCAGGACGTCCATGACTCCGGACTGATCCCCGGTCGGCACCGCGATCCAATGAAGCCAGCACGCCGTGAGCGGCTCAGGTACATCAGTCATGGAAGTTCTCACAGGGGCACGATGACACACGCCTCTCGGCAGCTGGGTTCCTCATGTGACACTCACGCTGAGGCGCCGGCCTGCAAACCCGATAGGGCCGGCCCTGCTAACGACTGATCGGAACCTCGTAGACGATCTCGCAGAGAGCGGCGGGCACCACGATGTCCGCGGTCTCCACGGGCTGTCTCTGGTCGCAGACCGTCATCCACAGCATCCAGCGCGTCCACGGCGGCCTCCCCGGCCTCGATGTCACTCATCACGTCAGTCATCAACTGTCGTTTCCAGCTCGGGAGTTACACCGTTGACCGTACAGACCCGGTCTAGGGCGGTGACGCATCCGGGGCTTTCGGTTTTCGTCAGGCGGAGGGGGGCTGGGGGGAAGGGCAGAGAGGAGAGGGTGGGGCGGGCTGTGAGTTGTCGTCAGGGGTGGTGGCCTGTCATGCGGGCTGCAGAGGCGATCGTCGCGCGGGCCTCGCGTTCGGACAGGCCCGTGGTGAGGGCCGCCTCTACCAGGGGGTCCACCAGGGCGGAGCCGATGCCGTCCTCGTAGGCGCGGCAGGCCGCCCAGAACAGGCGGGTGTTGCGCTGGCCCTCGTGCGCCGCGAGGACGAACTGGACGAGTCCCTGCCCGTGACCGCCGGTCGACGGGGGCGTGGGGTGGTGGGCGCGGGGCGGTGGCAGCAGGAGCCGCAGGAGGGCGGGAGGGCAGGCGGCGGGGGCGAGGTGTGCGGTACCCGGGGCGGCGGTGTACGTGCCGTGGTCCGTACGGGAGCCGGGGCCGACCAGGTAGCCGCCGGCGCCCCGGATGTCGATGCCGGGGGCGAGTCGGCTCGCGGAGTTGGGGACGACGACGTCGGGTGGGCCGCTGAGCCACAGGTGACGGCCGCCGCTGGGGGTCAGGACGACCACCGTGGCGGGAATCGTGAACAGGTGGCGCAGGGCCAGTTCGCGCAGGGCGGCGGAGGGGTCGGAACTGGTCTTCGTGTCCAGGTCGACGCCGATGAGGTGGTGCGGGGGCAGGCCGCAGGCGATGCCGTAACCGGTGGCCCTGGGGGCGGCGGTGAACAGTTCGCGGATGCGGGTGGGGTCGGTGGAGGCGTCGTGGACACCGTGTCCTAAGCGGCCGCACTCGCTGCGGCAGCGCGTGGTGGGGCCGGGTCCGGAGTCGGTTTCGTCGCGGTGTGGGGAACGCAGTGCGGGGAGTTTCGTCCGGGACAGCGGGATGACGGCCAGTCCGCGTTCGGCGGCTGACAGGGCGTGCGCGAGGGCCAGCGTCGTGGCCTGCCGGGCGGTGGTGGCCATACTTCCATATTCGTACCTGTGTTCGAAAAAAGGAAGGGGGAGTCGGGGCGACGCGCCGGGGTTCGGGTGATGGGCAAGAAATGTGCCGGAACGCTTCACCTCTTGTGGCGCTTGGCGTGGAGGGCTCTTGCCGGGCAGAAGGGGTGGATTGGGGGGCGAGTAGGGGTTTATCGACTTGTCCTCACGCTTGCGTGCGAATGATGGCTTCAGGGGTGGTTCACGGGGATTCGGTGGGCAATCCTGATCTTGCGACGTCGAGAACAGCCGGGGCGGTCGGCCAACTTCCCTGGTGACAGCCGTACATCGGGCACACGCGGTCATGAGCCGGTGCGTCCTTGGTTCTGGAGGAAACACAACATGGCAAGCATCCGTACCGCCCGCGTCATCGCCGCCGTCTCCGCCCTTCCGCTGGCGGCAGTCCTCTTCACCGGTGTCGCGGAGGCGGACAACGGCGCTTTCGCGGACAACGGTTCGAGTGCCACGGCTGCGAGTGCCACGGCGGGCGTGGTCGGCAGCGGCGTCGGCGGGGACAACTTCGGCAACTCGGCCACCACGCAGCAGCAGGCCGTCGGTTCCGGCGCCTCGAACCAGAGCAACACCGCCCAGGTCAATGGCTCCGCGTTCACGGCCGTCAATCAGGGCAACGACAACGTGGCGATCAACTTCACCCCGCTGTGGGGGTGAGGTGAGGGGGCCGGCGGCCCTCTGACGGCGTGTGAGGTGTACCTCGTGGGGTGCGAGGCGTGTGCGCGTCGGTGCTTCGGTGCCGCCGGGCACACGCCTTGCGGGGCCGTGCTTGTTGATCGGAGTGGGGGGGGAGGGGGCGGCCGGTCCGTGTGCGGCTGCGGGGGGACGGCCTTGACAGGAGGTGGGATCTGACGGGCAGTCGGGGAATCTCATGAGGGATGCAGGGGGGGAGACGGTATCCGTACGTCTACGGGCTGACCCCTGAGGCGTTCGGGCAGGTGGCCGTGGTCGTCCGGAAGTACGCGGCGACCAACCCGGCGGCGTACTTCCACGGCCGGCCGATCAGCCTCGCCGACCGTGCGGCCTCGCGGTGGATCGTAGAGCCGCTGCGGCTGCTGGACTGCTGCCAGGAGAAGGGCAGCGGGCAG
>NZ_JBHSOA010000051.1:153575-188400 GCF_042655885.1 Streptomyces chlorus
CCGGGGCCTGGCCCCGTCCGGCTGCCGTGGTGGCGGCGGCCGCGCCGGGAGCGGGGCGGTCACAGGAGCAGCGGGCGGGTGAGGGGGAGGGCGTCGATGTCGTGTTGGGAACGGGTGAGACCCCGGGGCACCGGTGTGTTTCCCTCCAGGGGTGAACCCGCAGTGACTCTCCACCGCTCCTCCACCCTCAGGAGGTGCAGCAGGCACTCCCCCTACAACCTGAGAGGGACGTGGCTTCGGGACTTGTGGCCGATTTGCCGAACGTGCCCCGCTCATAGCGTTGAGCCATGACCACACCCGTCTGCACCAGCGCTTCGAACGCCGCTGCTCCAGTGACGCAGACCCTCCCGTACCCGTCGTTCTCGTCGTACATGAGGGCCCGCCAGCCGGTGCTCCTGCGTACCGCCCGGTCCCTGACCGGGAACCCGAATGACGCGGAGGACCTGCTGCAGACCGCGCTCGCCAAGACGTACGTCGCCTGGGAGCGTATCGAGGACCACCGCGCGCTCGACGGCTATGTGCGCCGGGCGCTGCTGAACACCCGGACGTCGCAGTGGCGCAAGCGCAAGGTGGACGAGTTCGCCTGCGGCGAGCTGCCCGAGCCGGACCCGGTGTCCGCCGCCGACGACCCGGCCGAACAGCAGGCACTGCGCGACGCGATGTGGCGGGCGATCATGCGGCTGCCCGCGCGACAGCGCGCCATGGTAGTCCTGCGGTACTACGAGGACCTCAGTGAGGTTCAGACGGCCGAAGTGCTCGGCGTATCGGTGGGTACGGTGAAGTCGGCCGTGTCGCGGGCGCTCGGGAAGCTGCGGGACGACGCCGAGCTGGGACTTGTTCGATCCTGATCGGGAATGAAATTCCGCGGAACGTGATCGATCATCCGTTCACCTAGTGACATACCGCGCGGTATGTGCGCAGAATCAGCGCATCCGTTACCGCCGCGTAGGCAATGTCGCCCGGGAGGACGCCGTGCTGAGCACGATGCAGGACGTACCGCTGCTGATCTCGAGGATCCTCGCCCACGGGTCGACGATCCACGGCACGTCACAGGTGACCACCTGGACCGGCGACGGCGAGCCGCACCGCCGTTCCTACGCGGAGATCGGCGCCCGCGCGGCGCAACTGGCGCACGCGCTGCGCGAGGACCTGGGGGTGTCCGGCGACGAGCGCGTGGCAACCCTCATGTGGAACAACGCCGAGCATGTCGAGGCGTACTTCGCGATCCCCGCCATGGGCGCGGTGCTCCACACCCTGAACCTCCGCCTCCCGGCCGAGCAGCTCGTGTGGATCGTCGACCACGCCGCCGACCGGGTGGTCCTGGTCAACGGTTCGCTGATCCCGCTGCTCGCTCCCCTGCTGCCGCACCTGAAGTCGCTCGAGCACATCGTCGTGTCCGGCGCCGGGGACCGCTCCGCGCTGGCTGATGCCGCGGCGCAGGCGCAGGTGCGGGTGCACGAGTACGAGGACCTGATCGCCGGGAAGCCGACCGCCTACGACTGGCCCGAGCTGGACGAGCGTGCCGCGGCCGCCATGTGCTACACCTCGGGCACGACCGGGGACCCCAAGGGCGTGGTCTACAGCCACCGTTCGATCTACCTGCACTCGATGCAGGTCAACATGGCCCAGTCGATGGGCCTGACCGACGAGGACACCTCGCTGGTCGTGGTCCCCCAGTTCCACGTCAACGCCTGGGGTCTGCCGCACGCCACCTTTATGACCGGCGTCAACATGCTGATGCCGGACCGCTTCCTGCAGCCCGTGCCGCTCGCAGAGATGATCGAGGGCGAGCGGCCGACCCACGCCGCAGCCGTCCCCACCATCTGGCAGGGCCTGCTGGCCGAACTGCTGGCCAAGCCGCGCGACGTCTCCTCCCTCACCCAGGTGACCATCGGCGGCTCGGCCTGTCCGCCCTCCCTGATGGAGGCGTTCGACGCACTCGGCATGCGGGTCTGCCACGCCTGGGGCATGACGGAGACTTCCCCCCTCGGCACCATCGCCCGCCCGCCGGCCCACGCCGTGGGCACCGACAAGGAGTTCGCCTACCGGCTGACCCAGGGCCGCTTCCCGGCCGGTGTCGAGGCCCGGCTCACCGGCCCCGGCGGCGAACGGCTCCCCTGGGACGGCGAGTCGGCGGGCGAGCTGGAGGTGCGCGGCCCCTGGATCGCCGGCGCCTACTACAACGGCACCGATGCCGAACCCCTGTGCCCCGCCGACAAGTTCAGTGAGGACGGCTGGCTGAAGACCGGCGACGTCGGCACGATCTCCCCCGACGGCTTCCTCACCCTCACCGACCGGGCCAAGGACGTCATCAAGTCCGGCGGTGAGTGGATCTCCTCCGTCGAGCTGGAGAACGCGCTGATGTCCCACCCGGACATCGCCGAGGCCGCCGTCGTCGCGGTCCCGGACGACAAGTGGGGCGAGCGCCCGCTGGCGACGGTCGTCCTCAAGGAGGGCTCGACCGCCGACTTCACCACCCTGCGCGAGTTCCTCGTCGGCGAGGGCAGGATCGCCAAGTGGCAGCTGCCCGAGCGCTGGACGGTGATCGAGGCGGTGCCGAAGACAAGCGTCGGCAAGTTCGATAAAAAGGTGCTGCGCAGGCAGTACGCCGAGGGCGCGCTGGACGTCACCCGGCTCTGACGCGCTCCGATGCCCTCCGACACGCTGTGACGCACCCCGCGTACGCCGGTCATCAGGCCGATGTGCGCGGGGCCCCGTCGTGCGCCCGGAGGCGCGGTTCCTCTGGAACGGATGCGGCGCGGCTCAGTTGGTGCCGATGCGGGCCAGCAGGTCGACGATCCTGTCCTGCACCTCGTCGCTCGTGGAGCGCTCCGCGAGGAACAGCACCGTCTCGCCGGAGGCCAGCCGTGGCAGGTCCCCCTGGTCGACGGCGGCGGTGTAGACGACGAGCGGGGTGCGGGTGAGCTGCCCGTTCGCCCGCAGCCAGTCCACGATCCCGGCTTGCTGACGGCGTACCTGCATCAGGTCCATCACCACCAGGTTCGGCCGGAACTGCCCCGCGAGCGCCACCGCGTCCGCGTCGCCCGCGGCCCGCGCGACCTGCATCCCGCGCCGCTCCAGCGTTCCGGTCAGCGCGAGCGCGATCTCCGCGTGCTCCTCGATCAGCAGCACCCGCGGCGGATGCTGCTCGCTGTCCCGTGGCGCGAGGGCCTTCAGCAGGACGGCGGGATCGGCGCCGTAGGCGGCATCGCGCGAGGCCTGCCCCAGCCCGGCCGTGACGAGCACCGGTACCTCGGCGGCCACCGCCGCCGTCCGCAGCGACTGGAGCGCCGTACGAGTGATCGGCCCGGTCAGCGGGTCCACGAACAGCGCGGCGGGGAACGCCGCGATCTGGGCGTCGACCTCCTCGCGCGAGTGCACGATCACCGGCCGGTAGCCGCGGTCGCTCAACGCCTGCTGCGTGGCGACGTCCGGCGCGGGCCACACCAGCAGCCGGCGCGGGTTGTCCAAGGGCTCCGGCGGCAGTTCGTCGTCCATCGGCTGCGGGCGCGGAGGGTCCGCCACCTCGACGGCCCCGCCCGGACCGTCCAGCGGCTCGGGTCCCTCGGCCGCGTCCGCGTCCGGCGCCCCTATGGCGTACGAGCGCCCCGTGCCCTCGGTCGTCGGCGTGAGCCGCGACTGCCCCGGCTGCCCCGGCTGACCGGCGATCGAGTGCTGTGACTGAGGCTGCGGCTGTGCCTGGGGCTGCGACGGGGGTCGTGGTTGGGGCTGCTGAGGCGGTGGTGTCTGTGCCGGCGTCTGGGGCCGTGCGGGTGCTTGGGCGCGGGCAGGGGCCTGGGTCGCTGCCTGGGCCTGCCGCTGGGTGGGGGCGGATCCGGTCGTCGCGTGCGGGTGCGCGCTCTGCTCCTGGCCCGCGGCCGGGTCGGGGCGCGTACCGAGCTTGCGGCGGCGGCCCGATCCGCCCGGCTGATGCGGGGGAGGCGTGGCCGACGGCAGCGGCTGCTGGACCTGGGCGGCCTGCCGGGTGAACGGCACACCCTGCCCCAGCGTGCGCACGCTGAACGCACGCCCCTGGGTCGAGTTCGGGTCCGCCGGAGCCACCGGAGCCACCGGAGCCACCGGAGCCACCGGAGCCACCGGAGCCGACGTCTCGACGGGGAGCGGCTGAGCGACCCGTTGCGCGGGTACCGCCGCGTTCTCGGGAGGCAGCGGGGCGCCCGGCGCGGGCATCGGCATAGGCATGCCGTTCGGCGGAACGGGAACACCCTGCGGCGGTACGGGAGTCCTGGTGCCGGAGGTGTCACCGGCGGCGGGCCACGGCGGCTGCGCGGACGGGGCGCCCTGGGGCGGAGTCCCCCGACCGGGCACGGCCTCGGCGGGCAGCGGCTGGGCCACGGAAGCGGGCTGCTCCGCGACCGGAGCGACGGGCTGCGCCTGTGCCTGTGCCTGCGCCTGTGCAACGGGCGGCAGCACCGCCGGCTGGGGCAACGGCTGCCCGGCGGAGGCCGGCTGGAGCTGATCGTGGGGCGCCGTTGCCGGTGTCGGAACCTGCGCCTGAGGCAGCTGTCCCTGCCCGGCCATGCCTTGCGGCGGAACGGCCGACGGAAGGGCCGCTCCCTGCGGCGGTACGGGGGCACCCTTTGGGGTGGCCCCCGGCACAGGCGCCGCCGGTACGGGAACCGGCTGAGCGGCACCACCGGCCGCACCCCCCAGGGCCTGGACCTGTGCCTGGACCTGGACTGGTGCCTGGACCTGAGCGGCCTGCGCCGGCGAAGGGAGCGTGCCCTGCTCGGCCGGCTGGGCGGCGGCCCGTCGGCGGCGGCCCGTCGGGGCGCTGGTGGGGTGCGGCTGCGGAGGGGTGTGATCGTCGGACTGGTCGTGCGGGACGGCGTCATGGCGCCCCCTGTCGATCAGCGCGTCACCGGAAGCGGCCGGTCCGGGCATCACCACGGGAGCCGAGCCCTGTACCGAACCCTGCGCCTGGCCCTGTCCGGCCGCACCGACCACCCCGATCGCCCCAGCTTGTTCCCCCTGGTCCGCCTCGGCGGGCGGCAGGGCGAACACCGTACGGGGCGCGGCCTCCTGCGCCGCCGCCCGCTCGGTGGCCGCCGCCAGCGCACGCCGGCGTCGCCCGGTCTCCTGAGTCTGCTGCCCCTGCTCCTGCGTCTGGCCCTGTTGTCCCGAAGCCTGATCCCGGCCCTGCCCCTGGGAGGCACCGGCCGTTCCGTCCCCGCTGCCCACCGCGGGCAGCGCGGGCGGCAGGGCGTGCTGCTCACCGGAAACCTGCCGGACACGCTGTCCCCCCGCCGGGACGGGTACGCCCTGCGGCGGTACGGTCCCGCCCAGCCCGGTGTTCGACGCGGCGGATCCCGCCGCGTACTCGGCGGCCGTGACAACGGCCCCCTCGGACACTCCGCCCCCGGCGCCGACCGCACCGACGACCGCACCCGGGGCGGCAGGGACCGCGGCCTCCGCGCCCTCGGCCGGCCGGCCGCGCCGCCGCCCGGTCCCGCCGGACACCGCCACCGCGTCCTCACCGGACGCCTGAGCCGGAACCTGCGCGGGCTCCGCGGCCGCCGCGGCCGCCCGGCGCCTGCGCCGTCCGGTGGGCGCCGCGGTCTCCGTACCGGCGCCGGAACCGTCGTCCGGCCCCGGCACCTCGCTCTCCAGGAAGGCGTCCACCGAGGACCGCCGGGCCCTCCGTCGTCCGCCGCCCGCACCCTGCTGACCGCCCGCGGCAGCGGCAGTCTCCTCGGTCGGCACCACTCCTGGCACCGCTTCCGGCACCGGTGCTCCACCCGGTGCCTCGGCCGTCGGCACTCCGGCGGGCAACGCGAGCTGGGCAGCCGCCTGACCTGTGGCGACGGCACCCGCACCGGCCCCGATGGGCACCTCGAGGACGAACGCGCTGCCGCTCATTCCCGGCACCTCGTGCGTTTGCAGCACACCTCCGTGCGCCCGTACGATCCCGCGCACGATCGGCTCGTGCACCGGATCGCCGCCGCTGTAGGGTCCGCGCACCTCGATCCGTACGACCTCGCCGCGCTGTGCCGCCGCGACCACGACCGTGTTGTCCAGGTAACCGCCCGCCGACACGGGAGTGCTGCCGGTGGCGTCGACGCCCGCGACGTCCGCGACGAGATGGGCGAGGGCGGTGGCGAGCAGTCGCGAGTCGACCTCGGCCTCGATGGGCGGCGCATGCACGGCGAACTGAACCCGGCCCGGTCCGATGAGTTCCACGGCCCCGTCGACACCGGCGGCGACGACGGCGTCGAGCATCGCCTTCGTACGAGTGATGCCGCCCGTCCCGGCGTCGAGCCGCTGGAAGCCGAGGACGTTGTCGATGAGGGTGGTGATCCGGGAGTAGCCGGCCGACAGATGATGGAGCACCTGGTTGGCCTCGGGCCACAGCTGTCCGGCGTCGTCGGCGGCCAGCGCGGCCAGGTCGCGGCGCAGCTCCTCCAGCGGGCCCCTCAGCGACTGCCCGAGCAGGGTCAGCAGTTGCTCGTGCCGGCCGGCGAGGGCCTCGAAGCGGTCCTTCTCCCGCTCGCCGAGCGCGGCGTACCGTTCCTCGTTCGCGGCGAGTTCCTCGGTGTGCGCCTCGCGCAGTTCCTCCAGCTCGCGGACCTGCTCCTGGCGCAGGGCGGTGAGCTCGGAGGCGTGCTCCTCGGCGATCCGCTCCCGTTCCTCCGCGTGCTGCCGCTCGGTCTCTTCCTTCTCCTTGACGAGCGTGTCGTAGGGACGCCGGTCGGTGAAGGTCATGACGGCGCCGACGAGCTGGTCGCCGTCGCGCACCGGCGCGGTTGTCAGGTCGACCGACACCTTGTCGTTGCTCTTGGAGTACAGCACCTGGCCGCGCACCCGGTGCTTGCGCCCGGAGCGCAGGGTGTCGGCGAGCGGGGACTCGTCGTAGGGGAAGGGGGAGCCGTCGGCGCGCGAGTGGAGGATGAGGGTATGGAGCTCTCGCCCGCCGAGGTCGCTGGCCCGGTAGCCCAGTATCTGGGCGGCGGCCGGGTTGACGAGGACGATCCGCCCGTCGGTGTCCGTCCCGACGACACCCTCGGCGGCGGCCCGCAGGATCATCTCGGTCTGCCGTTGCGAACGAGCCAGCTCGGCCTCGGTGTCCACGGTGCCGGACAGATCGCGTACGACGAGCATCAGCAGTTCGTCGCCGGTGTAGCCGTAAGTGTCGTAGGCCTGCTGACCGGTCTCCAGATTCGCACTGGTGACCTCGGCCGGGAACTCGGTTCCATCGGTCCGCCGGGCGACCATCCGCGTCGGCTTGGTACGGGCTCGCGGGTCGATGTGGTCGGGCCGGCGCATGGAGCCGGGGATGAGCTTGGAGTCGAACTCCGGCAGCAGGTCGAGCAGCCCACGCCCCACCAGAGCGGTGCCCGGAGTCTCGAAGGCCTCGAGGGCGATGGTGTTGGCGTTGACGACCGTCCCGTTGGCGTTGACCAGCAACAAGGCGTCGGGGAGCGCGTCCAGTATGGCTGCGAGGCGAGCAGTGCCTCGGGATGGCCTGCTGCTCACGAGACGCTTCCTTCCTGTTTCGCGACGTGCCGACCGTTCGGGCCATCTTGCCAACCGGCCCTCAACGTGTCACCGGAGGGAGTCTAAGGGCTGGGGTTGCGCTCGCGACGCCGGATGAGACCGAGGTCGCACGTAACGTGACGGTGCTGTGACGCGCCCACCGGCCCCCACCGGCCGTGGCCCGCCCCGCCACGGCCCGAACCGTTGCGGGACCTCCACGCGGTCCCTGCCCCGCTCGGCCCGCTCCACTGTCTCGGTCGCACGCCCGTACGTCCTTGGGGTGACGGCGAGGACGGGCCCGCCACGCGCCCGTCAGAGGGACTTTGCTCTGCGGCCATCGTGCCTAGTACCGTGGGGGGCGATTGGTGACACCACGCACGGCTGTGTCATCATCGGCACGCACCACTTGAACCGCGCTCGCGCGCGGAAGGTTGTGCACGGAGGCGTCGCCTAGTCCGGTCTATGGCGCCGCACTGCTAATGCGGTTTGGGCCTTAAAGCCCATCGAGGGTTCAAATCCCTCCGCCTCCGCACCGATTGCGAAGCCCCGGTCCACTCGGCCGGGGCTTCGTCGTATGCCCGGCCTTCTGTCGCGGTTTCCGCAGGTCGCAAGGGGTGGGGCAAACGGATTTCACATGGCGGCGGCGGTCATGTAATGTTCTTCCTGTCGCCGCGAGCGAGCCCATAGAGGGCCGGGAGCGGCGAGAAAGTTGAAAAACAGGCACTCGTAGCTTAACGGATAGAGCATCTGACTACGGATCAGAAGGTTGCAGGTTCGAATCCTGCCGAGTGCACACAGGTGAGAGGCCCCCGGAGATGATCCGGGGGCCTCTTTCGTTGCTGGTACAGCAGCGAAGTACCGCAACCGTGTCAGCCAGTGCCACCCACGGCGTCCGACAGCTTGCCGATCGCGTTCCGCACGGCGTCTTCGCTCGCCTCGGCGTAGACCTCCATCGTCATGGAGATCTGCGAGTGCCGGAGGATGCGTTGGGCCACCTTCGGGTGGACCTGGAGCGCGACCAGAAGCGAGCTGCACGTGTGCCGAGTGTTCCGGAGAGGGATGACCCGGAGGCCGGCGCGGCGAGCCCGCAGGGCGAACATGCGGGTCAGATTGCCCGGCTCAATGGGCGTCCCGTGCTTCGTAGTGAAGATCAGGCCGTGACCGTCCTGCCAGAGTTCCCCCGCGGCCTTCCGATCGCCCTGTTGCTGAGCGCGGCGCATCCGAAGCGCCTTGAGGCAGAGGTCCGGCAAGGGAAGGAAGTCGTCCGACTCCTCCGTCTTGGTCTCGCGGTGCAGGATCTGCCGTCCGGCCCGCTGGATCTGGTGATCCACGTACAGCTCTCCCCGCTCGAAGTCGACCGACTTCCACGTCAGGCCCAGGACCTCACCACGACGCAGCCCCAGACAGAGCACCAGGACCCAGGCGGCGAAGAGGTGATCGTCCCGGGCGGCGGCATCGGTGAGGAATCGGCTCGCCTCGGTGACGGACCACGGCTTGATCCGGCGACGTCGAGGCTTGGGCACCTTCACCAAGGAGGCGACGTTCTTCCCGATCTCCTCCTCGGCGACCGCGTGCGTCAGGGCGGCCCGGAGGGCATCCCGAGCAGCCTGGATCACCCGGCGGGACGGGTACGACTCGCAGCACTCGCCCACGGCACAGCACCGCCGGCGGGCAGCTAGACGCTTTGCATCCTTGCCCTGAGCACAGCACTGGCAGACCGTCGCCAGTTTCGTCAGCCACTCGCGCACGTCCCGGACAGTGAGCCGGTCCAGTCGCTTCGGACCGAGATACGGGGTGATGTAGAGCCGGACGGAACCCTCATACGAGACGTACGAGAGCGGAGCCAGGTTCGGCTTCACGATCGAGTCGAGCCAGTAGGCGAGGAATGTTGCGACCGTCCGGTGTCGAGTGGCCACCGGCCCCTTCTTGGCTTCGGCGTGCAGGTTGAGCCACTTCTCGTGGACCTCTTCGCGCGTCTTGCCGTAGGCGTACTTTCGAGCCCGCTTGCCGTCCGGCTTGGTCACCCAGACGTAGGCGGCGTAGCCGTTCTTATAGGGGTAGATCGATCCTTCCCCGTTGCCTCGCTTGCCGCTCATGCTGCGATCCCCTCAGCTTCAGAGGTGACCCGCTGCACGTACTCGTCCACCCAGGTGGGGAGGATGCGCCGGTTGCGGCCGACCTTGACCGAGCGGATCTCTCCGGTCAGAACAAGCATCTTGGTCTTGGACAGGCCGAAGCCGAGCATCTCGGCGACCTCGGCCGTGGTGTGCCACTTACGTGCGATCACTGTTGTCGTCATACGGCAGCTTCCTCCCGTTCGCGTTGGTCTTGCAGTGCTTCACGTGCGGTTTCGCGGTTGAGCTGGAGGTCTCGGGCGATGGTGGCGGCGAGGGCGGATTCGCCGGGGGTGTGGCCGTGGCCGGCGTACTGCCAGTCGGCGAGGACCAGGACGGTGTCCGGCTCGCGGTCCTCGAGCCCGAGGGCGGCGGCTTCTTGGGCGGCTCGGTAGTCGGCGCGGGTCTGGCGGAGGGCGCCGAGGGTGGTGGAGTAGCGGCGGGACTTGGAGGAGAAGTGGCCGCGGAAGCCGAGCATGTGCGCCCAGGCCCACAGCCGCCGGTCGGGATAGAGCGGGTCGAGGTCGCGGCATGCGGTGATCAGGCGGCGGGTGTGGTCGGGGACGCCGTGGCGGTCGAGTTCGGACAGTTCGCCGATGCGGCGGTCCAGGGTGCCGGTGTTCTCGGCTGCCTTGGTCGCGTACTTGGCGACGTAGGAGGCGACGGCCTGCTCGGTGATGTCGGAGCCGTCGCCGAACGCCTTTACAGGCCGGACGTCGAGCTGCGTGCCCCACCGGAAGGTGCGGGCCGGTTGGTCCTCGGCCGCGGGGACGGAGACCGAGGTGTAGGAGTGCGCGGCTGCGGCCCGGATCGCGTCGGTGAGGAGGTCGACCGTGGCCCAGGCGGGCGGCGGCGACTCAGCGCCCTCGGGCCCGTCGAGGCGGACCACGGCATGGAAGTGCAGGGCGCCCCGCTTCTGGAACTCGGCGACCTTGCCGAAGGAGAGCCGGGCGGATTCCTTCAGCTCGCGTTGGGTGAGGCCGGCGCGGGCGGCGATCTCGCGGCGGAGCCGGTTGGTGAAGCGCTGCCAGAGCTGCCCGGCATGGTTGTTGAACAGCACCGCGCCCGCGTAGTCGTACGTGGCCGGGTCCAGGGCGGTGCCCAGTTCCGGGGCGTCCGCGGCGTGGTGGGTGCCGCAGCGGCAGGCGCCATGGTCGGGCCGGTTGTGGACCGGACCGAACGAGGGAGCCGTGAGGGTGACGAAGACGCGCGGGCGATCGCGAACGGTGGCGGGGATGCCCCATCGCTCGTCACCGGCCAGGCCCGCACGGATCAGGTGGTAGGTGTCGCCCGCATAGGTCCAGGCGCAGGAGGGGCAGCGCGAAGCCCGGCGGTTGCCACAAGCGACACGGAGCCGTCCACCCGGCTCGCCCTCGGTCGTGTAGTGGTGCAGGGTCTCGCCGGTGGTCCTGTCCTTGGTCAGGGTCCAGCCGGTCAGGTGGATCGGGTCGGCGCAGCCGCCGGTGCGGCGGATCTGCTCGTGCCAGCGGTCGAAGCCGGGAGACCCGGCCACCCGGAGGAGATCCCCCAAGGTGACCGGGTCCAGGCCCGCCGAGGTGGCGGCGTTGGTCACGCGTCGTCCTCCTTGGCGGTGTGGCGGTCGATCCAGTCCTCGGCGCAGACCTTGTGCACGGGCTTGCCCCGGTCGGAGCGCAGCGGGGTGGGCTTGGTGCAGATCACGCAGGGCTTGTCGCCGGTGTGGTCGTAGTGCTCGGGCGAGCGCCAGTCGAGGAGAGCCACCGCGGTCACCGCCCCGTCCGGGCGAGGGAGGAGGCCGGGTGGGTGTGCCCGGTGCCCTGGCAGGCCGGGCAGGTGACGCGGAGGGTGGTGCGGGTGCCGTCGGTGTGGCGGGTGCCGGTGGTGATGGCGACCACCGGGAAGCCGTCACAGTCGCGGCAGACGCGCGTGGTCCGGGTGCGCTGGGGCATCATGGGATCTCCCTTTTCGGGTTCGTTGGATCTGGAATGGGGTCAGGCGCCCGGAGCGGCGGAAGTTTGGCGACCGAGGCCGCTCCGGGGGCCGTTCAGCGGCGGCGGTTGCGGCGGAACCCGGGAACGGGCGGGATGACGTCGTAGGCCCGGCGGCCCTGCTCGAAGGCGTCCCGGTCGTCCTCGCTCATGCCGGACGTGCCGATCTGCCGGGTGATCCGGCTCACGGCCTTGCGGTCGCCGTGGCGTTTGGCGATGGCGTACTCGCGGCCCAGCTCCGTCATCTCCGGGTTGGCCGGCGCGTTGGTGTTCTTGCGGCTGAAGAGGCCCATGTCAGTGCTTCCTTTCGGCGTTGAGCAGCGAGCGCAGGACCACGGCGCAGACGGCGACCGAGGAGGCGGTGACGGCGACCGCCAGGAGCATGGAGACCAGGACCGCGCCGACGACCAGGACCACGGCGGTGCCGCCGCCGACGAGGGCGAGCGCGGTACCGGGCGTCAGCTGGACCGTCGGGCGGGACGGCGCCGGGGCGGCGGGGGCCGGCGGCGGGGCCGAGGCGGCGGGGGTGATGGTGGTCGGCTGGACGACGACCGCGGGCGGGGTGAGGCGGCCGGTGGGCTGGGGCATGGTCGGGGGCTTGGGCCGGAGCATGGGCGGGTCTCCTTTCGGGGCTACTTGACGGCGGTGTCGATGACCGGGGCGAGCAGGCTGTCGGCGAGGAGGTAGCCGCCGAGGAGGAGCACGGCGATGAGCCACCAGGGCGGGCGGATGAGCTTGACGCCGAGCCAGCCGACGACGATCAGGGCGAGCCAGAGCGGGACGTCCATGACGGCCTCCTAGCGGATCTTGCAGCGGTGGGTGCGGGCGGCGAGCTGGGCGGCGGACTGGCTGGAGTAGTCGGCGGACCAGCCGCAGCCGTCGGCGCTGCACACGGCGGCGTGCTTGGTCTGGCCGTGGCGGTCGCGGTGGGTGCCGATCTGCACCGGGCCGATGCGCATCACGGAGTGGAAGAAGTCGCGAGCGGGCATGTCAGTCGGTCTCCGTCCGGGTGGTCGTCGGGTCGGGGAAGGAGGCGCGGATACCGGCGGCGGTGGCCGAGGTGGTGGCGCGCTGGGCGGCTTCCTCGGCGAGCAGGTGGGCGAGGTAGGGCCGGTTCGCGGCGGTCATCTCGCGGGCGCTGTCGAGGTAGTCGGCGGCGGTCAGATCAGCGGGGTCACGGGTCATCGGTCGTCCTCTCTTTCGCGTCAGGCGAGTTGGGCGGCGATGGCGTCGGCCATGAGGGCCGGGACGCCGAGGCGGGCGCGGAGGGTGTGGGTGTCGATCCGGGTGCCGGTGCGGGCGTGGTGGTCGTCGGCGACCTTGCGGGCGTGGTCGACCAGCGCGGCCGGGACCGGCACAGCCGGGGGCGGTTCGGCGGTGGGCAGAGCCGGGGTTTCCTCGGGCGCCGGGACCGCGACGGGTTCGGGCACCGGGTCCGGCTCAGCGGCGGCGACAGGTTCGCGCTCCACCTCGGGCACGGCGTCCGAGTCCGGGGCGGCGGGTACTGGCAGGGCCGAGGAGCGGTCCGAGGCGGAGTGGGCGAGGAGGGTGCCGCCCATGAAGGCCAGGGCGGGCCAGGCGGCGACGAGGATGCGCAGCCAGGCCGGGACGTCGGTCAGGTCGAGGAGTCCGGCGGTGGCGACGTTGGCGCCGAGCGAGGCGACCAGGGCGATGAGGAACCAGCACCAGGCCAGCCGGGACGGCCCGTCGGTACGCAGCCGACGCCAGGCGGCGACCAGCAGCAGGTCCACGGAGACGGGGTAGGCCCAGGCTTTCCAGCCGTCCTGTCCGGCGGCGGCGGCGAGGTCGTGCAGGTGGGCGAAGGACAGGGCGCCGGCGATGACGGCCTGGACCAGGACGGCGTCCACGCGCAGGGCGGAGCGGGTCATGAGGCGTGTCCTTCCTGGCTCAGTCGGCGGCGTGGCCGGTGCCCCAGCAGGTGAGGCACAGCGCGGTCTGGTGGTTGTCGGTGGCGCGGCCCTTGCGAGCGCCGACGCGGACGGTTTCGGCGGTCTCGCCGGTGCCGTCGCAGTCGGGGCACTTCGCGGGCTCCGGCTTCGGCTTCGGTGTGGTCGTGCGGCGGGTGGTGGGTTTCTTCGCGGCGGGCATGAGGGACCTCCGGGAAGGGGTCAGGCGGCGGCCGGGGCGGACTCGACGGCCGGGGCCGGAACCGGTGTGAGGGTGCCGAGGGCGGGCCGGAACGGTGCGAGGGCGGGCAGGTCCGGGGTCAGGTCGGCGTGCCGGTTGCAGGTGTTCACGGCCTGGCGCAGCGAGGTGTGCGGGGCGCGGATGCGGGCCCATCCGCCGGACGAGTCGCCGGTGATGGCGATGCCCGGGGTGTCGGTGGGGATCTGGATCGCGGCCAGCACGGCATCCGGGGCGATGTCGCCGAAGGCCATGTTCGCCGAGGATTCGTCGTTGACCCGGTGCGCGGTGCGGCCGGTGAGCTGGGCGCGGAGCATGGTGATGCCCTTGCCGAGTTCGGAGCCGAAGCGCTGCCCGCAGATCTCCAGGTAGATGCCGGCGGCGCGGCCGAGCTGGGCGAGCCGGGCCAGGGCGGTGATGATCCGGTCTCGGCGCTTTTCCTCCTCCTTGCTGGCGTACAGGGCGAGTTCGGCGACCTCGTCGACCAGGACCACGATCGGCACCGGCCGCAGGTCCGCGGGCAGGTCCCAGATGTCGGCGGCGATCTCGGCGTCCGGCACGTCCGCGGTGATTCGCTGTTCGGCCCGGATGAGCTGGTACACGTCCTGCATGTGGGACACGAGGGCGTCGAGGAGTTCGGCGGCGGCGTCGGGGTTGTCGGCGAGCGCGGAGAACCGGCGGGCGAGCGGGAACAGCTCCACGCCTTGCTTGCAGTCGATGCCGACCAGGGCCACGTGTTGCGGGGCGAGCGCGGCGACGAGGTTGCGCTGATAGACGGACTTGCCGGATTCCGTGGCGCCGAGGGTGAGGGCGTGCGGCACCGTGCGGTAGTCGCGGTAGTGCACGGCGCCGTCCTCGCGCAGGGCGACCGGGACCCGCATCGGCCGGGTGTCGACCGGGGCGGGCATCTGCACCCGCTTGAGCACGTCATAGCCAGTCATCCGCACCTCGACGACACCGGAGCGCAGTTCACGGGAGGTGACGCCGTACATGGCGAAGGAGTGCCGCAGCCGGTCGCACGAGGCGGCGACGTCGAAGGCGTCCTGACCGGGGCGGAGCTTGAGCCGCAGCACCAGACCGGTCCGGGTCACCCGCACCCGCAGAATGCGCGGGGCACGAGGGCCGGGAATCGGCCGGTCGGTCATCCGGGCCAACGCCAGGCGCCAGCGGGGGGCCGGGACGGTCAGGCCGCAGGCGTCCATGACCGAGCCGTAGCGGAGAAGGACCCGCAGCGCGGCGAGGGTGATCCCGAAGGTCAGCCAGTACCAGGCGGGGCGCCGCCACCGCAGGAGACCCGCAGCGGCGACGACCAGCACCAGGGCGACTAACAGCCACGTCATGGCTCAGGCCGCCTTCGGCTGCGAGGCGCCGGCGGCGAGCGAGGTGACCGCGACCGCGCGGAAGGCGATGCCGTGCCGCTTCTGGCCGTTGAACTCGTTCTCCCACGGCCGGGCGATCAGACCGGTCAGCGCGACCGGGGTGCCCATCACCAGGTCCTCGGAGATGCCCGACTCCGGCACGGTCACCGACAGGATCTCCACCGCGCCGTTGGCCGCGAACATCACGTCCACGGTCGACAGCGCGGCACCGGTCTCGGTGTCCATCGCGCGCTCGCCGGTACGGCGGTCCTTCACCTTGGGCTGCGGGGGCTGGGCCACCATCACGGTGGCGGCGGAGGTGTCGACGGGAATCTGACGCATCGTCTGTTCTCCTGATCAAAGGGGAGTTGGTGCCCACCATTCGGCGGTGAGATCAGGAGACCGCGAGAGGTAGTGGACGCATCACGGTCCGTATGGACGTTTGGGGACGTCTGAGTTATCGTCAAAACGTCCCTACGGCGTCCCAGGGAAGGACACGTCATGGCGAACGAGCGTTTGCGCGCGGCGATTTCAGCGAAGGGCGAGACGATCCAGTCCGTGGCACAGCACGTCGGGGTGGACCCGAAAAGCGTGGAGCGGTGGATCACGACGGACCGCACGCCGCACCGGGGACACCGTTGGAAGGCTGCAAGCTTCCTCGACGTCGATGAGGTCTACATCTGGCCCGCCGTGGAGAAACAGGCCGAGACGGCGAGCACATCGGAACTGATCACGTACTACCCGCACCGGGGAGCAGTACCGGCGACGCTGTGGTCATCGCTGATAGAGAAGGCGAAGGACCAGGTAGACATCCTCGTCTACGCGGGGCTGTTCCTCTTCGACGGACACCCGGACCTTCCCGACCAGTTGGCCGAGAAGGCCAAGGCCGGCGCACAGGTTCGCATTCTGCTCGGCGACCCGGACTCCGAAATGGTCCGCCAGCGAGGCGAAGAGGAAGGCATCGGGGGTGATCTGGCCGCACGTGCCCGGATCACGCGGCGCTACCTCGAGCCAGCGATGACGACGCCGGGCGTCGAAGTCCGGTTGCATGACACGATCCTCTACAACTCGATCTACCGGTTCGATGACGACGTGTTGGTGAACCCGCACGTGCTCGGGGCTCCCGCGGGACAGAACCCGGTCCTGCACTTCCGCTACATCCCGGGGGCCCGGACGTTCCGGCACTACATGCGCAGCTTTGACTACGCATGGGAGCGTGGGCGGTCCGAGTAGACAGGCGCCCATGCCGTCCAGCGACGGAGCGTGCAAGGCTTGGGACATGGCCCGAGTCGACTACTTCAACGATCCGAACGCTCCGAAGGCGAACAGCATCGTTCCATCCGTTACCGCTGTGGCGCTCAACGATGCCGGGGAAGTCCTGCTGATCCACAAGACGGACAACAACCTGTGGGCACTGCCCGGCGGTGGGGTCGACGTTGGCGAGTCAGCCCCCGATGCCGCAGTGAGGGAGACGAAGGAAGAGACGGGTTTCGACGTCGAGGTGACAGGCTTGGTCGGTATCTACACCAACCCGGCTCACGTCATGGCGTACGACGACGGCGAGGTACGCCAACAGTTCTCGATCTGCTTCCGAGCCCGCATCGTCGGCGGCGAGCCGCGTACGAGCAGCGAAAGCAAGGAGGTGGCGTTCGTCCATCCCCGCCGACTGGACACGTTGAACATCCACCCGTCGATGCGGATGCGGATCGATCGCGGGTTGACCGAGCGGCCCGACCCCTACATCGGCTGATCACCCAGGCACGAACGCGTCCGCCCGACGGCAGCCCCGAGGTAGGGGCGCGCCTTGCTGATCGCGTTGTGCACCTCACTGCCCGGCTCGTACCGCTTTAGAATCTCGTCAATGCGATCATCGAAGTCGAAGGACTGCCCCGCCGGCCCAGTCGTCATGTCCGCATAGATCAGCGCGTCCAGCACGGGAGAATCCTCCCGCGCGTACACGTCCAGCTCGGCGGTCAGCCCACGCTGCTCAGCCTCATACACAGCACCGGAATGATGAGCGACCAGGCGTACCAGCCGGGACGGCGCCCCAAGCGTCTCCAGGTGGCGCGCGCCATCGAGCGGGTGGAAACCCGTATCCCGCAGTTCTGGGGCATACCCGATGTCGTGCAGCCAGGCAGCGGCGACGAGCAAGTCACGATCCCCTTCGGACACAGCAGCCGAAGCCTCGCGCGCACGAGCGGCCACCGCCTGGGTGTGCAGCCAACGATTCCCGAGCGGAGGCAACAGCGACTCGGCCAGTTCAGCCGCACCTTGGGGCGTGTCCAATCCAGAGGGCATAGAACGCACGGTAGCCCAGACGGGCGCGTAGCCGACACCGCGAGACCGAACACCCGAGCCGTGGCGCGGTAAGACTTTCTCTACTTCATCAAGCCCGCGCACGGCGCGGGTGCGCGCCGCCTTGTCGGCGGGGCCGCCGCTCTGTCTTCGCCAGCGGCGGCCCCGCCCGGCGGCGCGCTGCGTGCAAGCGGGCAAGGGTGGGATGTCATCCGCGGGCACAAGATGATGCCTCCGGCGGGGGATCGGCCGGCACCGGGATGGAGGGGGCGCCGTTGCCGACCGCGGGCCCGTAGTGGCGAGGGTTGAGGGCTCCCATCCCGTCCGCCGTCGACCCAGGCAGAGCCGAGCAGACGCGGCCCAGGGCGTCAAGGTCGTTCGTACAGTGGCGCGCTCCACCTCGACGCCCTGAACCACGCCCGCTCCACGGTGTGTGGGTCGACGGCGGACGGGATGGGAGCCGGGGCGAGTGGTGGGAGATGGTGGCGCTGCCGTCGAGTTGTCAATCAGTGCGCGGCCTCACCCGAGTTGCCCCTGCAGTCACTTTTGCGCCCAGGATAATTTGTCACAGCGCCATGTCGACGAAATATCAGATGACCTGCTGCTGGCCCTGTTGAGGCTGATCGAGTTGCTGTTCCCGCATGCGCTGCTCAGCGCGCAACTCCTCGACAGTAGTAGCGAAAGATCTGAGGTTTTCTTTGTCGTCCGTTGCGGCGTAGGGGGCGATGCCCAACTCGATAGCGGTGGCGTGCCGCTCGATATTGTCCGCAGTCTGTTGGAGATTGAAAGCTCGCTCGCGCGGTTTGAAGTAGCCGGCCACCGCAGTGATCACGGATACGGTGAAACCCAGGAAGATGAGAACTGCCTTCCCAGGTTGAGGTGGGTCGTACCAAGCGGTGACCCCAGAGATTGCTGCGGAACTAACAAAGAGGATCCATTGCATCAACAGATGCATGCGCCGATAGTGGCGAGACTCTTTACGTAGCCGGGCTATCTCTGAGGGGATGCGCTCCCGGTAGGATGCCTGTCGGTCCGGTGCAGGAGGGGTCTGTCGTCTAGCCTCGAGGATGTGACGCTCCTCGGCCAGAGCGAGATCTAGCTTCAAGCTCCTGACTGACTTACTAGAGTCTTTCCATGCTCCGCTTTCGATGAACTCGAGAGCGAATTGCACGATTGTGGCGATTACCAAAAAGGCTAGGAATCCACTGAATGCGTTGTTGACAGCTTCCGGGATTCCCTCATGGAACCAAACGGAGAACCTCAGGGATATCCATGTGAGGATCGCGAACGGAATGGCAATCGGGGTGCCGTACAGTCCGAAGACTTGCAGGCGGCGATTTTTGATGCGTTGCTGCAAGTCGGCGATATTCCTGCGATGGTTAATTAGCGCATCGGTGGTTGTTTCGTCGCCGGAGTTGTTCGCTATTTCTGGCATCGACCGCGCCGTCCCCCCTCCGCGAATGCAAGCGGTCTAAGGCTGAAACAGCAGGGAAAGAATTGGCGTGCACGGATGTCATGGGCCGTGCCCGCAGTATTCGTGCGCATCCTCCCCTGCGGAGCATGTGACTCCTGGTGATCAGCGTTCAATGCATTGTGCCAGCCCGGGTGACTGGCGCAATCCGCAGCTGTGGGCTACATCTCGCGGCCATAGCTAGGTCGCTGACATCCACGTCCGAGGATGAAGGTGCTGGGCCGTCCGAGGGTGATCGACAAGTACAACCGGCGACCACTGACGACAGGCGTCCAGGGCGACAGCCGCAGGTCACCCGATTGGATCTACCACACTGGTATCGCCATGCCTAAGCCCGGGGAGCTCAAGTTCCCCAAGCTACGAGCGCAGGTACCGTCAGCACGCGCCAGCCATCGCAGCTTGCTCTAGTCGTTGGCACCAGCAGCGTGGTTGAGGCCTGTGGGGATGAAGCGAGGCACACGCGTGCCTGATCGGTCGGCGCCCCCGCCGTCGTGGCTGACTGTCGTCGGCTGAGGTCTGGGTCCCGGCTCTTCCCTGCTGCGTTCAGAACCCGGGTGTGAAGCCGGCGGACTCGTCGAGGTGGAACGCAGAGCCCGGAGTCGTCGGAGTCCACCCCTCACGCAGGGCCAGCCGAATGGCCGCAGCAACATCAGAGGGCAACACAGGCTCGGCCTCACGACCGATCCAGTTGCTCGTATGCGGTTGGTTGGTCGTCATCACGAGGACCGCGCCCGGGGTGTCCGCATGCTCGACCGCGAACGTACACGGTGACCAGGCCATCCCCTGGAAGTACGTCGGTCTGCCCCGCAGCCGCCAGCGGTAGGCTGTGCCGTCGACAACGATCCGTCGTGATCCCTTGCGGACCAGCGCCATGGCTCCCCCCTTCAACAGCAAAGATGCTAGCGAGCCCTGCCTCACCATCCATCTCAGTTTCCTTCTCATTCACGGCCGTTCAGACGAGACCGAAGACGGCAGCCGCTGCCACGACCGACCGCTCATGAACGCAGGTGAACGGCCCCGTTCGCAGCCCTCGAGGTCACCAACAGACTTGGAAAGCGTGCTCCGTCGAGCACAGGGATAGGCGCGGGGCGGACCTGCTGTCAGAGGCTGGTGTGATCGTGCAGGCATGGACACGCTCTTTGATCTCCCCGAACCTGAGATGCCGGAACAAGCCGTCATCGCCCACTACCGTCTGAGTGACGACGAGTACGGCTCATGTGCTGAACGCGAAGCGATCTTCGATGCTGAGCGGGCCATGACGGTCGCCGTCGCGAAGGCGGGCGTGGGTGAGGTCGACGGGAACGAGTTCGGCGGAGGCGAAGCTGTGGTGTACGCCTACGGGGTGGACGCGGAAGCGCTCTTCAAGGTGATGGAGCCAACCCTTCGCAATTTGCCGTTCAGGCCGGCGCACGTCGTGTTGCGGCGGGGGAGCCGGGAGACGGAGTCCCGCTTGGACCTGTGATGCGGTACAGCAGCGGAGTACAGCAACCCCAGCAACCGAAAGTGCTCAACACCGGCCCTCATAGCCGTCCCGGCAGCCTGTATGACCTTCAATGATCCATCTCTGTAGAGCTACGGATCAGAAGGTTGCAGGTTCGAATCCTGCCGAGTGCACAGAGACAAGAGCCCCGCTGGTTGATCCAGCGGGGCTCTTGCCGTGCGAGAAGGGGGCGGGCCGAGGTCCGATCCCGTGGCTTCGGGCGAGCTCACCCCGACGGTGGACCCCGCACAGGACGGGACGGGATCGGGTGGGGTCAGGGTTCGTGGTGGTTGGTTCCGCGGCGGAGGAGCACGGTGCGGACCTGGTGGCTCAGGGCGGTGGCCGCCGCGGTGAGGAAGATGAAGGTGTAGAGGATCTGGAGCATGGTGACCAGGCGGGCCGTTTGGCCGTGCGGGGTGATGTCGCCGTAGCCGACGGTGGCGAGGGTGACCATCGTGAAGTACAGGGCGTCCAGGCGGGTGTCGAGGCCGATGAGTTCGCCGGGACGTTGGGCCAGGGCCTGGTAGGTCGTGGCGAAGATCAGGATGGACAGGCTCATCAGCAGGGGGATGACCAGTCCGGGCCGGGCGTGCGGGTGGTCGAGGAGGACGTGGCTGATCTGCTGGAGCAGCAGGGCGGCGATGAGTGCCAGGGCCAGGCCGAAGAGCGTCCAGCTCAGGGTCGGGCGTCGAGGGCCCAGGCCGTCGAGGGGGAGCAGGAAGTAGGCGGTGACCAGGACGGCCGCGGCGGCAGCCTGGGCGAGCCAGCGCCACAGGGTGCTCCGTGCCGAGGCCGGCTCGCGGTTGCGGCTGCTTTCCATGGGGGTGGCGAGGGAGGAGCTGGAGTGGTGTTCCTAGGTGAGGGGCGTCGGCTCGCGGCGTGGTGAGCACAGGGCCCAGATGATGAAGCCGTCGATGACGATGAGGACGATCGACCAGACCGGCGCGTAGGGCAGCCACACGAAGTGGGCGATCATGCTCAGTCCGGCCAGTGCGATACCTGTGGCGCGGGCCCAGGCCGCTCCGCTGAAGAGGGCGAGTCCGGCCGCCAGGACAAGGGCACCGAGGATCAGGTGGATCCAGCCCCAGCCGGTCAGGCTGAACGCGTAGGTGAAGTTGCGGGTGGTGACGAAGACGTCGTCATGGGCGATGGCGGAGATGCCTTCGAAGATCGCCATGATCCCGCCGAAGGTCATCAGCACCGCCGCGGCCGCGGTCCAGCCCGTCGCCCAGGTGCTCCGGGCCTCCCATCCGGTCCGCTGCTGGTGTGTTCCACCGACGTTGCTCGCCATGTGTTCGCCCTTTCGGCTGCCCCGAGTGGTCCCCGAGCGGTGCGTCCCCTCATCCAGGTTTGCACCCCGGGGTGTGCTCGGCACCTCGGGGTGCCGCGCCGCGCGCCTCGTCACTTGGTGCGGCCGCGCTCCTCGAGGTAGTCGGCCGCGAGGGCCGTTCGCGCGGGTGAACCAGCCGTTCAGGACGGCGATCTCCTCGGGGCCGTGGTCGGCGAAGAGCGCGGTGAGCCGGGCCCCGTGGACGCCGGTGGCTCCGTGCGCCGAGACTTCGCGCGGCCCGTTGTCAGTGGCGGCCCCTACTCTCGTCGGAGATGGCACAGGTGTGGAGATGTTCGGGGCTGCGGTGGTCGGCAAGCGGTCCCGTGCTGGCGTGGGACGGCGGGCGGCACAGCGCGCTGACCTGGGGGAAACGGGTGGCCTTCGCGGTCGCGGAAGGAGGAGTGAGGACATGCGTGGGGGCACGGGGGCATGCGTGTCCGCTCGGCGCGGTGGTGTCGGGGCGAGGCACGGGAGCGCGGTGCGAGGAGTGCGCGCGGCTGGACCGGGCGCACTCCGTGGCCGCCGACACCCTCGCGGACGATCCGCGTCCGTACCGCGTATACCTGGCCTGGTTCGGTCCCGGGATGGTCAAGGTCGGGATCACCGGGGTGGCGCGGGGCCCGGCGCGGCTGCTGGAGCAGGGGGCGGTCTGCTTCAGCTGGCTGGGGACCGGGCCGCTGATGGCGGCGCGGCGGACCGAGGAGCTGCTGCGCGCCGCACTCCGGGTGCCCGACAGGATTTCCTACGCGGACAAGCGGGCGGTACGCGCGGTACTTCCGGGCACGGAGGCCGACCGGGCTGCGGAGCTCGCGGAGGTGCACGGGCGGGCGGTCGCTCTGGCCGGGTGGCCGGATTCGCTGGACCGTGAGGTGTTCCGGCCCGTCGACCATGTCGAGGTGTTCGGGCTGGCGGGGGCGCCGGCCGCCTTCGGGGAAGTGAGCGAGCTGGTTCCCGGGGGCGCGGTGAGCGGGGAACTGGTGGCCGCCGCCGGGCCGGATCTGCATCTGGCGACGGAGGGCGGCGTGGTGGTGCTGGATACGCGGTTCCTGCCCGGGTGGGGGCTGGTTCCGGCGGAGGGCAGGGAGTTCGACGTGCCGGTCAAGGCGCTCAAGGCGCTCAAGGGGGCCGGGGAGGGGGCGGGAGTGCAGGACGGCTTGTTCTGATCCGGTTCGCGGACGATCCGGTGGGCGGGCAACCCTCGCGGACGATCCGGTGGGTGGTCATCCGGTTCGTGGGGCCTTGGTGGTCCGTGTGGTGGGCCGCCCGGCGCGTCGGCCCGTCCTGGCGGCAGGGGGTGGACCGGGGGCCGGGTCACGGGTGATCGTGGCGGCATGAGCGATCACCTCACGGCATCCGCCCGCGCCGAGACCGCTGACGTGCGGCGGTTCTGGGAGGGGCTCGGGCTTCCCGGGCTCGTCGACGTGCACACGCACTTCATGCCGGAGCGGGTGCTGCGCAAGGTATGGGCCTACTTCGACGCGCTCGGGCCACTGACCGGCGGGGTCGAGTGGCCGATCACCTACCGGCAGGAGGAGAGTGAACGGGCCGAGCTGCTGCGGGAGTTCGGGGTGCGTGCCTTCACTGCCATGCTCTATCCGCACAAGCCCGGCATGGCGCGGTGGCTGAACGGCTGGGCGGTCGACTTCGCCCGTCGTACGCCCGGCTGCCTGCACACCTCGACGCTGTTCCCCGAACCCGGGGCCGAGAGCCTGGTCAGGGACGCCGTCGAAGCGGGGGCACGGGTCTTCAAGGCGCATGTGCAGGTGGGGGCATACGATCCGGCCGACGCGTTGCTCGACGGCGCCTGGGGCGTGCTCGCCGAGGCGGGCGTCCCGGTAGTGATCCACTGCGGTTCCGGGCCCGCGCCCGGCACGTACACCGGCCCCGAGCCGATCGCGCGGGTGCTGGCCCGGCATCCCCGGCTGCGTCTGATCGTGGCGCACCTCGGGATGTCCGAGTACGAGGACTTCCTCGACCTCGCCGAGCGCTGCACGGAGGTGCGGCTGGACACCACGATGGCGTTCACCGACTTCGCCGAGCGCATGGCGCCGTTCCCCCGGCGGGCCCTGCCCCGGCTGGCCGACCTCGGCGACCGGATCCTGCTCGGCACGGACTTCCCCAACATCCCGTACCCGTACCTCCATCAGCTCCACGCCCTGGAGCGGCTCGGGCTCGGGCCCGCATGGCTGCGGGCGGTGTGCCACGACAACGCGGCCGGCCTCTTCGGCCTGCGGGAGAACGAAAGCGGAAGCGAAAGAGGAAACGAAAGCGGAAGCGGCGCCGTCGGCTGACAAGAGGGCCAGGGAGGTGGAGGAGCGGCCCGAGGATTTCTCAGGGAAAACACAGACTTCCGAAAGGGCGCTTTCAGAGCCCCCCGCGACGGTGTGGAGCATGACCACGACCTCGCCCCAGGGGCGCACCGAACTGCTGAGGCCGGACGGGAGCCCCGTCCGCGTGCTGGTGGTGGACGACGAGCAGTCGATCACCGAACTGCTGTCCTTGGCCCTGCGCTACGAGGGCTGGCAGATCCGCAGTGCGGGGGACGGCCAGGGCGCCGTCCGGGCCGTGCGCGAGTTCCGGCCCGATGCCGTCGTCCTGGACATGATGTTGCCGGACATGGACGGGCTGTCCGTTCTCGGGCGGCTGCGTCGCGAACAGCAGGATGTGCCCGTCCTCTTCCTCACCGCCAAGGACGCGGTCGAGGACCGGATCGCGGGCCTGACCGCCGGTGGCGACGACTGCGTGACCAAGCCGTTCAGCCTGGAAGAGGTCGTCGCGCGGCTGCGCGGGCTGATCCGTCGCTCCGGTGCGGCCGACCGCTGGTCCGGTTCCCTGCTGGTCGTCGGCGACCTCACGCTGGACGAGGACAGCCACGACGTGACCCGGGCCGGGGTGGACATCCACCTCACCGCCACCGAGTTCGAGCTGCTGCGCTACCTGATGCGCAACCCGCGGCGGGTGCTCAGCAAGGCGCAGATCCTCGACCGGGTCTGGTCCTACGACTTCGGCGGGCAGGCGAACGTCGTCGAGCTGTACATCTCGTATCTGCGCCGGAAGATCGACGCCGGCCGGGAGCCGATGATCCACACCCGGCGCGGTGCCGGATACCTGATCAAGCCCGCGGTGTCGTGAGCGGACGACGACGGCCGGGTCCACGGCGAAGAGCGGGCACACCGCGCACGCTCCGGATCCGGCTCGTCGTCGCGTCCCTGGCGCTGATCGCCGTGGTGTGCACGGTCATCGGCACGGTCACGACGCCGGCCCTGCGGTTGCATCTGTACGAGCAGCTGGACGGCATCTGGATGGGCAGCCGCGTGAGGTGGCGAAGCGTGTTGTCGGCGGGCCGACGGACGGCGGACCGCGTCCCCAGCCCCTGGACGCCCAGGACCCGCTCGAATTCGTCGTCAAGGGTCCGCAGGGAATCGGCACCATCGGCGCGACGGTCGAGGACAGCCGGGTGACCGAGGGGATCGTCAGCAACTCCAGGGAGGAGAACGGGGGCACGACGCCCGAGGCCGCGCTGCTCACCGACGCTCAGCTCACCGCCCTCGCGGCCGTCCCGCGCGACAAGAAGCCGCGCACCGCCGGCCCTGAGCCGGCGTGGGAGCAGCTGCCGGCCCGGGAACACCTCCCGGTCGACGGAGCCGCCACGCCGGTCCTGGACGTAGTGCTCCCCGTCTGCGGGTACAGCATGAGGACGTCCCCAGGGGCCGGCGCGATCAACCGCGCACGCCGGCGCCGGCGTACCGGACCATGCTGGTGCGCCAGGTGCGCCGCCCCGGCTGTTCCCGCCGGCCGGGCCCGACCTCCCCCGTCTCGGACCCTCCGCCCGCTCGCTACTCCCCCTCGACCAGCCGTGCCGGGAAGCCGCCCGTCGCCACCGGACCCCACCGCTCCGGGGTGACCCGGATGATCGACTTGCCCTGCTTGACCATGGCCGCCCGGTACTCGTCCCAGTCGGGGTGCTCGCCGGAGATGTTCCGGTAGTACTCCACGAGCGGCTCCACCGACTCGGGCGTGTCGATGACCTCGGCGGTGCCGTCGATCTGTACCCAGGGGCCGTTCCACTCGTCGCTGAGGACGATCAGGCTCACGCGGGTGTCCCTCTTGGCGTTGCGGGTCTTGGCGCGCTCCGGGTAGGTGGAGAGCACGATGTGGCCGGAGTCGTCGACCCCGCAGGTCAGCGGCGACCCCTGAGGGCCTCCGTCGGCCCGCCGGGTCAGCAGGATCGCGCGGTGCCGGGGCCGTACGAAGTCCAGCAGCTCGGCGAGGGAGACACGGGTGTTTGTCGCGATGTTCGGTGCCATGGCGCCAGCCTAGGACCGACGCCGGGTGCCGGCGGGTACCTCGCCCGGC
This sequence comes from Streptomyces chlorus, assembly GCF_042655885.1. Taxonomy (NCBI): domain Bacteria; kingdom Bacillati; phylum Actinomycetota; class Actinomycetes; order Kitasatosporales; family Streptomycetaceae; genus Streptomyces; species Streptomyces chlorus. The sequence goes on from NZ_JBHSOA010000051.1 coordinate 179,586, forward strand.
CGTGGGGAGCGAAGACCCGAGCGGAGGACCCGAGCGGAGGACCGGTGAGAAGGATCCCGGTGAAAAGGACCGGCCCGCGGTGGGGGCGCGCCTCCGCTAAGAGCGCGCCGCCCGCCGCGGGCCGGGGCGGGGTGGTTCCAAGGAGTCCGGACTACTTGCCGGGGCCGGTGAGGCCGTCGCCCTTGCCGCCGCCGGCGGAGGCCGAAGCGGAGCCGGACCGGCTCGGGACGTTGGCGGTGGCGGTGGCGGCGTCGTTGGCGGAGTCGGCCTCGGACGCCCCGCCAGTGGCTTCGCCCGTCGCCCCGGCAGTCACCGGAACCGGTGCGGCGGAGAGCGACTCGGCGGCCTGGGCCAGCGCGCCCGAGGTCCGCAGCGGGACTTCCTTGATGAACAGGGTCGCCAGGACGGCGAGGAAGGCGACCGGTGTGACGTACAGGAAGATGTCGGCGATGCCGTGCCCGTAGGCGCTCTCCAGCCAGGTGCGGATGCCGTCGGGCAGCAGGTCCATGTTCGGCAGTTCACCGGAGCCGAGCGACTGGGCGGCGGCGGCCTGCTCCTGCGGGCTCAGCGAGTCGATGGTGTCCTCGGCGTAGTGGTTGATCCGGGTCGCCATGACCGAGCCGAGGACCGAGACGCCCACCGCGCCGCCGAGCGACCGGAAGAAGGTGACGACGGAGCTGGCGGCGCCGAGGTCGCTCGGGTCGACCTGGTTCTGCGTGCACAGCACCAGGTTCTGCATCATCATGCCGACGCCGAGGCCCATGATCGCCATGAAGACGCCGATGTGCCAGTACGGGGTGTCGTAGCGTATCGAGCTCAGCAGCCCCAGAGCAGCGGTCAGCAGCGCGCCGCCGGCGACGAGCCAGGCCTTCCACTTGCCGGTCTTGGTGATGATCTGACCGGAGACGGTCGAGGAGATGAACAGACCGCTGATCATCGGGATGGTCAGGACACCCGACATGGTCGGGGACTCGTTCCGGGCCAGCTGGAAGAACTGGCTGAAGTAGATGGTGCCGGCGAACATCGCGATACCGACGAACAGCGAGGCGACCGAGGCCAGCGTGATGGTGCGGTTGCGGAACAGCCGTAGCGGGATGATCGGCTCGGCGGCCTTCGTCTCGACGAACAGGAAGACCAGGGTGAGCAGCAGCGCGCCGCCGACCATCGCGTACGTCTGCCAGGACGCCCAGGCGAACTTGTCGTCGGCGAAGGTGACCCAGATCAGCAGCAGGCTGACGGCGGCGGTGATGAAGAAGGCGCCGGCCCAGTCGACCTTCACCTTGCGCTTGGTCTCCGGCAGCTTCAGGGTCTTCTGCAGCACGACCAGGGCGATCAGCGCGAACGGCACACCGACGTACAGGCACCAGCGCCAGCCGAGCCACGAGGTGTCGGTGATCACACCGCCGACCAGCGGGCCGCCCACGGTCGCGACGGCGAAGGTCGCGCCCAGATAGCCGGAGTAACGGCCGCGCTCCCGGGGGGAGATCATCGCGGCCATGATGATCTGGGCCAGCGCGGTCAGACCACCGGCGCCCAGCCCCTGGATGACCCGGGCCGTGACCAGCATGCCGGGGCTCTGCGCCATGCCGGCGACCACGGAGCCCACGATGAAGATGACCAGGGCCGTCTGGACCAGTGTCTTCTTGCTGATCAGGTCGGCCAGCTTGCCCCACAGGGGGGTGGACGCGGTCATCGACAGCAGCGCCGCCGTCACGACCCAGGTGTAGGCGCTCTGGCCGCCGCCGAGTTCGGTGATGATCTCGGGCAGGGCGTTGGAGACGATGGTGGAGGACAGGATCGCGGCGAACATGCCGAGCAGCAGGCCCGACAGTGCCTCCAGGATCTGCCGGTGGGACATGGGAGCGCCGCTTCCGGAGGATTCTCCCCCGTGTTCGGCCTGAGCCCGCACACCAGTCGGTGTGGTCGTTGCCATGGACTTCCTTCTCTTACGCGTTTGCGGGTGTACGGGTGGTCTCGGTGTCCTGGGGGGCGCGAGGAGCCGGTGGCGCGGGGGCCTCGGAGGGTGCGGCGGCCTCGGGCGGCGCGGGGGCCACAGGTGGTGCGGGGCTGGGCGGTGGTGTCGCGCGGGGCGTGGGCCGGCGGCGGTCGCTGAAGCTGTCCCGGAGCCGGGACATGAGCTGGGCGAGCAGGCCGATCTCGTCGTCGGACCAGTCGTCCAGGCGATCGGCGAGCAGCTGGGTGGCCCGTTGGAACAAGGCGTCGAGCTGTACTTGGCCCGTGGGGGTCAGGCGCAGGATGCGGGAGCGCTTGTCGGAGGGGTCGGGGGAGCGCTCGATCCAGCCGAGCTCGACCGCATGGGCGACTTGGCGGCTGGTGACCGAGAGGTCGACGGCGAGCAGTTCGGAGAGCCGGCTCATGCGCATGTCGCCGTGGCGGCCGAGGGCCGTCAGCACGGCGGCGGAGCCGCTGTGGAAGTCGGCCGGCATGCTCCGGCGCAGCTCCCGCTTCACCGCGCTGAAGGCGCTGAGCTGCCGTACCAGCTCCTCGTACTGCGTCTGCTCGGCCATGACACTTCCCGTTCGTTGCTTAAGGCAACGATAGAAGTGGATGGTTGCTGAAGGCAAACAAAAAGGGGTTCAAGCGCTCCAAAACTTGGCAAAGACAAGTATGGTGAATCGTAAACGCGCAGGTGGGGTGAGTCGTCGGCCACTCCGTACCAGCAGCCGGGCGCTCCGGCCGTGCTCCGGCGCCCGCGGGCCGCACTCAGCCCGTACCGCCAGGCGGCGTGTGCCCCACTTGTGCCCCACGTGTGCCCCTGCGCGGTCGCCCTGAGGGCGCCCCCGCTTGGGGCCTCCGCGGGCAGTTCGCTAGTGTCTCGGGCCATGGCTAACTCCCAGGCCCCGCAGGGCAACCACGACCCCGCCGGCAGCACCCAAATGTTCCGCGCGTTCGTCGACGAGGCCCCTCAGGGGCAGCAGGCCGCCACGACGAGTGGTGGCGGTCCCCGTATCGGTCTGATCATCGGCGTCGTCGTCGCCGTGGCGATCGTCGCGGTCGTGGCGTGGCTGGCGCTGAGCTGATCTGAGCTGATCTGACCCGACAGGACACGCGGAGGCCGCCGTTGCGCCCGTGAGGGTGCCCCGGCGGCCGTAGGTCCGCGTCCGTGCCGGTAGCCGATGGTGGGAACCGATGGCTGCCGGTGATCGGTATGTCTCAGTCCGAGATGAGGCCCTCACGCAGCTGGGCCAGGGTCCGGGTGAGCAGCCGGGAGACGTGCATCTGGGAGATGCCGATCTCCTCGCCGATCTGTGACTGCGTCATGTTGGCGAAGAAGCGCAGCATGATGATCCGCCGCTCCCGGGGCGGCAGCTTGGCCAGTAGGGGCTTGAGTGACTCCCGGTACTCCACGCCCTCCAGCGCGGTGTCCTCGTAGCCGAGGCGGTCCGCGAGCGAGCCCTCGCCGCCGTCGTCCTCGGGCGCCGGGGAGTCCAGCGAGGACGCCGTGTACGCGTTGCCGACCGCGAGTCCGTCGACGACGTCCTCCTCGGACACGCCCAGTACCGCGGCGAGTTCGGGGACCGTCGGGGAGCGGTCGAGCTTCTGGGAGAGCTCGTCGCCGGCCTTCGTCAGCGCCAGGCGCAGCTCCTGAAGCCGGCGCGGCACCCGCACCGACCACGACGTGTCGCGGAAGAACCGCTTGATCTCACCGACCACCGTCGGCATCGCGAACGTCGGGAACTCCACGCCCCGTTCGCAGTCGAAGCGGTCGATCGCCTTGATCAGCCCGATGGTGCCGACCTGGACGATGTCCTCCATCGGCTCGTTGCGCGAGCGGAAGCGGGACGCCGCGTACCGCACCAGTGGGAGGTTGAGTTTGATCAGCGTGTCCCGGACATAGCCGCGCTCCGGGCTGTTCTCGTCGAGTGCGGCGAGCCGCAGGAACAGGGAGCGGGACAGGGTGCGGGTGTCGATGGCCGCTGTGTCCGGTGTCTCCGGAAGAACTGGAGCGGGCGCGGCCGCGAGGGCCGGGACGTCGACGATGGGGCCGAGTACGTCGAGAGCATTGGGAGCTGTCTCGCTCTCCGCGAGCGTGAGCACCTTCGAGCTGCCCTGGTCTGCGGACATGCCACCCCCTTTGGGTCGCGGGACGGTCGCGGCGAACGTTCCTGTCCGAGGAACGCAGCCTTCACCTGAATACCGGAGCCGGAGCTTCGGCAAACGCGCTTCCGGCAGAATGTCACATGTCGGCAACGCGCTGTAGCGACATGTCGACATCCATAGAGTGAATCAGCCCTGCAAACAAAGGGTCTGACGGTATTTCAGGCCAGAAGTGCAAGAAAAGGTACTAGTGAGCGATTCGCTCTCGGGGGTTACGCGTCGATCCTGTTTGCGGACCGCAGCCGCTGGAAGCTGCGCGCGAGCAGCCGGGACACGTGCATCTGGGAGACGCCCAGTTCGGCGCTGATCTGCGACTGGGTGAGGTTGCTGTAGTACCGCAGCAGCAGGATCCGCTGTTCCCGCTCGGGGAGTTGGACGAGCAGATGCCGGACGAGGTCACGGTGCTCGACGCCGTCCAGTGCCGGGTCCTCGTAGCCGAGCCGGTCGAGCAGCCCGGGAAGTCCGTCACCCTCCTGTGCGGCCTCGAGGGAGGTGGCGTGGTACGACCGCCCGGCCTCGATGCAGGAGAGCACCTCCTCCTCGGTGATGCGCAGCCGTCCGGCGATCTCGGCGGTCGTCGGGGAGCGTCCGAAGGCGGTCGTGAGGTCTTCGGACGCGCTGTTGACCTGCACCCACAGTTCGTGCAGCCGGCGCGGTACGTGGACGGTGCGGACGTTGTCCCGGAAGTACCGCTTGATCTCGCCGACCACCGTCGGCATCGCGAACGTCGGGAACTGCACGCCCCGCTCCGGGTCGAAACGGTCGATGGCGTTGATGAGCCCGATGGTGCCGACCTGGACCACGTCCTCCATCGGCTCGTTGCGGGAGCGGAAGCGGGCGGCCGCGTAGCGCACGAGCGGCAGGTTGGCCTCGATGAGCGCGGCGCGTACGCGGGTGTGCTCCGGCGCGCCCGGCTGAAGGTCCTTGAGCTGACCGAAGAGCACCTGGGTCAGCGCCCGGGTGTCCGCCCCGCGGCGCTTGGCCGGGGACAGGACGGCAGGCGGTGGTGCGGCGGAGGGCGGACCGGCGGGCGCGGCGTAAAGGGGGCCGGCAGGGGACGCGGAGGAGGGAGGGGACGCGGAGGAGGAGGGAGGAAGCGCGGAGGAGGAGGGGGGAGAGGTGGCGCAGGGTGGGTCGACGGGCGTGGCGGGAGTGTCCGGGGACTGAGCCGGAGCCGGAGTCAGGGCGGACACCTGGTCCTGGGGCGGCGCAGTACTGGCCGACACGGTCAACGCCACCTCTTCATCAGTCAACTCATCCGTCAAAAGCGGTCATAGCATCACAAGACATGCTCACCGTGCGCAAGCACCGCATATTCCGTGTTGAGGCACGTCATGCTGAGAATGCGCAAAAGCCCCCGTCGTTGCGACAGGGGGCTGCTGGGGCGGGGACTCAGAACTCGTAGTCGGCGATCACCCACGTGGCGAACTCGCGCCACAGGCCGACACCCGCCTGATGCTCCGGGTGCTCCACGTACCGGCGCAGCGCGTCGGCGTCGTCGAACGCCGAGTTGATGGCGAAGTCGTAGGCGATGGGCCGGTCGCTGATGTTCCAGGCGCACTCCCAGAAGCGGATCTCCGGGATCTTGCCCTCGAGCGAGCGGAACGCCTCCGCACCCGCCACGACGCGCGGATCGTCGCGCTCCACGCCCTCGTTCAGCCTGAAGAGGACCAGGTGGCGGATCATCAGTCTCCTCCGTTGGCGAGCCATGTCATGAAGTCCCCGACGGCGGTCGCGGCGTCGGATATGCCCTCGAACGCTATCTGGACGTAGCCGGTCGCCTTGACGGGATCCGTGATGATCACATACAGCGCGAAGGCCACGAGGACGTAGACGGCGACCTTCTTCGCGTTCACCGCCATCGCGGCCCTCCCCCTGTCACTGGTGCGCACTGGTGCCACTGTGGTGCACAGGCGTCACTCTTGCTGCGAGCGGGCCCATGATCGCACGAAGGGCCCCGTCTGACGACGGGGCCCTTCGGAAGCGGTAGCGGTGGGATTTGAACCCACGGTGACTTGCGCCACACTCGCTTTCGAGGCGAGCTCCTTCGGCCGCTCGGACACGCTACCGAGAGAGACCCTACAGCACACGGCGCGATGGTTTGAAATCGATATTCGGGACGCGGCGGCCCCGCCGTCAGCGGTCCCGGAAGAACGCCGTGAGCAGGCGCGCGCACTCCTCGGCAAGCACTCCTTCGACGACTTCGGGCCGGTGGTTGAGCCGCCGGTCGCGGACGACGTCCCAGAGGGAGCCGACCGCGCCCGCCTTCTCGTCCCGGGCGCCGTAGACGATCCGGTCGACCCGGGACTGCTGGATCGCGCCCGCGCACATGGTGCAGGGCTCCAGCGTCACCACGAGGGTGCAGTCGGTCAGCCGCCATTGTCCCAGCGTCGCGGCGGCCCGCCGGAGGGCGAGCAGTTCCGCGTGCGCGGTGGGGTCGCGGGTGGCCTCGCGTTCGTTGTGCCCGGAGGCCAGCACGGTGCTGCCGTCCGGCGCCAGGACGACCGCGCCGACGGGTACGTCCCCGCGCCGGACGGCCCGCTCGGCCTCGCCCAGGGCGAGGCGCATCGCGGCCCGCCAGGGGTCGCGCACCGGGTCGGGTGGGGTGGGCCCGGTCAGCGGACGGTCTCCAGGACCTCTGCGGCGCCCAGGACCTCGGCGATCTCGCCGAGGGCGTCCCCGGACAGCGAGCGCAGGTCCTTCGCGCTCACGCCCAGGTCGTCCAGGACCAGGGCGTCGCCGACCGGCCCGTGCGGCACGGAATCGGTGGAACCGGTGTCCGACGCACCGTCCTCGCCAGTGCTGTCGTCGTCCGGTTCACCGTCCTCCGTGCCGTCGAGGTCGAGGGCGTCCAGGTCGGGGCCGCCGACCCCGGGTTCCCGGCCGAGCAGCTCGTCGGTGAGCAGGATCTCGCCGTAGCTGCTGCGGGCGGCGGCCGCGGCGTCGGACACGTAGATACGAGGGTCGTCCTCGCCGTCCACGCGGACGACGCCGAACCAGCCGTCCTCCTGCTCGATCAGCACGAGCACCGTGTCCTCGTCGGGGGCGGCTTCCCGGGCCAGGTCGGCCAGATCCGACAGGGTCTCCACATTGTCGAGCTCCGTGTCGCTCGCTTCCCACCCGTCTTCGGTGCGCGCGAGCAGTGCGGCGAAGTACACCGTGACTCTCCCACTGGTCTTAGGCGTGCCGGTTGGGAATCCCCCCGGCGGAGGTGTGTGGACGAGGAGTGTTCTACGAGCCCCGCCCATTCGGAATCGTGGCAGAAACAAGGCCGGCAGGGGACGTCTTCGGCTCCCTGTGTCCGGCAGTTTTGATCCCGCGCCGCCGAGTGTCCCCCGGAGCCTGCCCGGGACCCGTCGGCACGCTCGCCGCCGCCACAGCGGATCGTACGCGGCTCGGGCTGCCGTCCTCGTACGGCCACGAGGCAAACACCCGCATGAGCCGCGATCTTCCCGCAGCCGGGCCTGTTTCCGCCGTGTTGGCGGCACCCCGCTCACCAGGAGCGTCCCGTTTGGGGAGGCCATGGGACTCCTACCAGCGGAAGGTCCGCATGCGCATCGCGTGTCGCAGCCGGGCCGCCTTGGCGCGGCGCGGCTGGACCCGGTTGCGCAGTTCCCGGGCCTCGGAGAGTTCGCGCAGGAACCGGGCGCGCCGCCGCCGCCGCTCGGCGTCCGTCTCGTCCGCCCCGGGCGGTCCGGTCATGCCGGGTACCCCGGACACTCCGGACACCTCCGATGCGCGGGCCGCGTCGACCGCGTCGGCCGCGCCCGATGCGCCGCGCAGGCCGACGGGTGTCTCGCGTACCGGCGGCTCGTCTCGGGAATTCCGCTCAGGCATTGCTTCATCACCCCAGTCCGTCCCTCCCACTTTCCCCCCGACGGGCGGTTTGACGCCAGCGAAGGAGTGGTGGCGGGCAGCGGGGCTTGCCGTGTGCGGGGGAGCCGGGCCCGGTCCTGCCCGGTTAATGTGGGGACATGCGTCTCCACGTCGTCGACCACCCCTTGGTCGCACACAAGCTCACCACGCTGCGCGACCAGCGCACCGACTCCGCGACCTTCCGCCGTCTTGCCGACGAGCTGGTCACCCTCCTCGCCTACGAGGCCACGCGCGACGTGCGCACCGAGCAGGTCGACATCCAGACGCCGGTGGAGCGGACCACGGGCGTCAAGCTCTCCCACCCGCGCCCGCTGGTGGTGCCGATCCTGCGGGCCGGCCTCGGCATGCTGGACGGCATGGTCCGGCTGCTGCCGACCGCCGAGGTGGGCTTCCTCGGCATGATCCGCAACGAGGAGACGCTGCAGGCCTCGACGTACACCACCCGGATGCCGGAGGACCTTTCCGGGCGTCAGGTGTACGTGCTGGACCCGATGCTGGCCACCGGCGGCACGCTGGTCGCCGCGATCCTGGAGCTGATCAAGCGGGGCGCGGACGATGTGACCGCGGTGGTGCTGCTGGCCGCTCCTGAGGGCGTCGAGGTCATGGAGCGCGAGCTGGCCGGCACCCCGGTGACCGTCGTGACGGCGTCGGTCGACGAGCGCCTCAACGAGCACGGCTACATCGTGCCGGGCCTCGGCGACGCGGGGGACCGGATGTACGGGGCGGCCGAGTAGGCCGTCCGCCGTAGGCACGCGTACGGACGGCGGTGCCGGACCGGCCCGCCCGTTCGCAGGACGACCGCAGGGCGAAGCGGCCGCCC